>JBBSPY010000125.1:0-9261 GCA_038258415.1 Burkholderiales bacterium
CTACTGCTGGGGCGGCCTGCTGGTCTGGCGCTCGGCCGAGAACGTGCGCGGCCTGTCCGCGGCGGTGGCCTACTACGGCGGCGGCATGACGGTCGGCAGCGAGCCGTCGCGCAAGCCCGCGGTGCCGACGATGGCGCACTTCGGTGAACAAGACGGCCACATCTCGATGGAGAGCGTCAAGTCATTCGAGCACGCGCATTCGGAAGTCGAAGTCCATCTCTACGCTGCCGATCACGGCTTCAACTGCGATCAGCGCGGCTCCTACAACGCCGGCGCAGCGGCGACCGCGCTCGAGCGATCGCTGTACCACTTCGGCAAACACCTCGGATAGGCACGCGGCCGGCGACCGCCGGCAGTCGATTCGCACGTCCCGGCTGCGCTTCGTCGCAAGCCATGCTGTCGTCTCGCCGTCGTGTCCGACACTGGATCACCACCACGATCCGGGAACGACATGACCTGCCTCCTTCGGCGCATCCTGGCCTCGCTGGCCACCCTCCTTGTCGCAGCGCACGCGCACGCCTACGAGGCCGGCTGGATGCAGATCCAGGTGGCCGGCAGCACACCCGATGCGCCGGCGACGACGGTCGCCCTGTACTACCCGACGATGGCCGCGCCGCGCGCCATCGCCATGGGACCGTTCTCGCTCGACGTCGCCATCGGCGGCAAACCCGTCGACAGGGTCAAGGCGCTGATCCTGCTCAGTCACGGCATCGGTGGCAGCGAACTCGGGCACAGCACCCTGGCGCAAGCCCTCGCCCGCAACGGCTATCTGGTCGCGGCACTCCGCCATCCCGGCGACAACTGGCAGGATCGGTCGCTGATCGAGAAGAGCCCCGAGCGCTATTTCGACGAGCGGCCGCGGCAGGCGTCTCGGGTCATCGACGCGATCCTGGCCGATGCAGGGTGGAAGAAGCGGATTGCGACCGACGGCCAGGGGCCTCGAGTGGGTGCGCTTGGCCACTCGGCCGGCGGCTACACGGTGCTGGCGTTGGCCGGAGCCAGGCCGGATTTGTCCCGCATCAGGAAGCACTGCCTCGCCGAAGCATCTGAAGACCCGATCTTCTGTGGCGTGAGCCGCTCGGGTGTTCCGATGCCACCCTCTCGAGTGGCCACGCCCTCGCTCAAGGACGAACGCGTTCGGGCGATCGTCGCGATGGCCCCGGCGGGAGTGCCACTCACAGCCGAATCGCTCGCCAAAGTTCGGGCGGCGACCCTGATCTACGAAGCAGAACTCGATCGGTTCCTGGTGCCACGATTCCATGCCGAATGGGTCGCCGGCCGTCTGCCCGCGCCGAACCTTCATCGTGTGCCCAACGCCTGGCACTTCGCCTTCATGGATACACCCAGCATGTCGATCCCCAGCCCCGACGGCGACATCGCCGCGAACCCGCCGGGCTTCGATCGCGATGCGTTCCTGAAGCAGCTCGCCGACGAAGTGACTGTCTTCTTCGACAAGGCCCTCTCGGCCGGGTCGTCCCCTTAGAAACGCCTGGCGATGTGCGCAGGCGGCCGGCAGCGCGAGTTTCCAGGCTTTGCTGACAGCTGACCTTGGCCGCCGGGCTGACCCCGACGGCCGCTCAGCCGACTCTCGGATCGAGCACGTCGCGCAGCGTGTCGCCGACCACGCTCAGGCTGTAGATCAGCGCAAACATCGCGAGCGCCGTACCGGCGAGCGGCCACCAGATGTCGTTCACGAGATCCTGCGCCGCGCCGGCGATGAGCAGGCCCCAGCTCGCGCCGTCTTGAACGCCAAGGCCGAGATAGGTGAGGATCACTTCACCCTTGACGGCGCCGATCAGAACCAACGAGGCGACGACGATCGCGACGTGAACCACGTTCGGCAGGATCTGGCGCAAGACGATGCGCGCGTCGCTGGCGCCGATCGCCTGCGCCGCACGAACATAGTCGCGCGCCTTGTGCCGCATCGTCTCGGCCCGGGTCAGCCGCATGATGCCGACCCAACTCGTCGCCGCCAGTGCCACGCACATCGAGACGATGCCGCGACCGAGCGCGTACGAGATGGCGGTGATGAGCAGGATATCGGGGATGGACACGGTGACCGAATACAGCCACGTGATCGCCGCGTCGACCCAGCCGCCGAACCAGCCGGCGAGAAGGCCGAGCAACAGTCCGAAAGGCACCGCCAGCGCCATCGTCGCGAGGCCGATGGTGACGGCCGTCTGGGCACCGGCGAGAACGCGGAAGAAGACCGAGCGCCCGAGCACGTCGGTGCCGAGCAGCGTCGCCCAGTGCAAGCCCGGCGTCTCGTTGGCGCCGCCGACCGCTGCCTGCGCATCGGGCAACCAGCCCGCGCATCCCGCTGTGGCGAGCACGGCAAAAGCGCATAGCACCACCAGACTTGCACGGGCATCGTGCCGTCGCCACAGCGCCGCAAGCGGACGTCCGCTCACCGCAATCGAACCCTGGGGTCGGCCCAGACATAGAGCAGGTCGCTCAGGAGATTGAAGGCCACCAGCGCCAGCGCGCCGAGCACCGTCACCGCCTTGAGGGTCGGCAGGTCGCCGCGGGACAAGGCGTCGATCGTCAGGCTGCCGATGCCTGGAATCGAGAAGAAGCGCTCCATCAGGAACGAGCCGAGGATGAGAACGGGGATGGTGGTCACGGTGTTGGTGATGATCGGCAGCCAGGCATTGGCTAGAACGTGCCGCCCATACACCACCGCCTCGGGCGCGCCCTTGGCTCGCGCTGTCCGCACGTAGTCGGCCTGTGCCTCGTCGAGGAAGACGGTGCGATAGAGACGGATATCGGGTCCCATCCCGATCAGGAGCAGGATGAGCCACGGCAGGCCGAGGTACCGAATGGCCGACAGGCCGCTGGCATACCCCGAGATCGGGAACCAGTCGAATTTGAATGCCAGCACATACTGCATGACGAGGACGTAGACGAGTGCCGACACGCTCATCCCGGCGACGAACAGGCCGCGTGCCAGCCGGTCGGCGACGCCGCCGCGGCGCCGCGCGATGAACAGGGCGATCGCCACGTTCATCGCCGCGCCGAAGAAGAACGGTGGCGCGGTCACGGCGAGGCTGACGAGGGCTCCGGAGCGCAGCTGCTCCCACAGGTCCTCGCCGGTCACGAACGACCGCCCGTAGTCGAAGGTCACGATCTGGCGCAGGAACCGGGCGAACTGATCCACCAGCGGCAGGTCGAGGCCCCAACGATGGCGCAACTCGGCGATGGCCGCGGGCGACGCGTGCTGGCCCAGCGCGGTGCGCACCGGGTCGGCGCCGAAGACGTTGAACAGGACGAACGTGACGAGCGCAACGCCCAGAACGGTCGGCACCGCATGGAGGATGCGGCGCACGACATAGCCCAGCATCATGGCGATTTTTTCTTGCGCCCCATGTCGACGTCGAGGAAAGGCAGCTCCGAAGCCAGCAGGTTGCGCTTGAGATTGGTCAGCCACTTCTGGGTCACGCCGAAGCGAACGCTGTTGCGCGACACGACCAGCGGTACTTCCTCCTTCATGATGTCGTTCATGACACGGAAATGGCGCAGCCGATCCGGGCCATCGACCATGAAACGCGACGCCTCGTATGCCTTGTCGTAGTCGGGATTGGCAAACGACGCCAGGTTCGGCCCGGGCGCAACGTTCTTGCTGTAGAGGAGCTGGTAGAAATCTTCGGCGTCGGGGTAGTCGGCGTACCAGCTGTATTCGGCGATCTGGAAGTTGCTGCCTTCGGTGTTCTTGATGAATGTCGGCCCATCGGTCAGGTCGGGCTTGAGCTGCACTCCTGCGGCAGCGAACTTCGCCTTCATGAAATCGAACTGTTCGCGCCGGGCGGCGTCGGCCCCCGGATAGCGCATGCTCAACGGCGGCAGCCCCTTCCCTTCGGGATAGCCGGCTTCCGCAAGCAGGCGCCTCGCGGCGGCGAGGTCGTAGCCAACGGGCTTGGCGCCGGTTTCCTGCTCGTTGCCGCGCAGGTCGAGGGGCACGATGCTGCCCAGCGGAACGCCCCGGCCGTTGAGCAGAACGTCGATCAGGCCGCGGCTGTCGACGAGCCGCGCCAGTGCCTGGCGCAGCTTCTTGTTCGGGCCGAGCAACGAATCCTTGAGGTTGAACACCAAGTAGTAGACGTCTATCCCACGCGTGGCGTACAGGTCGAACCTTCCGGCGAACGCGTCGTTCAGGCGTGGCGTGCCATCGGCGCCGCGGACGACCATGCGGGTGAAATTCGCCCGATCGAGGGCGCGCCAGTCGATCTCGCCCTTCTCGAAGCGAAGCGCCTCAGGCTGGGCCTCTTCGATGAGCGGCATCTCGATCGCATCGACGAGGGGCAGCTTCCGCCCGGCGTCTCGAAGCAGCCCTTTCTCACGATCGCCCGGCGCGCCAACGCTGGGATAGACGCCGAAATAGACGGGGTTGCGCTTGAAATGCAGCACGCCCTTGCGTTCGGCCGGCCCTTCCAGCATGAACGGGCCGGTGCCCACCGGGTTCACGTCAAACCGATCGCCGTAGGCGCGCACCGCTTCCACGGGAACGATGCCGGTCGAGCTGAGCGCGAGGGCGTACAGGAATAGTGGGTTCTCGTGGGTGAGGCGGATCGTGAACGCGTAGCGGTCGATCTTGCGCAGCCCTTCGACCTCGCGGGCCGCGTGGTCGGGGCTTCTGCCCGATTTGATCGTCTCGCCGCGGAATGCGTCGAGCCCGACGACGGCACCCTCCATGACGAACCAGCTCTTGTGGTTGATGTTGGCGTCGGCGTAGCGCTTCAGGGTGTAAAGCACGTCGTCGGCGGTGAGCTCGCGGCCCTTGCCGCCGGGAAAGCACTTGTTGTCGTGGAAGCGCACGCCTTGGCGCAAGGTGAGGGTGTAGGTCACCTTGTCGGCCGCCAGCTCGGGCATTTTCGCGAGCAGCTCGGGCACCAGCTTGTAGGGCCGCTCGAGGTAGGAATAGCCCAGGAGCGTGTTGTAGAGAATCAGGGTGAGGTCGGCAGCCGTCTGCTCGAACTGCGACTGCGGGTCCAGCGAGGTGAATTGCGCCGTCCGCGCCTGCGTGATCACCTTGGGCTCGGCCGTCGCTGCAGCGAAGGCGGACATGCTTGCGCCGATGAGGAGCGCCGTGACCGCAGGTGCGACGAATCGAGCCATGGAAACCTCCCCGGAGCGCCGACTGTGACGGATTTCATCTCGCTGCGCCAGCGTGCCAGGTACCGCGCCAGCGCAACACCGCATGCGGTCCGCGAGACGCCGCAAGACCCGACCCACCATTGTTTCGGTCACCGACGAGCTCGGCCGAGACAACCAGGATCGCCCACTCTGACCGGCGCTAGCAGTGTCGTATTGCAGCACCGACGGGTGAGGTCCGAGAGTTGAGTATCGAGATCGCCACCGTCATCCCCGAACCTGCGGTAGTCAAGACCCGAGCGACCGGCGTGACGTGAGCTCCCCGGCACTGCGCGCAAGCTTCCGAAAGGCGCCCTCCCAGCCCTGCCGGTGCTGGTCGCGTCCCTCTGCATCGGGAAGGCGCGAATGAACCAATGTGACCTCGGTGCCCTGATCGACCTGACGAAAGGACACGTCGACATGCGACTTCGATCCGTCGTCGTCGTCCCAAGCCCACGACATCGCCAACCGGTTTGGGGGGTCGAACACCTCGAAGGTACCGGCGCTGCCATGTTCGGTACTGTCTTCTGCCAGGCGAAATCGGATGTGAAAGAACCCACCAACCCGTGGATCAACCTCGACAGAGAGCACGGGTCCGTCGTCCGGACCCCACCATAGCGCCAGCTTCTCAGGTTCGACGAACGCCGCGAAGACCGCCTCGGGAGCCGCCTCGATGATGCGGACGATGGTGGCACTGGTCACGGCTTCTCCTGGCGGACCACAACGGCGAGCCGCTCGAGGCGACTCGACCAGAACGTTTCGGTCTTCTCGAGCCAGGCCATCGCCTCTGCCATCCCGTTGGGGCGGAGCGTGACGGTCACGACACGACCGGACTTCGAGCGGTCGACAAGACCCGCGTCGACAAGGACGCCGATGTGCTTGAGCACCGTGGGCAGTGCGATCGACAGAGGCTGAGACAACTCGCCGACCGACTGGGAGCGCCTCCGGGCAAGCTGACGAAGGATGGCTCTGCGCGATGGGTTCGCGAGCGCCTGATAAGTCGCGTCCAGGGATCCTTGCGGCATTGGTTAACTATATGGCAAACTGTTGCGACGTCAGCTGCGACGACAACTTGGAGACGATATGAAGTTCATGATTCTGGTCAAGTCCAACCCCGAGCTCGAGGCTCAGATCGAAGCGGCAAGCCCATCGGACATGGAGGATCAGATGGCCGAGATGGGGCGTTTCAACGAAGAGCTCAAGAAGGCCGGCGTCATGAAGGACTGCGACGGCTTGCGCCCGAGTCGCGAGGGCAAGCGCGTGCGCTTCGACGGCAAGTCACGCAGCGTCGTGGATGGCCCCTTCGCCGGAGACCTGGTCGCCGGCTACTGGCTCTGGGAACTGCCATCAATGGACGACGCCGTGGCCTGGGTCAAGCGCTGCCCGAACCCGATGCCGGTGCCCTCGGAGATCGAGATCCGGCCGATTTGAAACGGGCGCTCCGTAGCAGGTGCTATCGATCAATCGACTGAGAAAGGGTAACGGATGGCCGCGGCTGAGCACGAAACCAGCACCCCTCCGAAGCGTGGCGATGACCACCAGGCACTCGCGGCGTTTGTCGGGCGTTGGCGGGCCAACGGCTGGTCGTACGGAAGTCCCGAGCAGAAGGCCGATCAGCCGAAAGTTTTGCGCGAGCGATGGATGAGTACCCACGAGGCGCGTTGGCACACGGGCAACTTCTTCCTGGTGCAGGTCGAGAACGCGCTCGTCGGGCCGGCCGGTTCGCCGCCCTTCGACACGCTCAGCATCATGGGTGTCGACCCGCTGACCGGCCGCTCCTTCGTGCGCAGTTTCGAGAACCACGGCTTCGCACGTCTCTACGACGTCGCCCGGGAGGGAACGCTCTGGACCTTCTCTGGACTCACAGAGCGCGCGCGGATCGAGTTCAGCCGCGGCGGCGACCGACAGGCGCACACCTGGGAGTGGCTGCACGACGGGCGATGGCTGCCTCTTTGCGACCGAGTGGCGGTGCGAACGGCGTAGAAGGCATTCAGTTCACTCGAAAGTAGACGACCTTTGGCGACTCGTGAACCGAGTCGACCATCACCGGAGCCGACATGATGAGCAAGCCCTCCCTCGCCCCTGCGGCCGAGCTCGCTGCCAAAGTGAGCAAGCCCTACCCGAACGACAGCGCCGAATATCGTCAGGCGCGCACGGCGTTGCTC
Organism: Burkholderiales bacterium; assembly: GCA_038258415.1. Lineage (GTDB taxonomy): Bacteria > Pseudomonadota > Gammaproteobacteria > Burkholderiales > Burkholderiaceae_C > Schlegelella_A. The sequence continues at coordinate 7,293 of JBBSPY010000125.1, forward strand.
GCCGAGGAGATCGAGCTGCGCCGGCACATCGAGCGCGTCGCCGCGCAGCGTCGCGACCTGCCGCTCGGCGGCCGGGCGCCGCACTACGAGTTCCTTGACGAGGACGGCAAGAACCTTGGCCTCGCCGACATGTTCGGCAAGCACGACACGCTCATCACCTATTTCTGGATGTACGGTCCCCAGCGCGAGCGGCCATGCCCGATGTGCACCGCCTTGCTTGGCGCGCTCGACATCCCGGCGCGCGACCTGACGCAACGCGTCGCGCTCGCCGTGATCGGCCGTTCGCCGGTGGCGCGCCAGCTCGCTTTCGCGCGCGAGCGCGGCTGGCGCAATCTCGCGTTCTACCAATGCGTCGGCGACGACTTCGCGAAAGACTATCGCGGCCTGGCGCCTGACGGCAGCGAATGGCAGGCGCTCGACGTCTGGAAGAAGGATGGAAGGTCTGTGCGCCACTTCTGGGCTGGCGAATCGGGTGGCACCCAGGATCCGGGGCAAGACCCGCACGGCGCGCCTGATCCCACGCCGCTCTGGACGCTGCTCGATCTCACGCCGGAAGGCCGCGGCACCGACTGGTACCCCAAGCTCGAGTACCCGGCCACTGGCGATTCGTCGCGGTGACACGCTCGGGGTCGGGCGCGGAGACGTCGAATCATTCAGCGGAGGAATAGATGATCACGCTCTACGGCTTCGGCCGCGTCTTCGTCGAGGGCGTGGAGAGACGAAGGACCTCTGGGTGCAACGGGCGCTCGAAGAGCTGGGGCAGCAATCCGTTTCAACGCTCCTTCATCCTCAACAAGGCCCGAAGCGTCACTTCCGTCGCATCGTCGTCCGGCCTGACTCGATGCGCAATACCCAGCGCTCTCGACAGCGCCGGCCGCAGCGGTCGCATGCTGATGCGACGATCAGGTGGCGGCGCGCCCGCTTCGTGCGGCAACAGCGCGGCACCGTAGCCGGCCGCCACGAGGCTCTTCATCGCGTCGTTGTAGTTCAACTCGATGCGCGCCTGGGGCCGCTCGCCGGCCGCGGCGAACCATTCGGCGGTCTGGCGGGAGAGCCGGGTGCCGCGATCATTGGCGATCAGGGGCCGGGCGGCGAGCCAGGCAGGTGTCACGCGCCGCGGCGGTTTCCAATCGGCGGGGATGAACGCCAGCACCGGATCCTGGCGCCAGGCCTGCACGCGCAGCCCGCGGAGCACCGGCTGCGGCAGCGCGACGATGCCGATGTCCAGGCTGCCTGCGGCCAGCCGCGCCAGTGCTTCCTCGCTGGTCATCACCGCGACCTGCACGTCGATCTCCGGATGCCCAGCGGCCAAGACCTCCAGCGCCTGCGGCAGCAGGTGCGCGAGCGCGCCGGTTGAGGCGCCCAATCGCACGCGGCCGCCGCGCGCGGCGATCTGGCGTTGCGCGGTCTGCAGAAGGTCATCGGCATCGGCCAGCAGCCGCCTTGCCTTGTCGATCAGCAAGCCGCCAGCGAACGTTGCGGTGACGCCGGCCGGCGCGCGGTGCAGCAGGCGCATCCCGAGGCGGGCTTCGAGCTGCGCCACGTGCAGCGTCACCGTGGGCGGGGCCAGGTGAAGTGCCTTGGCCGCTGCGGCGAACGAGCCGAGGTCGGCCACCGTCAGCAGCGTGCGCAGGCGGTCGAGGTTGATTTCGCGCATCTTGCAACTCTCGTCGTCGGCGCCTGATTCAGAATTCCTGAACTAGGAGTTTGTCAGATTCGACTGGCCTGCATGCGATGGGCCATGCACCATGCGCTTCGAACTCATTCGGAGTGCTTCATGACCCCTCTCGTTTTCATCGATGGCGACCAAGGCACCACCGGCCTGCATGTGCGGCAGTGGCTGGCGGGACGGACCGACCTGCGCTTGCTGCAATTGCCGTCCGGGCATCGCAAGAGCGCGGCCCATCGCGCCGAGGCGCTGAATGACTGCGACGTCGCATTGCTGTGCCTGCCGGACGACGCCGCGCGC
>JBBSPY010000126.1:0-9253 GCA_038258415.1 Burkholderiales bacterium
CGCACGATGTACACCGGGCGCTGCTTGACCTCGTCGAAGATGCGGCCGACATACTCGCCGAGGATGCCGATCGAGAGCAGCTGCACGCCGCTGAAGAAGAGGGCGCTGACGGCCAGCGTCGCCCAGCCGGGAACGACGTTGCCGCCGATGTAGTGGTCGACCACGATCCACACCCCGCCGAGCATCGCGCCGACGGCGATCACGGCGCCGACCGCGCTCCACAGGCGCAGCGGCGCGTTGGTGAACGCCGTGAGGCCTGTCGCCGCCAGGCGGAACAGACCGCGCAGCGAGTACGAGCTGTCGCCGGCATGGCGCATGTTGGGCTCGTACGGCACGGCCGACGACGGGAAGCCGACCCACGCGTAGAGGCCCTTCATGAAGCGGTTGCGCTCGGGCAGCGAGGCGAGCGCCTCGGCCACCGAGCGGTCGAGGAGGCGGAAGTCACCTGCGTCGGGTGGAATCGGCGTGCGCGAACCGGTGTTGACGAGGCGGTAGAACCAGCGCGTTCCCAGCCGCTTGATCCACGACTCGTCGCCGCGCGAGGCGCGCACCGTGTAGATCATGTCGGCGCCGCCGCGCCAGGCGGCGAGCATGTCGTCGACGAGCTCGGGCGGATGCTGCAGGTCGGCGTCCATCAGCAGCACCAGGTCGGCGTCGGCGCGGTCGAGGCCGGCGGTCAGCGCCGCTTCCTTGCCGAAGTTGCGCGACAGGGCGACGTAGCGCAGATGCCCCCCGGCGACAAAAGGCGCGACGGCGAGCTCCGTCGCATCGCTGCTGCCGTCGTCGACGAGCACGATCGTCCAGTCGTCGAAACGCGGCGCGAGCACCGCTTCGAGCTGGCGCAGCAGCGTCGGCAGGTTGGCGCTCTCGTTGAACGCCGGCACAACGCAGGCGATCGACGGCCGTGCACCCATGCGGTCGACCCCCGCGCCCATGCGGTCCGCCTTCATGTCGGGGCGGCGTTCGGCGCGCAGCCGGTGGCGTCGAGGCGCCAAAGCGAAACGCGGTGCGACTCGGCGAGGTGGCGGGCGCCGGGAATGGCCGCCAGCTCCCGGTTGCCGTCGTCTTCTGCGAGCACCCAGACCGGGCGCGAGCCGCAGCGCAGCGCCAGGGCCTGCTTCCTGTCGAGCAGCACGCGGTCGGCGGTCGCGCGGTCGAACGGCGCTGCCTCCGAGAGTTCGCGCTTCCAGTTGTCGGATTTCGCGATGTCGGGATCGTCCCAGCGCGACGCGACGACGACGGGCGCTTCGAGCCGCGCGTGGATCGGCACGTCGAAGTAGAAGTCGCCGTAGAAGACCACCGGGTCGCCTGGACTGCGCGCATCGCGCAGCGCCTGCGCGATCGCCACGTTGTCGCGGCGGCTCTCGCTGCGCACGCCGACGACGATCGCGACGACGCAGACGAGCACGGCCAGCACCAGCGAAGCGATCGCCAGCCGGCTCCTTGCGCGCCGTGCGAGCGCCATGCCGGCGAGCGCGGCGACCGGAAACAGCACGGGCATCACGTAGCCGACCGGCTTGCTCTGCGGCAGCGAGAAGAAGGCGACGATGACGACGATCCAGGTCCACATCAGCCAGCGCCATGCGCCTGCGGCATCGGCGGTCGACGTCGCCCCGCCGGGGGCGCGGCGCAGCGTTGCCGCAGCCCACACGCACCACGGCAGCGTCACCACCGGCACCACCGCGATGAAGAACCACCACGGCTGCACGTTGTTGAAGCCCGTCGAGGCGTAGCGCTCGAAGTGCTGGACGACGAAGAAGTAGTGCGCGAAGCCGGGCAGGCGCTGTTCGACGAGCACGAACCACGGCGCCACCACGAGGGCCATCGCCGCCAGTCCCCACGGCGACAGCAGCCGCGGCACGAGGCGCCACTGCCGCGTCGCGACCAGCCACACCAGCAGCACGAGCCCTGGAAGGACGATGCCGATCAGCCCCTTTGCGAGCACGCCGATGCCGGCCGCGACCCAGGCCGCGACGAGCACCGCGCGATGCGGCTCGGCTCGCCCGATCCTGAGCGCGGCGTCGCCGCCGAGGCCGATCGAGACGGCGATGCACGCGGCGACCAGCAGGTCCAGGTTGGCGAACTGCGCGGCGGCGAAGAAGCCGGGCATGCTGAGGAGCGCGACGTAGGTCCATCTCGCCGCGCCGTCGCCGGCGTGGCGGCGCTGCAGCCGCACCAGCACTGCGCCGCCGATCAGCGCTGCGGCAAGCGGCACCAGCCGAGCCGCCCACGGGTGCGGCCCGAACACCGCGAGCGCGGTGGCGGTCAGCCAGTAGAAGAGGGGCGGCTTGTGCAGGAACGGCAGGCCGTTCTGCGTCGGCACGAGCCAGTCGCCGGAGCGCAGCATCTCCCACGCGACACCGACGTAGCGCCCTTCTTCGGGCAGCGAAAGCGGGCGCAGGCCGATCGTGCAGCCGAGCCAGAGGAGCGCCAGCACCGTCCACGGCCAGACGGCGCCGGTGCGACGGTGCGGCAGGGAAGCGTCGGCGATGGAAACGCTCATGGGTGGCGATCGGCAGGACAGGATCGAGGGGGCAGCGCCGGCTCCCTCCGGCCGTGGATTGTCGGTCGCCCGGACGACCGCACGCTTCCACAGCGCTGCGCGCAGCGCGCGCGGTGGCTCGCCTCTGGCCGTCGCCGTCAATCCTCGCGCGGCGCGCGGCACAGCAGCGGCGCGAACAGCAGCGCGGCGACCGTCCATTGCACCTCCGCCGACCACAGCGTGGCGCTGGCGAAGTGCGCGCCCTGCAGCATGCGGACGATGCCGAAGGCGATGCCGGCGACGATGCCGGCGGCCAGGCCGCCCCACCGCCACGCCGGCCGCCCCGCCGCCCAGCCCGCGAAGTAGAGCGCGAGCAGCGCATAGCCGCCGGCCGCGTGCCCGCTCGGCAGGCAGCGCCCCGCCAGCGACGGGCTCGCCGCCCAGAACGGGCTGGCCCGGTCGACCGCGTACGGGACGAGCCCGCCGAACTCGTGGATGTCGACCGGGCAGTGCTGGCTCGTCAGCGACTTCATCGCGCCGACGACGAGCGAGCCGAGCAGCATCGACACCCCGAGCAGGATCAGCGCCCAGCGATGGCGAGCGACGGCGGCCGACACCCGTCGACCGAGCAGGCCGAGCGTGAAGGCGAGGACGCCGATCAGCACCGGGATCGCGCGTGCGCTCTGGTGGCCGAAGACGTCGAGCCAGGCCCAGCGGCGCGCCGGAAAGGCCTCGGTGCCGCTGCCTGCGAAGAACCGCGCGACCGTCATGTCGATGGCCGAGTGCTGGACCGCCCAGCTCGCGGCGAACAGGAGAACCGGAACGGCGAGCAGATGGACGAGCGCGTAGCGAACGGGGCCGGGGCGGGCGAGGGTCGATGTCAAAAGCGTGTCTTCCAGCCGACCGTGAACCCGCCCGGGAGCACGCCCACCGTCAGGGATGTCTTGCGTTGGTGCGCGTACACGGAGATGCCGGTGCCGATGGCCAGGCTCGCGAGCACGTCGGTCTGCCAGTGGGCTCTCGACCGGACGCGGGCGATGGCGTCGTAGACGGGCAGCAACTCGAGCGCCCAGACGGCGGGGTGCTCCTCGGCGTACTCGAGAACGAACGGCGTGACGGCCGTCGTGACGAGCATGACCTCGCCGCTCGGAAAGCTGCGGTTTCGCGCGCCCTGGAACCAGCGACCGGGGTTGTCGGTCTCCGACGGCCGCGTGCGGCTGAACACGACCTTGAGCACCGTCGAGGTGGCCGCACCGATGAGCATCGAGTCGGCGGCCTGCCACGACGTGTGGCCGAGCCGCGTGCCGTCGCCTTCCCACAGCGCCAGGCCGAGCACGCCGACGATGGCAGCATCCTGCAGCAGGAACTGGTTGCGCCGCTGCCAGATGCCGGTGTCGTCGCCGGCGCCGACACGGTGGTCGATGCCGAGCGGGCCGCCACCGGCGCAGGCGTCGAACGAGGCCAGCGCCGCTGCCAGCAGCAGGGCGCCGCGGATGCCCGCGCGAGGCGCGGTCTTTCGGCGTGGCATGGCGAAGCGCATGTCTTGACCCTAGACCGGTGCCGTTGCGGGTTCGTGGCCGGAACGTGAGGCTTTCGTGATCGCGCGCGGCCGTCGAGGCGAACGGAATCGTCACGCCTCATCCTTAAAGTCGTCGCATGCATGACGGCTCCCACGCGACCGATCGGGCGCACGCCCCGCACGACGGCACCTTGACCAAGTTGCCCGCGGTGACGATCGGCTTCTGGATCGTGAAGGTCGCCGCGACCACGCTCGGCGAGACCGGCGGCGACTGGGTCTCGATGTCGCTGCGGCTCGGCTATCTGGTCGGCTCGGCGATCTTCGCGGTGCTGTTCGTCGTGCTCGTCGCGGCGCAGGTGAAGGCGGAGCGCTTTCGACCGGCCCTGTACTGGGCGACGATCATCGCGACGACGACCCTCGGCACCACGCTGGCCGATTTCGCCGATCGCTCGCTCGGCATCGGCTATCCGGGCGGCGTCGCCGTGGTGGCGGCGCTGCTCGTCGCGTCGTTCGCCGCCTGGTGGAAGACCGAAGGCAGTGTCTCGCTGCACCGCGTCGTGACGGCGCGGGCCGAGTGGTTCTACTGGATCACGATCCTCTGTTCGCAGACGCTCGGCACCGCGCTCGGCGACTGGGTCGCCGGAAAGGACCGTGGCGGCCTCGGCCTCGGCTACGAGTACGGGGCGCTGATCTTCGGCGCCGGCCTGGCCGTGGTGGCGATCGCCTACGCGTCGACCGCGGTCTCGCGGACGCTGCTCTTCTGGCTCGCGTTCGTGCTCACCCGCCCGCTCGGCGCGACGCTGGGCGACCTGCTCGACAAGCCGCTGGCCCGCGGCGGCCTGAACATCAGCCGTCTCTGGGCGTCGCTGATCCTGCTGGTCGTCATCGCCGCCGCGCTGCGCCTGTTCCCGCAGCGGGCGGGTCGTGCCGGCGCGCCGGCCTGAAGCCGTGACGATGGACGCGTTCGCTGCGGCACCGAGGAGCTTCGCGGCGGTGACGACCTGCCATGCTGCCGGCTTCGAGCTCTACGGCAGGCGGATGGTCGAGACCTACCTGACCGGTTGGCCGAAGAACGTGCCGCTGCACGTCTACACGGAGGGCTACACGCTGGCGCCGCAGCTCGCCGAGCAGGTCGTCGAGACCGACCTGATCGAGGCCTCGCCGAACCTGGCGGCGTTCAAGCACCGGCACCTCGACCATGCCTATGCCCGGGGGCGTAGTCGACTGCCGAGGTTGAACCCCAGGTTCGGCCTGCGCAGGCCCGGCGGCGGAATCGACGTGCGTCCGTGGCGCAAGGTGCTCGGCTATCGATGGGACGCCGTGACCTTCGCGCACAAGGTGTTCGCCGTCGCGCATGCGGCGCGACGCTGTACCGCCGACGTCCTCGTCTGGATCGACGCCGACACGCATTGCTTTGCCGACGTGACCGCCGATCGGCTCGAGTCGTTCGTACCGCGCGACTGCTTCGTCGGCTACCTTGCGCGCGACGGCACGCATTCCGAATGCGGCTTCGTCGCCTACAACCTTCGCCATCCGGCCACCCGCAGGTTGCTGGCCGACCTCGAGGCGATGTACATCCGCGACCTCCTGTTCGAGGAGGACGAGTTCCACGACTCCTATCTTTTCGACGTGGTCCGGCGCAGGCAGGAGGCGCGTGGCCATCGGTCCCACGACATCGGCCGGGGCATCGGCCGCACCGCTGAGCACGTCCTCGTGAACTCGTCGCTCGGCGAGTTCATGGATCACATGAAGGGCGACCGCAAGGCCGTCGGTGCCAGCCGCGCGGCCGACCTCGTCTTCGCGCGGCCCGAGGGCTACTGGACGACCGTCTCCTGATCGGCCGTCGCCGCTGCGGACGACGCGCCGGAGTCGCCGAAGGCGATCTCGAATCGCGTGCCGCGGCCGTCCCGGACGGGCGAGTCGACGCGGATTTCCCAGTCCTGCAGATCACAGATTTGCCTGGCGATGGCCAGGCCCAAGCCGCGCCGAACGGCGGGCGCCGCAACGCCCTCGTCGACGCGGTGGCCCTGGTAGTAACGCTCGAACAGATGCGGCAGCGCGGCCGGTTCGACGCCCGGGCCGTCGTCCTCGAAGCGGATGCCTCCCGCCCGCGCGGCGATGCGCAGCGTGGCGGGCGCCGCGTGGTCGATCGCGTTGCGAACGATGTTGCGACAGACCGTGAGCAGCGCCTGCCGGTCGGCTTGCACCTCCAGTCCCGGTTCGACGTCGATGACGATGCGCACGCCGCGAGCGGCGGCGCGATCGCCGAGCGTGTCCCGGATGCCGGCGAGGCACTCCGACAGGTCGACCGGCTCGCGGCTGACCGCCGAGCCGCGGGCCGACGTGAGCGTCGACCGGCTGGTGGCGATGATCTCGTCGACGGCGGCGACGATGTTCATCAGCCGGCGACGCTGCGCCGAGGCGGCCGGCAGGTCGATGGCGAGCAGCTCCGCATCGGTCCTGATCCGGGTCAGGGGCGTCCGGATCTCGTGATCGAGGTTGGCGGCGAACTCCCGTTCGCGCGCGACCGTCTCGTCGGCACCGTCGCGAAAGCGGTTGAAGGTCTCGATGAGCAAGGTCGCCTCGTCGGCCTGCGACGGCGTGTCGTCGGCGCGGGCCGGCGCGAACCGCGCGATGGCGCGGGTGGCTTCGACGACGGGCGCCACCGCGGCGGCCGCGATGCTGCGCGCGATCAGCGCCGTGATGCCGACGCAGACCAGCCACAACGCGAGCAAGGTGTATCCGAACTGACGCACCCGCGTCTCGGCGTCGGTGCCGTCGACGACGACGGTGAGCTGACCGTCGGGCGTGTCCGTCACGGCGACGTGCCACTCACCGCCCGGCGGCTCGATGATGTGCAGGCCGATCGGCAACTCCCTCACTTCCGCCGGAAGCTCGGCCTTGCCTTCTTCACCGCGCGTGAGATAGGCGTTGACGTTGGGCGCCGCGTGCAGCACGCCGACCGGCATCAACCCGGGCTTGACGATCAGCGTGTCGAGTTGATGCACCTCCGCGTTGAGCAGCCGATCGGTCAGCTCGTCCTCCTGCGTGTGCATCGCCATGTACGCGAGCGCGGCGAGTATCCCGAGCAGAAGCGCCGCGGTGCCGGTGACCGCACGGATCACGCGTTGGGTCAGGGGCCGGCGCTGCGCGGTCACGGCTGCGCACCGCGCCGGTCGGTGATCCGGTAGCCGACGCCGTGCACGGTCTCGAGGCCGTCGAAGCCCGCTTCCGACAGGGTGCGCCGCAGGTTGTGCACCTGTGCGCGCAGCGCATCGGGATGCGGCGGTCCTTCGCTCCAGAGTTCCGCTTCGATGTCCGACCGTTTCACCAGCTTGCCCACCTGCCGCGTCAGCAGCTCGAGCAGCTTGGCGGCCTTCGGCGTCAGGCGCACCGGCCTGTCGCCCACCCGTGCCTCGTGCGCGGCCGGATCGAAGCGCAGCTCGCCCACGCGCCGTCCGGCGTCGCGCGACGGCGCGCCGGCGCGGTGCAGGAGTGCGCGCACGCGTGCCTCGACCTCGGCCAGCGCAAACGGCTTGGTGAGGTAATCGTCGGCGCCGTGGCCGAAGCCGGCGAGCTTGTCGGACAGGTCGCTGCGCGCCGAGACAACGAGAACGGGCGTCGTCAGGGCGAGCTCTTCTCGCATGCGGCGCAGCAGGGTGTGCCCGTCGAGCCCCGGCAGGCCGATGTCGAGCAGGACGCAGTCGTAGTGATCGACGCTGACACGGTGCAGCGCCGCGTGTCCCGAGTAGGCGACGTCGATCGCGAAGCCGTGCCGCTCCAGATAGACGTGGAGGTTGCTGGCGATCGAGAAGTCGTCCTCGACGATCAGGATGCGTGGCGCGTCCATGTGACCGGGGATGATGCCGTGATGTGCCGATGCGCCGCGGTCAGCGGCGAAGCAGCCAGTACCCGAAGGCGGCCGCCCCCGCGACCCAGACGACGACCACGCACGCCGCGGCGACGACGCTGCGTGGCCGTGCAAGGAGGGCGGCCGCGCTGGCCCTGGCCTGTGCGAGCACGTCGGCGGGCAGGAGGCGAATGACCAGCATCAGGCCGAGCGGAACGATGAGCAGGTCGTCGAGGTAGCCGAGGACGGGAATGAAGTCCGGAATCAGGTCGATCGGGCTCAGCGCGTAGGCGGCGACGGCCATCGCCAGGACCTTCGCGGGCCACGGTGTCTTCGGGTCGCGCGCGGCGAACCACACGGCGACCGCATCGCGCTTGATGCCGCGAGCCCAGGCGCTGATCCGCCCCAGCGCCGTTGTCATGCCAGGCCGTCGGGCGCGATGTGCGTGACGGCGTCGAGCGGGTACGCCCGTCCGGCGGCGGCGTCTTCGACGCAGCGCAGGACGAGCGAGCTGCGATGCCGCTCGCGGCAGCCGCGCAACTCGTCGAGCGTGAGCCAGAGCGTGCGCACGACCGGTGGATCGAGGACGCGCCCTGGAAGGGGCGCGCCGACGGTGCCGGCGAAGGCGAAGCGCAGGTAGGCGGCAACGCCGACGCGGTCCGCCGGCTCGAGCAGGTAGATGCCGACGAGGTGGGTCGGCTCGAACGGGCAGGCGGTCTCCTCCAGGGCCTCGCGCACCGCGCCAGCGGCCGGCGATTCACCGGGGTCGAGGTGACCGGCGGGGTTGTTCAGCCGCAGGCCGTCGGCGGTTTCCTCTTCGACCAGCAGGTACTCCACCCGGCCGTCGCGCCATCGGCTGGCGATCGTCGCAACGGTGACGTTCGGCGTCCAGCGGCCGTCGTGCGGGGGAGCCATCGCTTGCGGATTGTCCTCTCGCGGCCGCCGACGACGGTGCGTTAAGCTCCAAGCGAACGACGGGTGACCGAGCGAGGAGAGGAGTCCCATGTTGATCGGGGTGCCGCGAGAGACGGCGGCCGGCGAGACGCGCGTCGCCATGACGCCGGAGACGGCGAAGAAGCTAAAGGCGCAGGGCCACACGTTGCGTGTCGAGTCGGGCGCCGGCGTCGCCGCGAGCGCGACCGATGCGGCCTACGAGGCGGCGGGAGCCGAGATCGTCGACCGGCCGGGAGCGTTCGGCGCCGGCCTCGTCCTCAAGGTTCGTTCTCCGTCGGCCGACGAGCTCGCGCTGATGAAGCCGCACACCTTCCTCGTCGGCATGCTCAACCCGTTCGACCGCGCGGGCCTCGACGCGCTCGCCGCGGCCGGGCTCACGAGCTTCGCGCTCGAGGCCGCGCCGCGAACCACGCGGGCGCAGAGCATGGACGTGCTGTCGAGCCAGGCC
>JBBSPY010000127.1:0-9210 GCA_038258415.1 Burkholderiales bacterium
CTGGCGCGGCTGATCGTCGCATCGGCGTCAAGGCCGCTGCCGGCGCCCGAGTCGAGTGGTGTCCGGTCCGGCCCCAGGCTCTACAGCGATGCGGAACTGGTCTCCCTGGCGGAGACGCCTTCACGCGTCACCTGCGAATGCCCGCGTCACCTGGCCGAGATCGTGACGCTGCTGGTTGGCTTCGAGCGGTACAGCGCGGAGTGCCTCTCGCAAAACGAGACCGACGCCGCTTTGCATCGACACCTTCACGACGTCGCCAGCGTGTCACGAACGATGTTCGAGCAAGCGCTCGCCAGGGTGGTCGTCGACGAAGGCCTGGCGGTCCAGGCCGAGTAGCGACACCATCTGTCCGGGGCGTCGCATCGCCGCGATGTCACCATTGGCGTTTCGACCCGCCGAGGGACCCGCCCATGACCACGACCTTCGTCGTCGATCGCCGTGACCTGCGCAGCACCCGCTGGCTCGAGCGCCCGGCGCCGCCTCTCGCCGACGGCGCCGTGCGCATGCGCATCGACCGGTTCGCGCTGACCTCGAACAACATCACGTACGCCGCGTTCGGCGAGACCCTGCACTATTGGGACTTCTTCCCGACCGGCGAGCCCGGCACGGGCTGCATCCCTGTCTGGGGCTTCGCCGACGTGGCCGAATCGCGCTCCGCCGGCGTCGAGGCGGGCGAGCGCTTCTACGGCTACTGGCCGATGGCCGACGAGGCCGTGCTCGAGCCGGCGCGGGTCGACGCCGCGGGGTTCGTCGATTTCGCGGCGCATCGCCGCGAGCTCCCCGGCATCTACAACCACTACCTGCGCTGCGCCGCCGATCCGCTGTATCGCCCGCAGGACGAAGCGCTGATCGCGTTGCTGCGCCCGCTCTACACCACCTCGTTCCTGATCGACGACTTCCTCGCCGACAACGCCTGGTTCGGTGCGCAGGACGTGCTCGTGTCGAGTGCCTCGAGCAAGACGGCGTACGGCCTGGGCTGCTGCGTGTCGCAGCGACAGGCCGGCGACCGCCCGAAGACCATCGGGCTCACGTCGCCGGGGAACGTCGCCTTCACGCGTGGGCTCGACTGCTACGACGAGGTCGTGCCCTACGAGGCGGTCGACGGCCTGCCTGCCGATCGGCGCGCCCTCTACGTCGACATGAGCGGCGATGCCGCGTTGCGCTCCGCCGTGCACCACCGGTGGAAGGACGAGCTCGCCTACAGCTGCTCCGTCGGCGGCACCCACTGGCAGGCGCTGGGCGGCGGCAAGGGCTTGCCCGGCCCGCGGCCGGTGCTGTTCTTCGCGCCGGCGCAGGCCAAGAAGCGCGCCGGCGAGTGGGGCGGCGCGGAGCTGCAGCGGCGCATCGGGGCAGCGTGGCACGGGTTCCTCGCGACCGTGACCTCGGCTCAGGCGCCATGGCTCACGGTCGTGGCGGGCGAGGGTCGCGATGCCGTTGCGTCCACCTACGCGGCCCTGCTCGACGGATCGGTGCCGGCTGCAGAGGGCCGCGTGATGGCGGTGCGTCCGGACCGCTGATCGACATGACTCGACACCTGCTGCTCGCCGGCCTTGCGCTGATCGCCCTGGCGGCCCGCGCCGAGCGGCTGACCCTGGCCGCAGCCGACGGCGTCAAGGTCGACGCCGAGGTCTGGCGCGCGGCCGGATCGGCGCCGCCGATCGTCCTCGCCTTCCACCAGGCCGACGCAAGCCGCGCCGAATACGCGCCGATCGCGCCCCGGCTCGTGGCCGCCGGCTACACGGTGGTCGCGATCGATCAGCGCTCCGGTGGCCCGCAACTCGGCGGCCGCAACCGGACCGTCGAGCGACTCGGCCATTCGGCCGACTTCCTCGACGCGCTGCCCGATCTCGAGGCGGCGCTCGCGTGGGCCAAGGCGAACGGGAACGGCGCGCCCGTGATCGCGATGGGATCGAGCTACTCCGCCGCCCTCGTGTTCCTGCTCGCAGCGAAGCACCCGGGCGACCTCGCCGCGGTCGCGGCGTTCTCGCCCGGCGAGTACCTCGGCGGCTCGCACACGGTCAGCGACGCGGCGCGCAAGGTGAGGGTGCCGGTGTTCGTCGATCAGGCCAGCGACGAGGACGAGATCGCCGCGTCGACGACGATCCTCGCGGCGATGCCCGGGAAGCCGAGGCTGCCGTTCACGTCGGCTGCAGCTTCGGTGCACGGCGCTGCGACGTTGCGCAGCGATCAGAACCCGAAGGGCGCGGAGGCGCAGTGGAAGGCGCTGCTGACGTTCCTGGCGCCGTTCAAGCGGCGCTGGTGAGGACCACCGACTTGCGAGCTGCAGCCCGCTTGGCCATCGAGGCCACTGCAGGGCTGACGGATCTGGTGGAGGCCATGCATGAACGCATTGCCCGCGTGCCGGGGCCGGGCATGCTGGATGGGCGTACCACCGGCATCACCGGCCTTGTCTACAAGACCGTGCGCGGCGTCACACGACTCGTGGGTGGCGGCGTCGATGCGCTGTTGGGCGTGCTGACCACGGCCGTGATGGAAAGGCCCGCCAGTGCCGAGCGCGAGGCGGTGGTGGCGGCGCTGAACGGCGTTCTGGGCGACCACCTGTCCGCCACCGACAACCCGCTGGCGATCACGATGTCGCTGCGGCATGAGGGCCGACCCGTGGTGCTTCAGCGCGCGGCGCTGCGGCAGCGCTTTCCGGCAGCGGGGCCGACGCTGGTCGTGGCCGTGCACGGTCTTTGCATGAACGACCTGCAGTGGCGTCGCGAAGGGCACGACCAGGCTGCGGCGCTGGCGGAGGCGATGGGTGCGACAGCGATCTACCTGCACTACAACACGGGCCTGCCGGTGGCCGACAACGGTCGCCACTTCGCGGTCGCAATGGCGACCCTGCTGCGCGAATGGCCGGCCCGGCCTCCGCGGGTGCTGCTGCTGGCGCACAGCATGGGCGGCCTGGTGGCACGCAGCGCCTTGCACCAAGCGGCGCGGCAGGCGTGGACGCGGCAGGTGAGCGATCTGGTCTGCCTGGGGACTCCCCATCTCGGCGCTTCACTGGAACGGGCCGGCCACGGGCTGGAGTTGATCCTGGACGCAGTACCCTACGCCGCGCCGCTGGCGCGACTGGCTCGCGTGCGCAGCGCGGGCATCGCGGACCTGCGGCATGGGCAATGCGGAGCACGTGATGATCCGGTGCCACTGCCCGCGCGAACTCGCTGCTGGGCCGTGGCAGCCGTGCTCGATGGGCAGGCAAAAGGTCGCCTGCTGGGCGATGGTCTGGTGTCTCGCGACAGTGCCCTGGGCCGCCACCGCGACCCCGCACGCCGGCTGGCGTTTCCGCCAGACCACCAGTGCGTCGCGGTGGGACTGAACCACATGCAACTGCTCAGCAGCCGGGCGGTGCAAACGCAGTTGCGCGAATGGCTGGTGACAACGGATCCCTGAGTTGGCGGACTTGCGGGAACCGGGCGACGGGTGATTTTCTTCGACTGAGCCGCGCGCGCCGGCTACGCGTTCGACCCCCGGTGCGCCCATCCCGTGGTGCGCCGCTCGACCACCGCGAACAGCTCGTACATCGCCATCGCCATCGCGCCGATGACGACGAGCCCGGCGAACGCGAGGCCCATCTGCATCGACGAGCCGGCCGACATCAGAAGGTAGCCGATGCCCTCGTTCGACGCCGCCATCTCGGAGACGGTGGTGCCGACGAAGGCCAGCGTGATCGAGACCTTGAGCGACGCGTAGAAGTACGGCATCGAGCGCGGCAGGCCGATCTTGACGAGCACGTCCCAGCGCTTCGCGCCGAGCACGCGCAGCACGTCTTCGAGCTCGGGCTCGAGCGTCGCGAGGCCGGTGGCGATGTTGACGGTGATGGGGAAGAACGAGATCAGGAATGCGGTGAGCACCGCCGGGCCGACGCCGATGCCGAACCAGATCACGAGGATGGGCACGAAGGCCGCCTTCGGGATCGCGTTGAAGCCCGTCATCAGCGGGTAGAGCGCGGCATACGCGGTGCGCGAGCTGCCGATGACGAAGCCGAGCATCGTGCCGAAGACGATGGAGATGCCGAAGCCGACCATCGTCACCCAGTAGGTGCGCCAGGCGTGCATCGCGATCACCGGTGCGAACGCGATGAGCTGCTCGACGATGCGCGACGGCGCCGGAAAGATGAACTCGGAGATGCCGAAACCGCGGCAGATCGCTTCCCAGAGGATGAGGATGAGCGCAAGCAGCAGCCAGGGGGCGAACCGCTCCTTGTGCTTCTGGGTCAGCAGGAAGCCCTTCTTGGGCGTCATCTCCGCGACGGGCGCGGCGCGCTCGGCCTCGCCGTCTCGCGGCAAAGCCACGGGGGTGCTCACTGGACGAGCGCCGCAGCGGCGGGCTTGCGGATGGCGCCGATGTGCTCGCGAAGCTCGAGCACGATGTCGGTGAACTCCTTCGAATACGTGAGCTCGAGGGGCCGCGGGCGGGGGAAGTCGATCTCGCGGCGCACGAGCATCCGGCCGGGGCTGCGGCTCATCACGTGGACGGTGTCGGCGAGAAACACGGCCTCGCGAAGGTCGTGGGTGACGAGCATGACGTTGAAGCCCTTGGCCGCCTGCAGATCACGCAGGATGCACCAGAGTTCCTCTCGAGTGAACGCGTCGAGGGCGCCGAACGGTTCGTCCAGGAGCAGCATCTTCGGTTCGTGGATCAGCGCCCGGCAGATCGACGCGCGCTGCTGCATCCCGCCCGAGAGCTCCCACGGGAACTGCTTCTCGTAGCCGCCTAGGCCCACGCTCTGGAGCAGCTGGCTCGCCTTCTCGGCGTACTCGGCGTGGTGGCTGCGAAAGCGCGAGCGATGTGGCTCGACGATCTCGAGCGGCAGCAGCACGTTGTCGATCGTCGTGCGCCAAGGCCGGAGCGACGACGACTGGAACGCCATGCCCGTGATCTTCAGCGGCCCCGAGACCTCGCGGCCGTCGATGACGACCGTGCCCTTCGACGGCATCCGCAGGCCGGTGGCGAGCTTCATGAACGTCGACTTGCCGCATCCCGAAGGGCCGACGATGGCGATGAATTCGCCCTCGGCGACCGTGATCGAGATGTCCTCGACCGCGTAGGTGCCCGCAGCCCGCAGCTCGTCGTTGTAGGCGAGCCAGACGTTCGAGAAGTCGACGAAGGGACGGCTCATGGGCGAGCCTATTTCCTTGTCGTCTTGAAGATGTCGCGCTCTGCGGCGCTCGGCAGGTAGCCGTCTTTCCAGACGGAGCCCGGGTCGACGCGCGCCTTGGTCGAGTACGCATCCGATACCTGGCTCGCCATCAGCGAGAGCCGCGGCGCCTTCACTTCACCGAAGCCCTCGGCCTTCGTGTCGGGCGTCAGCACGGTGGCGTCGAGCGCGAGCTTCAGGCGCCTGAGCTCGAGCTCCTCGTTGACGAGCCCGTCGCGCGCCTTGAGCACGGCGATGGCTGCCTTCGGGTCGGCGATGACGTCCTTCATGCCCTTGGTGAACGCGCGCAGGAAGCCCTTGACCGCTTCCGGGTTCTTCTGCAGGAACGCCTCCGACACGATGATCGCGTTGCCGTAGAGCTTCACGCCGTAGCTCGGGTAGGGCAGGACGACGATGTCGCTCTCCTTGACGCCGCGCGCCTCGATGTTGAGGAGCGAGGTGAACGAGAAGCCGGTGATCGCGTCGACGTCGCCGCGCACGAGCATGGTCTCGCGCAGCGTCGGGTCCATCGACGTCCAGTTGACGTTGCCGACGCCGTTGGCCTTGGCGAAGATCGGCCACGCCTTGCGGCCGGCGTCGAACACCGGCGCGCCCAACTTCTTGCCGGCGAGGTCGGCCGGCTTGGTGATGCCCGACTTCTTCAGCGCCAGCACCGCGGCCGGCGTGTTGTTGTAGACCATCATCACCGCAACGGGCTTGCTCGGCGCGGTCGGGTTGTTGGCCGTGAACTCCATCAGGGCCGCCATGTCGGCGAAGCCCATGTCGTAGGCGCCGGAGGCGACACGGGTGACCGTGCCGCCCGAGCCGTTGCCGGCGTCGACGGCGACGTCGAGCTTCTCCTGCTTGAAGTAGCCCTTGGCCATCGGCACGAGGAAGAGTGCAGCCGGGCCTTCGTAGCGCCAGTCGAGCTGGAACTTGATCGAGGTTTCCTGCGCGGCGGCAGGCCCTGCGAACGAGGCGGCGAGGGTCAGGGCGAGGGCGCCGATGAGGCGGCGCCGGACGGGAACGTGAAACGACATCGGAAGGCTCCGGAGGGTGTTGGGATCGCTGGCGGTGGCCGGTGCGAGGCACGGCATGCAAATTCTGTGCTCACCACAATGGTGCGGATACGCGGCGAACCCGTATCCCTGCCGCAGGCGAGCGCCGCGAGGGCTGCTCACCCGGGAGCGCCCGGCCGAGCGTCGCGCTCGCTACTTCGCGGGAAAGTTCTGGCCGCACTGCGGCGACGGGTCGACGACCGGCCGGCAGCGCCCGTTGGCCTCGGTTCGGATCGCGCCGTTGGCCAGGCGATAGCGCTCGAAGCACGCCTGGCTTTCGAGATAGGCCCTGCGCTTGGAGGCGCAGTCGGCCGCTTCGCTCGCCGTCGTGGCGCCGCTGAGCGACCCTGCGGTCGCCTTGGCCGGTGCAGAGCGACGCGCCGGAGCCGCGGGCCGGATCGGCGGTGCGGCCCTTCCGGGCGCGACAGCCGACGCAGCCGTCGATCCGGGTGACACTGCCGACGCCACGGCCGATCCGGGTGACACCGCCGATGCGGTCGCCCCCGGCGGCACCGACAGCGGCGCAGCCTGGCCGAACGCGCTGCCCGAGGCGACGAGAGCCGCGAGGAAGAAGCTCGAAGCCAAAGCGGATGCGGTCTTGAAGGCTGTCATCGAGAAGTCTCCGTGGGGGCGCGAACGAGTCTAGTCCGCCGCGGGATCGCGCGTTCGCACCAGTCTCTCGAGCCTGGACCGCAGCGCAGCTTGCGCCACCGGCCACTCGTCGGCGGTCATGCTGTACATGACCGTGTCGCGCACGCTGCCGTCGCGGCGCAGGGCATGGTGGCGCAGCGTGCCGTCCTTCCGCGCACCAAGCCGCTCGATCGCGGCCTGGCTGGCGAAATTGAGGTGGTCGGTGCGCCAGCCGACGAGCTTCGCGCCGAGCTGGTCGAACGCGTGCGCCATGAGCAGCAGCTTGGCGCGCGTGTTGATGTCACTGCGCTGGCGGCACTTCGCGTACCACGTGTAGCCGATCTCGAGCCGGTCGACCGCGGGCACGATGTCGTGGTAGCTCGAAGACCCCATGACCTCGCCGGTGGTCGCGTGGCACACGACAAAGGCGAGCCGGTCCTGCGTCGCCATCGCGCGCTCGATGTAGCTGCGCGTGTCGTCCGGGTCGGGAACGCTCGTCACCGCCAGGTTCCACAGTTCGCCGTCGGCGGCGGCGCTGCCGAGGCCCTGCTCGTGCTGCAGTCCGAGCGGCTCGAGGCGAACGACGCCGTCCGTCAGTGTGACTGGGCGGACCTCAAGCACGCGCGCCTCAGCGGTTGTGACGCTGCATGAAGACGAGCTTCTCGAACAGGCTCACGTCCTGCTCGTTCTTCAACAGCGCGCCCACCAGCGGCGGCACCGCGACCTTCTCGTCCCTGCTCTGCAGCGCCTCGAGGGGGATGTCTTCCGCGACGAGGAGCTTGAGCCAGTCGAGCAGCTCGCTGGTGCTCGGCTTCTTCTTCAGCCCGGGCAGGTTGCGAACGTCGTAGAAGTTCTTCAGCGCGGCCGAGAGCAGCTCTTTCTTGAGCCCCGGAAAATGCACGTCGACGATGGCGCGCATCGTGTCGGCGTCGGGGAACTTGATGTAGTGGAAGAAGCAGCGTCGCAGGAACGCATCGGGCAGCTCCTTCTCGTTGTTCGACGTGATGAAGACGAGCGGACGATGCACCGCCTTGACGAGCTCGCGCGTCTCGTAGACGTGGAACTCCATCCGGTCGATCTCGCGCAGCAGGTCGTTCGGGAACTCGATGTCGGCCTTGTCGATCTCGTCGATCAGCAGCACCACCGGCTCGGGTGCGGTGAAGGCCTGCCACAGCACACCCTTGATGATGTAGTTGTGGATGTCGCGGACGCGCTCGGAGCCGACGATGTCGGAGAGCTGGCTGTCGCGCAGGCGACTGACGGCGTCGTATTCGTAGAGGCCCTGCTGCGCCTTGGTCGTCGACTTGATGTGCCACTGCATCAGCGGCATGCCGAGCGCCGTCGCCACCTCCTCTGCGAGCATCGTCTTGCCGGTGCCGGGCTCGCCCTTGACGAGCAGCGGCCGCTGCAGCGTGGTGGCGGCGTTGACCGCCAGCATCAGGTCGGGCGTGGCGACGTAACTGGAGGAGCCTTTGAACTTCATTCGGGGTGTGCGCGGAGGGGTCGAACCAGTATAGGGGCGCCCTATACTCACGGGTTTGCGTTCGACGCGCCGCACCCGCTTGCACTCGACCCACGCCATGAAGACGCGCTCATTTCTCGCGACGATCCCGAGCCTCCTCGTGGCTGCGCTCCTGATGACCGGAGGCCTCGCGGTTTCCGGCATCGCTTCGGCACAGAGCGCCAAGCCGGTGTCCGCAGATGTCGCCGCCGGCGGGAAGAAGAATGCGCTGTGCGCGGGTTGCCACAACATCGCGCGCTACCAGGCGAGCTTCCCCGAGGTTTACAAGGTACCGAAGATCTCGGGGCAGAACGCGAAGTACATCGTCTCGGCACTGCAGGCCTACAAGAAGGGCGAGCGCAAGCACCCGACCATGCGCGGCATCGCAACCGCGCTGTCCGACCAGGACATGGCCGACCTCGGCGCCTTCTACGAGCAGCAGGCCAAGGGCGAGGCCCCAGCGCCCGCCACCGTGGCCGAGCCGCCGGCCGACGTCGCGGCGCTGCTCGCCAAGGCGAATTGCGTGTCGTGCCATGGCCAGAACTTCTCCAAGCCGATCGACCCGAGCTACCCCAAGCTCGCCGGCCAGTACGCCGACTACCTCTACGTTGCGTTGAAGGCCTATCAGACCGACGGCAACCCGCGTGTCGGTCGCAGCAACGCCATCATGATGGGCATGGCACGGCCGTTCACGCACGTCGAGCTCAAGAAGATCAGCGGCTATCTCGCCAGGCTGCCCGGTGAGGTGCACACGGTGCAGAAGTCCTACTTCCGCTGAGCGTCCTGGGCGGCATGGGATTGCTGTCCACGCTCAACCTGCCGGCACCGGCTCCGGCCGAGCCCGAGTCCGGGGTTCGCGGACGCGACGCGGCGGC
>JBBSPY010000128.1:0-9167 GCA_038258415.1 Burkholderiales bacterium
AAACGCCGGGCGGCTTCAGTGCAGGGCGAGGGGCTGCGCGGTCGCGGCGGTGAAGCCGCCGATGTAGTCGTCGATCTCTTCTTCGCTCGGGCCGCTCGCCATCAGCTCGACGGCGCCGGCCTTGAACCGTTCGGCCAGCGCGCCCTCGATGAAGATGTCCTTCTTGGCGAACTTGTCGACGATCTCGAATCCGCCACGCGGCGGGACCGGAAGCGGATCCGGCTGGCGGCTGGAAGCCGCATCGGGGATGTCGAACGCGACCACCGCGAAGCTGTCGGAGTTGTAGAGAACGTGCATGCCCCGAGGTGTGGGTCCGCCGGCACGGATTGCAAGGCGCCGCCGCGCGCTCAGGGGCCGGACGACACGCCTTCGAGCAACAGGTCGTATTCCGACGCGCCGGAGGCGGTGCGCAGCGTCGCCTGCGCCGGCAGGTAGTGACGCTCGGGGTCCAGCCAGATCTCGGCGGTGGTGTCCGCAGGCCCGCGGGCGTCGCGCACGAGCTTGATCGCCTGCACCGTTCCCGCGGCGGTCTCGACCGGTTCGCGGCCGGCCACGCGCAGCGTCCACACGGCGGCGTCGCCCCGGGCGCCGACGACGACGATCGGCAGGACAGCGCCGTCGGCAAGCCGCCCCGGGTCTGCCGCGGCGATGCCGGCGAGCTGTACGAAGACGCTGAGGCGATCCTGTGTCCCCGCATGGAGCGCGTAGGTCGCCGGCGGGCCGGAGAAGGTGATCCGGCCCGCCGCCGCGTCGAAATTCGCAGCCTGCGCCGACCGGCGCATCCGCTGGTCGACGAAGCGGCGCGGTGCGAGTCCGGACTCGCCGATCGTGCCAACGCTCGACTGGACGAGCAGCACCAGCGATCCGACGCGCGCCTCGAAGTGCAACGCGTAGGCGTCGCCGTCGGGCTGCCAGCGGATCTCTCCGGTGCCCCGCAGGAAACCACGGCGGACCTCGTAGCGCAGGGTGAGCGGCGGTGGAAGCTGCACGCGGTATGTCGGCGGCGGCGTCCCGATGTCGCGCGCAGGCAGCTCGCCGGACGGCAGCGGTGAAGAAGCGCTCGCTTCACTGCTCGCCGCCTCATCAGCTGGCGCTGCTTCAGGCGTCGCGGTCGTTTCCTTGGCTCTGACATCCGTCGTCGCGGTCGGTGCGAGTGGACGCTTCGGCGGACTCGGCAGGCGCTCCGCCGAGCGCGTCGGGGGGCGCCGAAGCGGAGCAGGAAGGGCCGGCATCGCCGGCATGGGCGAAGGCGATCCGGAGGTCCGGGCGTCGCCGACGATGGCTCTGACCGTGACCGTCGGCGTGGCCGACGGCGATCCGGCCGGCGGTCGTCCATACCCGGCGCCGTCGAGGAACCAGGCATGCAGCGCGACCGCCACCGCCGCGGCGACGACGAACGCTCGCCGCTCAGCCGGTCGCCGTCGCATGCCCGACACTATGCGGCGACCGGAACACGAAAGAAGCGGCACACGATGAAACTCGCCACCTACAAGGATGGATCGCGCGACGGCCAGCTCGTCGTCGTCTCGCGTGACCTGAAGACCGCGCACTATGCCAGCGGCATCGCCGGCCGGCTGCAGCAACTGCTCGACGACTGGAACTTCGTCTCGCCGCAGCTCGAGGACCTGTACACCGCGCTCAACGGCGGCAAGGGGCGGCACGCCTTCGCGTTCGAGGCCGAGAAGTGCATGGCGCCGCTGCCGCGCGCCTACCAGTGGGCCGACGGTTCGGCCTTCGTCAACCACGTCGAGCTGGTGCGCCGCGCGCGCAACGCCGAGATGCCGGCGAGCTTCTGGACCGACCCTCTGATGTACCAGGGCGGCAGCGACGATTTCCTCGGCGCCCGCGACGATGTCGTCTGCGCCAACGCCGACTGGGGGATCGACTTCGAGGCCGAGGTCGCGGTGATCACCGGCGACGTGGCGATGGGGACGTCGGCCGACGCCGCCGTCGACGGCGTCCGCCTGGTGATGATCGCCAACGACGTGAGCCTGCGCAACCTGATCCCGGCCGAGCTCGCGAAAGGCTTCGGCTTCTTCCAGAGCAAGCCGGCCACCGCGTTCAGCCCGGTCGCGGTGACCACCGACGAGCTCGGCACTGCGTGGCGCGGCGGCCGCCTCGACCTCGACCTCGAGAGCACCTGGAACGGCAAGCGCGCCGGCCTGTGCAACGCCGGCGAGGAGATGACCTTCCACTTCGGCCAGCTCATCGCCCACCTGTGCAGGACGCGCAATTGCCGTGCCGGCTCGATTGTCGGCAGCGGCACCGTGAGCAACAAGGACTGGACGCGCGGCTATTCCTGCATCGCCGAGAAGCGGGCCATCGAGACCATCGAGAGCGGTGCGCCGAAGACGCCGTTCATGCAGTTCGGCGACACGATTCGCATCGAGATGAAGGACGGCCACGGGCACAGCCTGTTCGGCGCGATCGAGCAGACGGTGGTCGAGGCTGCGCGCGCTGCCTGAGACCGACGACGCGCATGCGCGACGAACTGCCTGGCACGCTCAAGGTCGTCACCGTTTGGCTGCTGATCGGCGCCGCGGTCTTCCTCGGTTTCCAGTGGTGGGAGCGCGAAAGCCGCAAGTCGGCGTTCAGCGCCGACGGCGACCGGGTCGAGATCCGGCGCGCCGCCGACGGCCACTATCACTGGCCCGGACACATCAACGGCAAGGCGGTCGACTTTCTCGTCGACACCGGCGCCACCGGGGTGGCGATCCCGACCGCCCTGGCACGCGAACTCGGCCTCGACGCCGAGGGCTCCTCCGATGCGATGACCGCCGGCGGCGCGGTTCGAGGCGAGATCGTGCGCGCCGACCTGTCGCTGCAGGGCGGCGTGCGGGCGACGAGACAACGGATGGTGGCGCTGCCGGCGCTCGAGTCGCCGCTGCTCGGCATGGCCGTACTCGGCCGGCTGCCCTGGCAGCAGCGCGACGGCGTGCTCGTCGTCGAGCTGAAGCGCGCGCGCTGAGCGCGGTATCGTGACCGCGCCATGATCCGCATTCGTCACGCTTCCCTGCTGGCGTGGCTGTGCGTCGCGCTGGCCGCGCCGACCCTCGCGCCGGCCGCGGCCGCCCCGGCCACCGACTGCCCGCCGCCCGCCCGCGCGCTGACGCCCGAGTCGTTCCGAGCCGGCCTCGCCGAAGCGCGAGACCGCGGCTTCTTCTGGCGCATCACCAAGGACGGCCGCACTTCGTATCTCTACGGCACCGTGCACGCGGCCCGATACGAGTGGATGTTTCCGGGGCCGACGCTGCAGTCGGCCGTTCGCAGCGCCGACGTGCTCGCCCTCGAGCTCGACATCCTAGACCCGCAGATCCAGCGCCGACTCGGCGCGGCGATTCGCGCCAGGGAGGGCGACACGCTGCCGGCGCCGTTGGCCGAACGGCTGCAGCGGCGGATGGCAGCCGAGTGCGCCGACGAGGCGGCCTACGCGAGTTTCGCGCCCGAGTTCGCCGTCGCCTCGCTCGGCATGCTCGCCGCGCGTCGCGACGGGCTCGACCCGAGCCACGCCATCGATCTGGTGCTCGACCTGTACGCCCGCGATGTCGGCAGACCCGTGGTCTCGCTCGAAACCCCCGAGTCTCAGCTGCAGGCGCTCCGCCTGCCGACACGCGAACAGACCCTCGACTTCGTGCGCGACGCCCTCGACGACCTCGACAGCGGCAAGTCGCGCCCGCTGGTGCGCCGCATCGCCAGGATCTGGACCGAGAGCGACTACGCCGACCTCGACCGCTACGAGCAATGGTGCGGCTGCGTCGACACCGAGGCGGAGGCCGCGGCGATGCGACGCCTGCTCGGCGACCGCAACCCCGGCCTGGCCGACGGCATCGACGCGATCCACCACAGTGGCCGGTCGGTGTTCGCCGCCGTCGGCAGCCTGCACATGATCGGCGCGAACGGACTGCC
Source organism: Burkholderiales bacterium (assembly GCA_038258415.1). Taxonomy (GTDB): domain Bacteria; phylum Pseudomonadota; class Gammaproteobacteria; order Burkholderiales; family Burkholderiaceae_C; genus Schlegelella_A. Next base: position 3,907 of record JBBSPY010000128.1, read on the forward strand.
TGCCCTGATGAAGGTCAGGGGCTACACCGTCGAGCAGGTCGCCTTCGGCCCCTGATGCACGACCGTCGACGATCACCCGCGAACACGACAAACAGGAGACATTCATGACCGACCCGAGCGGATTCGCGAAGCTGGTGCCCGGCTTCGATTTCCTGCAGAACCTGGCCAAGAGTGCAGGCTCGGCCCTGCCCGGCATGGGCGGCTTCAGCCAGTGGGTCGCGCCGACCATGGATCCTGCCGAGATCGAGAAGCGCATCGACGAGCTGAAGACCGTGCAGTTCTGGCTCGAGCAGAACGCGCGCATGCTGGCGGCCACGATCCAGGCGCTCGAGGTGCAGAAGATGACGCTGTCGACGCTGAAGACGATGAACGTGCAGCTCGGCGAGGCCGCGGCGCCTTTCGTCGGCAAGATCGCGGCAACCAAGGCTGCCGTGGCCGCCAAGCCCGGTAGCGTGGTCGATCCGATGCAATGGTGGGGCGCGTTGACGAAGCAGTTCACGCACCTCGCGACGAGCGCCATGCAGGAGGGCGCTGTCGACGCGGCGAAGGTGATGGCCGGCAGCGTGCTGAACGCGCCGGCGAAGAAGCGCGCTCGCGCTGGCTCGCGAAAGAAACGAGACGCGGGCGATGGCGGTCGCTGATCGCCAGGTGCCGCGCGCGACGGCGCGACCGGCCGGGCGACAGGCGGAGGTGGTCGCCGCGCTCGGCGCCGTGCTGCCGGCACACGCCATCCTGTGGCACGGCGAGGACACGGTGCCCTACGAGTGCGACGGGCTCACCGCCTACCGCCAGCGGCCGCTCGTCGTCGCCCTGCCGGAGAACGAGCAGCAGGTGGCGGGCGTGCTCGCGAGCTGCCATCGCCTCGGCGTCCCGGTCGTCGCCCGCGGCTCGGGTACGGGTCTTTCAGGCGGCGCGCTGCCGCATCGCGAAGGTGTCACGCTCAGCCTGGCCAAGTTCAACCGCATCGTTGCCATCGACCCGCGCGCGCGGACCGCGACCGTGCAATGCGGCGTTCGCAACCTCGCGATCAGCGAGGCCGCGGCGCCGCACGGCCTCTTCTACGCGCCCGACCCGTCGAGCCAGATCGCCTGCTCGATCGGCGGCAACGTGGCCGAGAACTCGGGCGGCGTGCACTGCCTGAAGTACGGCCTGACGCTGCACAACGTGCTGAAGGTGCGCGGCTACACCGCCGACGGCGAAGCGGTCGAGTTCGGCTCCGACGCGCTCGACGCAGCGGGGCTCGACCTGATCGCGCTCGTCGTCGGCAGCGAGGGCATGCTCGCCGTCGTCACCGAGGTGACGGTCCGCCTGCTGCCGAAGCCCGAGGTCGCGCGCTGCATCGTCGCCAGCTTCGACGACGTCGCCAAGGCCGGCGATGCGGTGGCCGCGATCATCGGCGCCGGCCTCATTCCCGCCGGGCTCGAGATGATGGACGCGCCGATGACGCGGGCCGTCGAGGGCTTCGTCCACGCCGGTTACGACCTCGACGCCGCGGCGATCCTGCTGTGCGAGAGCGACGGCACCCCGGCCGAGGTCGAGCACGAGATCGCACGCATGGTGGACGTGCTCACGGCGTCGGGCGCGACGCGCCTCGCCGCGAGCGCGAACGAGCCCGAGCGGCTGCGCTTCTGGAGCGGACGCAAGAACGCGTTCCCTGCCAGCGGCCGCATCAGCCCCGACTACATGTGCATGGACTCGACGATCCCGCGGCGCTGCCTCGCCGAGATGCTGCGGGCGATCGCGGCGATGGAAGACAAGCACCGCCTGCGCTGCGTCAACGTGTTCCACGCCGGCGACGGCAACCTGCATCCGCTGATCCTGTTCGACGCCAACGACGCCGACGAGCTGCACCGCGCCGAGGCCTTCGGCGCCGAGATCCTCGAGCTCAGCGTCGCGATGGGCGGCACGGTCACCGGCGAGCACGGCGTTGGCGTCGAGAAGCTGGGCTCGATGTGCGTGCAGTTCAGCGACGCCGAGCGGCACGCGTTCGAGGGCGTGAAGCGCGCGTTCGACCCGGAAGGGCTGCTCAACCCCGGCAAGGTGATCCCGACGCTGACTCGCTGCGCCGAAGGCGGGAAGATGCACGTCAAGGGTGGTCGCCTCGCGTTTCCCGAGCTGCCTAGGTTCTGACCGCGACGTGAAGACCGACGACATGCGCGACGCCGCCCTCGACGTCGTGGTCACGCGCATCCGCGATGCCAACGCGTCGAGGCGGGCGCTGCGCATCCGCGGCAGCGGCAGCAAGGACTTCTACGGCGAGAGGCCCGCCGGCGACACGCTCGACGTGCGCGGCCTCGTCGGTGCCGCCGACCACGAGCCGACCGAGCTCGTCGTCACGGTGCCGGCCGGGACGGCGCTCGCCGAGCTCGAGGCGCAGCTCGCCGAGCACGGCCAGTGCCTCGCCTTCGAGCCGCCGCACTTCGGTTCGTCGTGCACGGTCGGCGGCATGGTCGCGACGGGGCTTTCGGGGCCGTCAAGGCCACGCGCCGGTTCGCTGCGCGATCACCTGCTCGGCGTCACGCTGGTGAGCGGCGCCGGCGAGCTGCTGCAATTCGGCGGGCGCGTGATCAAGAACGTCGCCGGCTACGACGTGTCGCGGGTTGTCGCCGGGTCGATGGGCATCCTGGGCGTGGTCGTCGAGGCGTCGCTCAAGGTGATGCCGATCGCACCGGCCGAAGCGACCCTGCGCTTCGACCTGAAGCCGGGCGAGGCGCTCGACGCACTCTGCACGTGGGGCGGCAAGCCCTATCCGCTCGACGCCAGCGCCTGGTGGAACGGCAACCTCGTGGTGCGGCTGCGCGGCGCGCCAGCAGCCGTCGAAGAGGCCGCGGCGGCGATCGGCGGCGATCGCATCGAGCCGGCGCTGGCCGAGCCGTTCTGGCGCGGCCTGCGCAACCACGACGACGACTTCTTCGTCGCCGCGAAGGAAGCGATCGAGCACCAGGACGCGACGCTGTGGCGGCTGGCACTGCCGCAAGCCGCGCCGCCGCTCGGCCTGGCGGGCGACGAGCTGATCGAGTGGCACGGCGCGCAGCGCTGGCTCGTCACGTCGCTGCCCGCCGACGCGGTCCGCGCCGCAACCGTCGCCGCCGGCGGCCACGCCACGATCTTCCGTTCACGCGACAAGTCGGCCGGCGTGTTCGCGCCGCTCTCGCCGCCGCTGCGCGCGATCCACGACCGCCTCAAGCGCACGTTCGATCCGAACGGCATCCTCAACCCCGGTCGCCTTTACCCCGGCCTGTGAACGAAGCCGCGCATGCAGACCAACCTCACCCCCGAGTTCGCGGCGACCACCGAAGGCCGCGAGGCCGACGCCATCCTGCGGCGCTGCGTGCACTGCGGCTTCTGCACCGCCACCTGCCCGACCTACCAGCTCCTCGGCGACGAGCTCGACGGGCCGCGCGGTCGCATCTATCTCATCAAGCAGGTGCTCGAAGGCGAGACGCCGACGCGCTCGACGCAGATCCACCTCGACCGGTGCCTGACCTGCCGCAACTGCGAGACCACCTGCCCCTCGGGCGTGCAGTACGGGAATCTGGTCGAGATCGGCCGGCGCATCGTCGACGAGCGCGTGCCCCGGCCGGCAGGCGAGAAGCTGCTGCACGCGGCGCTGCGCGAGGGCCTCACCTCGCCGCTGTTCGGCCCGGCGCTGCGCCTCGGCCAGGCGGTGCGCGGCGTGCTGCCGGCTGCGCTGAAGGCCAAGGTGCCGCCCCCGCCTGCTGCCGGCGCGCACCGCTGGCCGACCCGCATCCACCCGCGCAAGGCGCTGCTGCTGATGGGTTGCGTCCAGCCGGCGATGGCGCCGAACATCAACAGCGCCACCGCGCGCGTGCTCGACGCCGCCGGCATCCAGACCGTCGTGGCCGAAGACGCAGGCTGTTGCGGCGCGATCAAGCTGCATCTCGGCGACGACGCCGGTGCCCGCGACCACATGCGCCGCAACATCGACGCCTGGTGGCCGCACGTGTCGCAGGACGGCGTCGAGGCGATCGTCATGAACGCGTCGGGCTGCGGCGTGACCGTCAAGGAGTACGGACACACGCTGAAGGACGATCCCGCCTATGCCGTGAAGGCGCAGCGAATCGCCGACCTGACGCGCGACGTGTCGGAACTGCTGCCCGACATCGTCGCAGCAGCCCCGCCGCTCAGGATCACCGCACAGCGCCTCGCCTTTCACCCACCTTGCACGCTCCAGCACGGACAGAAGCTGAGCGGCGGTGTCGAGGCGAGCCTGACGAAGCTCGGCTTCGACGTGACCCTCGCCGCGAGCGAAGCCCACCTGTGCTGCGGTTCGGCCGGAACGTACTCGGTGCTGCATCCCGAGATCGCCTACCCGCTGCGCGACCGCAAGCTCGGACACCTCGAAGCGACCCGGCCGGATGCGATCGTCTCGGCCAACATCGGCTGCATCCAGCATCTGCAGAGCGGCACCGCGACACCAGTGCGGCACTGGATCGAGGTAGTAGACGAGGCGCTGGAGACCGCTCAACCACGGCCATGAGCACCGACGTCGACGCCGCACCCCTGCGGTCGTTGACCGCGGCGGAAGCGACGCGTGTCGATGCGCTGCTCGACGCGCTGCTCGACCTGCCCGAGGAGGCACGCGCCGCAGCGCTCGACCGCCTCGCCCCGGACGACGACCCGCTGGTGCGCCGCGAAGTGGCGAGCCTGATCGACGCCGCATCGCGCGCCGGTGACTTCCTCCTCCGGCCGGCATCGCCGGCGACCGGAGGTGTTGGCCGGAGCGACGACGAGGCCGCGCCGCTCATCGGCGCACGCATCGGCGCCTGGCGCGTGGTGCGCGCGATCGGCAGCGGCGGCATGGGCGAGGTCTACGAGGTCGAGCGCGTCGAGGGCGGCTTCGGTCAGCACGCCGCCCTGAAGCTGCTGCGCCGCGAGGCGAGCGGGCAACTCGCGCGCTTCCATGCGGAGCGGCAGATCCTCGCCAGCCTCGACCACCCCGGGATCGCCCGCCTGCTCGACGGCGGCGTCGCCGAAGACGGTCGTCCGTTCATGGCGATGAGTTTCGTCGAGGGCCGGCACCTCACGACGTACTGCGCGCAGACCGGCGCGTCGCTCGAGACGCGGCTGGCGCTGTTTCGCCAGGTGTGCGAGGCCGTCGCCTACGCGCACCGGCACCTCGTCGTCCACCGCGATCTCAAGCCCGCCAACATCCTCGTCGGCTCCGACGGCGAGGTGCGCCTGCTCGACTTCGGCATCGCCAAGCTGCTCGACGACGGCGATGCCGCCGGCACGCAGAC
>JBBSPY010000129.1:0-9137 GCA_038258415.1 Burkholderiales bacterium
ACATCCACATCGGCACCATCACCGGGAAGTTGAACGGCGTGATGCCGGCGACGACGCCGAGCGGCTGGCGCATCACCCAGTTGTCGATGCCGGTCGAGACCTGCTCGGTGTAGGCGCCCTTGAGGAGCTGCGGGATGCCGCACGCGAACTCGACGATTTCGATGCCGCGCGTGACCTCGCCCTGCGCGTCGCTGAAGACCTTGCCGTGCTCGGCGACGATCATCGCCGCGAGCGCGTCGCGGTCGCGCTCGAGCAGGCGCAGGAACTGCTGCATGACGCGGGCGCGGCGCAGCGGCGGCAGGTTGCCCCAGGCCGGCTGCGCCGCCTTCGCGGCAGCCACGGCGGCGTCGACGTCGGCCGGACTCGCGAGTTGAACCTGGCGCGCGACGGCGCCGGTCGCCGGGTCGTAGACCGGCTGACGGCGCCCCCCGGTGGCCGCGGCCGCACGGCCGCCGAGGAAATGGCCGATCTCGGCGTGACTGACGAAAGCTTCGGTGGCGCCCATGACGCGTGGTCCTGATGTTGGAAGTGGAACGGAGAAACCGATGCGGCGCTCAGGCCGTCGGCAGGGTGTGCAGCGGCATGGACGGCGCCGCCCACAGGGCCGGGTCGTCGTAGCTCGTCATGAGCGCGGCGAGCCGCGAGACGATCGAGCGGATCGCGGCGATGTCGACCGTGCGCCATGCCCGCCGCTGCGACGTCTCCTCGCAGCAGACCATGCCGTAGGCGCGGCCGTTGAGCAGGAACGCGCCGTCGAGCATCGAGACGATGTGGTTGGGCGCGAGGTAGTGCTCGCGCATCGACGCGAGCGCGGGCTCGGTCATCGCATCGTCGGCCGCGAGCGTGCCGCCTTCGATCAGCTCGTTGAAGTAGGGGATGAATTCGTCGGAATCGAGGTAGCGCTCGCGGGTGTCGAGCGGGCCGCCGGCTTCCTTCGAGGCGAAGCACAGCAGCCGCAGCTGCGGCCCCTGGTCGTCGAACTTCCACAGGCTCACCCGCGCGCAGCCGATCCGCGCCAGCACGAGATCGCTCACGCGCGACCTCGCCGTGTCGCGGTCGATCGCGCCGCCGTAGAAGGCGGTGGCGATCTCCTGCAACCGCGCTGCATCCTGCATGCCCGGGCCCATTTCCGGGAGTATCGGCCCATCGCGGTCGGCGACGGCGACATGGCCGAGGGCGCGGCCACGACAATCCGGCCGTGCCGACTGCCGCGCCCCTGCCGCTCTCCGACGCCGACATCGACGCGTTGCAGGCGCAGCTCGACCGCGTGCCGGCGCCGCTCGAGCCACTCGACGTGTCGTCGCTCGACGGCTTTCTCTGCGGCGTCATCGTCCAGCCCGAGCGCATCCCGGTCGCGCGCTGGCTCGCCTTCGTGACCGATGCCGACGGCCGGTCGCTTCCCGCGGGCTTCGACGCCGAGGCGCTGCACGGGCTCGTGCTGCGCCGCCACGCCGAGCTGGTTCGGGCGATCGTGGCGCGGAGCTGGTTCGACCCGTGGGTGTTCGCCGATCACGGCGACGACGAAGGTGCCGGGACGAACATCGATGTCTCTGACGAGGCGGATCGGGGCCCGGCTGCCGTCGACGCCGTGTTCCCCTGGGTCGCCGGCATCGCCACGGCGTTCGAGCTGTTCCCGGGCGTGATGCAGCTGCCGCCCGAGTCGACACTCGAGCCGCTGGCGCTGCTCTACCGTCACCTCGACGCCGACGACCTCGAAGACGCCGACGCGCTGCTCGAGGAGATCGAGTCGCTGGAGCCGCCCGCCGATCTCGCCGAGGCAGTCGAGGGCCTCGTGCAGGCGACGTTGCTGCTCGCCGACGCGGCGCAGCCCGTCCGCTCGGCAGGCAAGGCGCCGAGGCCGACCCGAGGCCGCCGCTAGCCGCGGGCTCAGCCCGTGCGGTCGCGCAGGAGCGCCGCCGACATCGCCCGCACCGAAGCCTTGAGCGCGTCCCAGCCGGCGTCGCTGCGGATCTCGACGCCGCCGAAGATGCGGATGGTGCGGCTGCGCACGAGCAGGTACTGCACCCCGGCGATCAGCAGGAGCGTGAGCCCGCGCAGATCGTCGCGGGCGGCGTACCCAGGGCCGCCGAGGACGCGCGCGACCTCCTCGCCCCATCGCTCGCGCTCGTCCTCGAGGATCGCGCTGAATTCGTTGCGGTCTGCGATCTCGGCCGCCAGGACCTCGAGGGTCAGCGGGCGCTTGCGCAGTGCGTCGACGAAGCCGTCGAAGAAGCGCGTGTATCGCTCGGCCAGCGGCAGCGCGAGGAACGCGTCGGCGTCGTCGCCGAGCAACTCGCTCGCGCTCGGCCAGAACGACCCGCTCGCGCCCCACTTGCGCAGCAGCTCCGGCAGGCCGCCGAAGTAGCGGTAGATCAGCACCTTGTCGACGCCCGCCTCCTTGGCGATGGCGTTGACGCCGATCGCCGTGACGCCGTCGCGCGCCAGCACGACGCCGACCGCGCCGAGGATCCGCGCCTGGGTCGCGTCACGGTCGCGTGGCGGCCGCGCCGCGACCGCTGTCATGTGCGAACGATGGCGTCGACGCCGCGCCGCGGGCTGTGCTGCTGCGCCGGCGCGTAGCCGACCCGGCAGAACATCTGCAGCGGCGCTTCGGTCGCGGGCTTGCCGAGCAGCAAGGCATGCAGCCGGTCGTAGTGCGCCTTCATTTCCGGAAACTCCTGCACCGCCTGGCTCATCGGGTGCACCTGCAGGCCGAGCGCGGTCGCCTTGAGCTGCAGGCGCAGGTAGGCGCGGCCCGCGCGAACCTGGTCGGCGCGCGAGCCGCCGCGCGGCGACGAGAGCCAGACGAAACCCATCGCCGTGCGGCTGTGCCCTTCGAATCGGCTCATCGTCTGCGAGTATGCGGTGCTGCCTTCTGCGGGCGGGGCACTGCGGTCGAAGAGGCCGACGACGTCGGCCAGCCGCGGCACCACCGCGTTGATCGAAATACCGTCCCGGTGCTGGTCGATCTCGGCCGGCCCGACGCGCGTGAGCCGCACGCTCTCCATCACCGTGCGCGGCGTCAGCAACTCGACCTTCGCCGACTCCCAGCAGATGCGGCGCAGCTCGTCTCGCCGCGCCGGCTCGGTCGTCCAGCCGTAGCGCACGGTCGGATCGGCGAGCACGCTGCCGAGCGCGGCCAGCGTCTCGTCGGTGACCGGGCGCGCCGTGTCGTAGTCGACCTTGGCGGTGTTCCGCGACAGCAACTGATCGAACAGCGGATCGGCCACGACGGATGGCGGGGCGGGCTTCCAGCTGACGCGCGCGACCGGTCGATCGTCGAGGGCGCGCGGTGCGAACTCGCCCTCGGGAAAGAGGGCGACGTCGGGCTCGACGCCGCGCCGGCGCAGCGCCAGCACGAGGGCCTCGATGAAGGTGCCCTGGCTGACGACGATCTGCCGGAACCAGGGATCGGTCTCGGGCAGGAGGCGCTCCCGGTCGACGCGCAGCACGATCGAGTCGGGCTCGCGCAGGTCGGCGATCCACGGCTGCCGGTTGTGCGAGTTCGGCGTCAGGATGGCGTAGCCGAGCGCGTGGTGGCGCAGGTCGGCATCGGCCGCGGGCCCACGCCAGGCCGCGACCGCCGACGCCGGGTAGTCGGTCGAGCAGCCGCCCAGCAGCGGCGGGATCGCCGCGGCACCCGCACTGGCGGTGAGGACGCGAAGGAACGTTCTGCGGTCATCTCGAAACATGCGGCACTCCGATGGTCACTGGGTGGTGACTATCATAAGTCACTCTTAGGTGACAAGTCAAGCGCGGCGGTGATCCGGCATTTTCACGGGAACGCCGAGCGTCTCAGATCGCCAGCGGATCGACGTCGATCGCCCAGCGCACGATGCGCTCGGCCGCGGGTTTCTTTGCCGCGTGCAGCGCCCGCAGTCGCGGCAGCCAGGCGCGCAACATCGCCTGCAGGGCGGGACGCGACGTCGACTCGACGAGCATCTGCAGCCGCTCGACGTCGGCGACGCGGGCGACCGTGAGCGGGACCGGCGCGTAGATCGTCACCGCCGCGGCCTCGTCGAGCGCCTGTGCGTCGGAGGAGGCGGCGAGCAGGAACGTGCGCGCCGCGTCGACGGTCTTCGCGTCGGCGCGCAGCACCGCGAGGTGCGAGAAGGGCGGCAGGCCGGCGGCTTCGCGCTCGGCGAGCTGGGTCGCGGCGAAGCCGGCGTGGTCGTCGCGGACCAGCGCGGCATAGAGCGGATGCGCGGGGTGCCACGTCTGCACCAGCATCTCGGCTCGCGTCGGCATGGCGGCGTCGCGCCCGGCGCGCCCGGCCGCCTGCATCAGCAGCGCGAACAGCCGCTCGGGAGCTCGAAAGTCGCTGCTGAACAGCGAGGTATCGGGGTTGATGGCCGCGACCAGACCGATGCGCCGGAAGTCGTGCCCCTTGGCGATCATCTGCGTGCCGACGAGCACGTCGACGCGGCCTTCGTGAACGTCGGCCAGGCTGGCGTCGAGCGCGCCCTTCCTGCGGGCGGTGTCGGCGTCGATGCGGGCGATGCGGGCGCCGGGCAGCAGGCCGGCGATCTGCTCCTCGAGTCGCTCGGTGCCCCGTCCGATCGGCTCGATGTGCGGGTTGCCGCAGTCGGGGCAACGACGCGGCACCGGGTCGGCGAGGCCGCAGTGGTGGCAGCGCAGCGTCCGGTCCTGGCGGTGGAAGACACGCCAGGCGCTGCAGTGCGGGCAGGCGCTCTGCCAGCCGCAGTCCGGGCACTGCAGCACGGGCGCGTAGCCGCGCCGGTTGAGGAAGACGAGGCATTGCTCGCCGTGCTCGATGCGCGCCTGCATCGCCGCGAGCAGCGCCGGCGCGAGGGCCGGTGGCGGCGGCTGCCCGAGCCCCGGCCGTGGCCGCATCACCACGTTCATGTCGATCAGGCGCACCGCCGGCCGCTCGGCGCCGCCGTGGCGTTCGGCCAGCGTCGCCTTGCCGTAGCGACCGGTCTCGGCGGCGTGCCAGGTCTCGAGCGACGGCGTCGCCGAGCCGAGGATCACGAGCGCGTTCTCGTTCCGGCCGCGCCACACCGCGAGGTCGCGCGCCGAGTAGCGCGCGCCTTCCTGCTGCTTGTACGAGGGGTCGTGCTCTTCGTCGACGACGACGAGGCCGAGCCGCGGCAGCGACGCGAACACCGCCAGCCGCGTGCCGAGGACGATGTCGGCGTCGCCGCGGTGCGCCGACAGCCAGTGGCGCAGCCGCTCGACCGGCGTCAGGCCGCTGTGCAGGGAAACGATGGCGCGGCCCGGAAAGCGCGCGACGAAGCGGCCGACGAGCTGCGGCGTGAGGTTGATTTCCGGCACCAGCACCAGCGACTGGCGGCCGCGCTCGAGCGCGGCGGCGGCGGCACGCAGGTAGACCTCGGTCTTGCCGCTGCCGGTCACGCCGTGCAGCAGCAGCGTGCCGGGCGCTGCGGATGCCATCGCGACGGCCACGCGGCCGACGGCGTCCACCTGCTCGGGCGAGAGCGCCGTCGGCTCGGGCGTCTCGGGCGACGCGTGAAAGGTGGCAGCACGCTTTCGGTCCCATCGCGCGACGCGGCGGCGCAGCGCCTCGGCGCCGACCTTGCGCAGCTCGCCCGGCAGCACCGCCAGCGCGACCTCGCCGATCGACCGCTGGTAGTACGCGGCGGCGAACGCGACGAGCGAGCGCCAGTCGGCGAGCAGCGGCGGCACCGCGTCGAGCGTCTCGACCACGGCCCGCAGCGCGTCGAAGTCGGTCCGAGGCACCGCCGCAGCGTCGGCCTCCCACACCATCGCCGCCACCTCGCGCGTTCCGAGCGGAACACGGATCAGCGTTCCGGGCGGAAGCGAGCGTACGCTCCGATAGCTCAGCAGCGGATCGAGTTCGATGAACGCGGGCGCCTCGAGCGCGACCTGGATCACCGTCTCGACCGCGTCGCCCGTCGTTTCCGCCGTCATCGCCGGGGCGCTTCAACAAGCGTCGGTAAGTCGATGATTCGAGGAACCTTTTGCCGTTCTCCACGCTTTCTGTGGACAACATTGTGGAAAACCGCCTCCCGCACCGCGCAAACGCTTGCTGCGCGGGCATTCCGAACGTCCTGCCCGCTTTCGCGGCACTGCGGCGCCCCCTTCAAAATCAACGACTTAGCGAAGCACCCGCGGCGAACGTTGGTGCGCTGCAGCAGCGTGTGTCGGGTGCGTGACGAATCAGAGTCGTGGGGATAAGTCAAGCCCTGAGTGCTCACTCACCGCCCGTGTACGACAAAGCGGGTCGCCTGTACGCCTGTCAGCCGCCGACCGCGGTCGACGGCGCGGCGGATCGGCGGTGCACCGCTTCGACCAGCGCCGCCACGTGGTCCGGCGGCGTGTGCTGGCTGATGCCGTGCCCGAGATTGAAGACGTGGCCGTTGCGGGTGCCCCGGCCGGCATTGAACGACGCCAGCGTGGCGGCGACCTCGGCCTCGACCGCCGTCGGCGAGGCGAACAGCACCGCCGGGTCGAGATTGCCCTGCAACGCGACGCCGTCGCCGACGCGGCGCCGCGCGGCACCGAGGTCGACCGTCCAGTCGACGCCGACGACGTCGGCGCCCGTGGCGGCGATCGCCTCCAGCCACGGCCCGCCGCCCTTGGTGAAGACGATGTGCGGCACCCGGCGGCCTTCGGCCTCGCGCTTCAGGCGCTTCAGCACGCGCTGCGTGTAGGCGAGGCTGAAGGTGCGAAACGCCGCGTCGGCGAGCACGCCGCCCCAGCTGTCGAACAGCATCACCGCCTGCGCGCCGGCGTCGATCTGGGCGTTGAGGTACGCGGCGACGGCATCGGCATTGACCGCGAGCACGCGGTGCATCAGGTCCGGCCGGTCGTAGAGCATGGTCTTGACCAGGCGGTAGTCGTCGGAGCCCTTTCCCTCGACCATGTAGCAGGCGAGCGTCCACGGGCTGCCCGAGAAGCCGATCAGCGGCACCCGGCCGGCGGGCTGCCCGCCGGCGTCGGTCGTCGTCAGGGCGCGGCGGATCGACGCCACCGCGTCGAACACGTAGCGCAGGCGCTCCATGTCGGGCACCTCGAGACGCGCGACGTCGGCCTCGTTGCGCAGCGGCCGCGCGAATCGCGGCCCTTCGCCCTCGGCGAACGACAGGCCGAGGCCCATGGCGTCGGGGACGGTGAGGATGTCGGAAAAGAGGATGGCGGCGTCGAGCGGGTAGCGATCGAGCGGCTGCAGCGTGACCTCGGTGGCGTACGCCGGATGGGTCGCCAGGTCCATGAAGCTGCCGGCCCTGGCGCGCGTCGCCTTGTACTCGGGTAGGTAGCGGCCGGCCTGCCGCATCAGCCAGACCGGGGTGTAGGGCACCGGCTCGCTCAGGCAGGCGCGCAGGAAGGTGTCGTTGACCAGCTTCGGGGGGCTTGCGGCGGCGCGTGGGGTCATGGCGGTCGATTCTGCGACACCCGGCCTGCGGCAGCCGGCCTATGATCGCCGCCCGCTTCGCCACCATCGAGGAGCCGCGCGATGCTCGCCAACGACGTACTGAAGACGATCGGCCGCACGCCGCACATCCGCATCAACCGGCTGTTCGGCACCACCCACAGCGTCTACGTCAAGAGCGAGCGCGCCAATCCGGGCGGCTCGATCAAGGACCGGATCGCGCTGGCGATGGTCGAGGCGGCCGAGGCCGACGGCAGGCTGGTGCCGGGCTCGACGATCGTCGAGCCGACCTCGGGCAACACCGGGGTCGGCCTGGCGATGGTCGCCGCCGTCAAGGGCTACAAGCTGGTGCTCGTGATGCCCGACAGCATGAGCGTCGAGCGCCGCCGCCTCATGCTCGCCTACGGCGCCACCTTCGAACTCACGCCACGCGAGAAGGGCATGAACGGCTCGATCGCACGCGCCCAGGAGATCGTCGACGAGCTGTCGAAGCAGGCGCCCGGCGCGTGGATGCCGCAGCAGTTCGAGAACCCGGCCAACATCGACGTTCACGCGAAGACCACGGCGGCCGAGATCGCCGCCGACTTCCCGAGCGGGGTCGACGCGCTGATCACCGGCGTCGGCACCGGCGGGCACATCACCGGCTGCGCGCAGGTGCTGAAGAAGATCTGGCCGAAGCTGAAGGTGTATGCCGTCGAGCCGACGGCGTCGCCGGTGATCTCCGGCGGCAAGCCGTCGCCGCACCCGATCCAGGGCATCGGCGCCGGCTTCATCCCGAAGAACCTGCACACCGACCTGCTCGACGGCGTGATCCAGGTCGAGGCCGAGGCGGCGCGCGAGATGGCGAGGCGTTCGGCGCGCGAGGAGGGGCTGCTCGTCGGCATCTCGTCGGGCGCGACGCTGGCGGCGATCGCGCAGAAGCTGCCCGAGATCGCCGCCGGCGCGACGATCCTCGGCTTCAACTACGACACGGGCGAGCGCTACCTTTCGATCGAAGGCTTCCTGCCGTCGTGAAACCCCGGGTCCTGATCGTCGAGGACGAGCCCGGCATCGCCGACACGCTGCAGTACGCGCTGCGCACCGAGGGGTTCGATCCGGCCTGCTGCGCGACTGGAGAAGCGGCGTTGCGCGCGATCGCCGAGGCCGAGCCGGCGCTCGTGATCCTCGACGTCGGCCTGCCCGACGCGAGCGGCTTCGAGGTGTTCAAGCAGATCCGCGCGACCAGCGACGTGCCGGTGGTGTTCCTCACCGCGCGAACCGACGAGATCGACCGCGTCCTCGGCCTCGAGCTCGGCGCCGACGACTACGTCGCCAAGCCGTTCTCGCCGCGCGAGCTGGTGGCGCGCGTGCGCTCGGTGCTGCGGCGCAGTGCGCGTCCGGCCACCGGGGCGGCAAGCGCGCCGCCTGCGGCCGCGACGCCTCCGGAACCGACCTCGTCGACGTCTCCGGTCGATATCGACCCGGGGCGGATGCGGGTGCGCTACTACGGCGACGTGCTCGAACTCTCGCGCTACGAGTTCGGCCTGCTCTGCGCCCTCGCGTCGCGACCCGGCCACGTCTTCGCACGCGACTCGCTGCTGGCTCGCGTGTGGGGCAGCGACACCGAGAGCATGGACCGCACGGTCGACGCGCACGTCAAGACCCTGCGGGCGAAGATGAAGGCGGTGGCGCCCGGCGTCGAACCGATCCGCACCCATCGCGGCAGCGGCTACGCGCTGGCCGACGACCTGCCCGCCACGCCATGACCGGCCGGCCGGCCGAC
>JBBSPY010000130.1:0-9108 GCA_038258415.1 Burkholderiales bacterium
CGCGCCAGCGAGCACACGGTCGAGCCCTTGATCGCCTGGGCGATCGCCCGCACCGCTTCGAAGTCGCCGTTCGAGGATGCCGCGAAACCAGCCTCGATCACGTCGACGCGGAGGCGCTCGAGCTGCCGCGCGATGCGCAGCTTCTCGTCCTTGGTCATCGAGGCGCCAGGCGATTGCTCGCCGTCGCGCAGGGTGGTGTCGAGGATGTACAGGCGGTCGGTCATGGTGGCTCCCAAAAGAAAACCGGCCCGCTGCTTTCGCTGGCGGGCCGGTCTGATCGAGTCGGGGGGACGTGGTCGGTCAGAGGGCCCTTCGTGCAAGCAGAAGGAGAAGAAGGGCCGAGGCGATCCGCGTCATGAGTGGCTGAATATAGCAGCGTTGTGTCAGCGGTGAAGGCCTTTTTCGTCGGGCTCGTCGGTCGAGATGGCGATCACGCTCACGGGCCTGCCCTTGAGCTTGCGCCACACGTAGACCACGTAGCCCGAGACACCGTAGGCCATGAAGAGCGCCACCATGACGATCGGCGGGTCGATGTTGACGACGGCGATCGCCAGCGCGATCAGGACGATCACCACGAACGGCACGGACCGCTTTGGACCGAGATCCTTGAAGCTGTAGAAGGGGACGTTGGTGACCATCGTCAGGCCGGCGTAGAGCGTGAACCCGAACGTCGTCCAGCGCAGCCACGGCGCGTTGGTGCTGGCGGCGTACCCGAGGTTGTCCATCAGCCAGATGAAGCCCATCACCACCGCCGCGGCGGCCGGGCTCGGCAGACCCTGGAAGAAGCGCTTGTCGACGACGCCGATGTTGGTGTTGAACCGCGCCAGCCGCAGAGCCGCGCAGGCGCAGTAGACGAACGCCGCGATCCAGCCCCAGCGCCCGAGTCCGCGCAACGCCCATTCGTAGGCGATCAGCGCCGGCGCAGCGCCGAACGACACCATGTCGGAGAGCGAATCCATGTGCTCGCCAAAGACGCTCTGCGTCTTGGTCAGGCGCGCCACCCGGCCGTCGAGGCTGTCGAGCACCATCGCCGCGAACACGCCGTAGGCGGCGTTCTCGAAGCGTCCGTTCATCGACATGACGATGGCGTAGAAGCCGCCGAACAGCGCCCCGAGCGTGAACAGGTTGGGCAGGATGTAGATGCCCTTGCGACGCAGTCGCTCGGGCCGCCCGCCCGCGCCCGACGCGCCCGACGCGGCCGGCGCGTCGTCGTGCGCCGAACCGGTCAATTGCGCGACTGGTCGACCAGCCGGTTCTTCTTGATCCACGGCATCATGGCCCGGAGCTTCTCGCCCACGACCTCGATCGGGTGCTCGGCCGTCAGGCGTCGCTTGCTCATCAGCGTCGGTGCGCCGGCACGGTTCTCGATGATGAAGCTCTTGGCGTACTCGCCGGTCTGGATGTCCTTGAGCATCTGCTTCATGGCCGCACGCGCCTCGTCGCCGATGATCTTCGGCCCGCTCACGTACTCACCGTACTCGGCGTTGTTCGAGATCGAGTAGTTCATGTTGGCGATGCCACCTTCGTAGATGAGGTCGACGATCAGCTTGAGCTCGTGCAGGCACTCGAAGTACGCCATCTCGGGCGCATAGCCCGCCTCGACGAGCGTGTCGAATCCCGCCTTGATGAGCTCGACGGTGCCGCCGCAGAGCACGGCCTGCTCGCCGAACAGGTCGGTCTCCGTCTCCTCGCGGAAGTTGGTCTCGATCACGCCGGCCTTGCCGCCGCCGTTGGCCACGGCGTAGCTGAGTGCGAGGTCGCGCGCCTTGCCGCTCTTGTCGGCGTGGACGGCGATCAGGTGCGGCACGCCCCCACCCTGCTGGTAGGTCGAACGCACCGTGTGGCCAGGGGCCTTGGGCGCGACCATCCACACATCGAGATCGGCGCGCGGCACGACCTGCCCGTAGTGCACGTTGAATCCGTGCGCGAACGCGAGCGACGCGCCCTGCTTGATGTTCGGTTCGACCTCGGTCCTGTAGACCTCGCCGATCTGCTCGTCGGGCAGCAGCATCATGACGATGTCGGCTTGCTTGACGGCCTCGCCGACCTCCGCGACCGCGAGCTTGGCGGCCTCCGCCTTCGGCCACGAGGCGCCGCCCTTGCGCAGGCCGACCGTGACCTTCACGCCGCTGTCGGTGAGGTTCTGCGCATGCGCATGGCCCTGCGAACCGTAGCCGATGATGGTGACCTTCTTTCCCTTGACGAGGCTGAGATCCGCGTCCTTGTCGTAGTAGACCTTCATTCGATTCGTTTCCTTCTGGGGTGTGGTTCTAGACGCGCAGGATCCGCTCTCCGCGGCCGATGCCGGAGGAGCCCGTGCGCACCGTCTCGAGGATCACCGCCTTGTCGATCGCCTGCAGGAAGGCGTCGAGCTTGTCGGCCGCTCCGGTCAGTTCGAGCGTGTAGCTCTTCTCCGTCACGTCGATGATGCGACCGCGGAAGATTTCCGCCATCCGCTTCATCTCGTCGCGTTCCTTGCCGACGGCGCGCACCTTGATGAGCATCAGCTCGCGCTCGGTGTAGGCGCCCTCGGTCAGGTCGACCACCTTCACCACCTCGATCAGGCGGTTCAGGTGCTTCGTGATCTGCTCGATGACCTCGTCGGAGCCGGTGGTGACGATGGTCATGCGCGACAGCGACGGGTCTTCCGTCGGTGCCACGGTGAGGGTCTCGATGTTGTAGCCGCGGGCCGAGAACAGCGCGACGACGCGCGACAAGGCACCGGGCTCGTTCTCGAGCAGCACCGCGATGATGTGCTTCACAGATCCTCCGAGCCGAGCAGCATCTCGCTGATGCCCTTGCCGGCCTGCACCATCGGCCAGACGTTCTCCGTCGGGTCGGTGCGCACGTCGAGGAACACCGTGCGGTCCTTCAGGCGAAGCATCTCGCGCAAGGCCGGCTCGACCTCCTCCGGCTTGTCGATCCTGATGCCGACGTGGCCGTATGCCTCGGCGAGCTTGACGAAGTCGGGCAACGCGTCCAGGTAGCTGTGCGAGTAGCGGCCCGCATAGTCGATCTGCTGCCACTGCCGCACCATGCCGAGGTAGCCGTTGTTGAGCGAGACGATCTTCACCGGCGTGCGGTACTGCGAGCAGGTCGACAGCTCCTGGATGCACATCTGGATCGAGCCCTCGCCGGTGATGCACACGACCTCGGCGTCGGGCTTGGCGAGCTTGATGCCCATCGCGTAGGGCAGGCCGACGCCCATCGTGCCGAGGCCGCCGGAGTTGATCCAGCGGCGCGGCTCCTCGAAGCGGTAGTACTGTGCCGCCCACATCTGATGCTGGCCGACGTCGGAGGTGATGTAGGTCTCGCGGTCCTTCGTGAGCTCCCAGAGGGTCTCGACGACGTGCTGCGGCTTGATCACCGTGGCCGACTTCGCGTAGGCGAGGCAATCGCGCTTTCGCCACTCGTTGATCTGCGACCACCACGGGGACAGCACCTTCACGTCCGGCTTGGCGGCGTGCTCGCGCAGCTGCGCGGTGAGGTCGACGAGCACCTCCATCACGTCGCCGACGATCGGGATGTCGACCTTGACGCGCTTGGAGATCGACGACGGATCGATGTCGACGTGGATGATCTTGCGCTCGACCGACGCGAAGTGCGCCGGGTTGCCGATCACGCGGTCGTCGAAGCGCGCGCCGACGGCGAGCAGGACGTCGCAGTTCTGCATCGACATGTTCGCCTCGTACGTGCCGTGCATCCCGAGCATGCCGAGGAACTTCGGATCGCTGGCCGGATAGGCGCCCAGGCCCATCAGCGTGCTGGTGCACGGGAAGCCGAGCAGGTCGACCAGTTCTCGCAGCGCCGCCGACGCGTTGCCTAGGATCACGCCACCGCCGGTGTAGATGTAGGGCCGCTTCGCGTTCAGCAGCAGCTGCGCCGCCTTGCGGATCTGCCCGCCGTGGCCCTTCTTCACCGGGTTGTACGAGCGCATCTCCACCGTCGCCGGGTAGTGGAAGGGCGCGGTCGCCTTCGACACGTCCTTCGGCACGTCGACGACGACAGGGCCCGGCCGTCCGGTGCGGGCGATGTGGAAGGCCTTCTTCATCGTCGTCGCGAGGTCGCGAACGTCCTTGACGAGGAAGTTGTGCTTGACGATCGGCCGCGTGATGCCGACGGTGTCGCACTCCTGGAAGGCATCGAGGCCGATCGCCGGCGTCGGTACCTGCCCGGTGATGATCACCATCGGGATCGAGTCCATGTAGGCGGTGGCGATGCCCGTGACGGCGTTGGTCACGCCGGGGCCGGACGTCACCAGCGCGACTCCGACCTCGCCGGTGGCGCGCGCGTAGCCGTCGGCGGCGTGGACCGCGGCCTGCTCGTGGCGCACGAGCACATGCTCGATCGACTCCTGCTGGTAGAGGGCGTCGTAGATGTAGAGAACCGCTCCGCCAGGGTAGCCCCACAGGTGGCGCACGCCTTCAGCCTGCAGGCAGCGGACGAGGATCTCGGAGCCGTTCGGGTCGCCGCTGCGCTCAGCGACGTCGGCGGGGCTGCCGGCAGGTGCGGTGGGGTCGTTCGGAGCGGCGATCGCGCCGGGCGGCGCGGCTCCGGGTGCCCGCTTCACGTCGGGCGCTGTCGTTTCCATGATCTCCAACCTCTCGGATTTTCTCTGACGAAAGTCCATCGGTGCGCCTGACCAGGCCCTCGTGAGGCCGGCGCGGCATCGTGCCGTCCATCGTCGCGCGGCCCCGGTCGGGCTGGCGCGCGACGGACGAATCTGTCGTGCAACCGGCGATTATTGCACTGCAACAGGCCCCTTCCGGGCCGCCCCGGACCGCGCGACCTCGCGGTCCATAATCGCCGCCGCCTCTCCAGCGAGCCTGGCAGCACGTCCTTCCTTGGCGACCGACAAAGAACTCACCGACTTCCTGAAAAGCGTCGAGAAGCGTGCATGGAAGCGCGCCGTGTACGCCGTGCGCGACGAGGACGCTGCGCTCGACATCGTCCAGGACGCGATGATCCGGCTCGCCGAGCGATACGCGGATCGCCCCGCCGCCGAGTTGCCGCCGCTGTTCCAGCGGATCGTCTCGAACGCGACGATGGACTGGTTCCGCCGGCAGAAGGTGAAGAACGCCGTCGTGCGCAATTTCTCGGAGTTCGACCGCCCGGGCGAAGACGGCGATTTCGATCTCCTCGAGACGCTGCGCTCGCTCGGCTCGACCGAAGAAACCGAGAGCGCCGCCGACTCGGTGTCGCGGGCCCAGGTCCTGCAGGCGATCGACGCTGAGGTGGCGCGGCTCCCGGGACGTCAACGCGAGGCGTTTCTGCTGCGTTACTGGGAGGATCTCGATGTCGCCGAGACAGCCGCTTCGATGGGCTGCTCGGAGGGCAGCGTCAAGACGCACTGCTCGCGCGCGGTGCATGCCTTGGCCAAGGCCCTCCAGGCGAAGGGAATCACACCATGAACCGCACCGACACCGCCCTCCCCTACAGCACGGTCGACGCCCTCGAGGCGCGGTTCGCGCGCGGCATCGTCGCACGGCTCTCCGAGAGCGCCGACCGAATCTCGCCCGACATTGCCGAGCGGCTGCGCTTCTCTCGGGAGAAGGCGGTGGCGGCCGCGCGGGACCGGCGTGAAGTCGTCCTCGGTACCGGCGGCGGCACTGCCGTCGCGGGTGTCGCCGGCTCCCTGTGGTGGTGGCGGATCGCTTCGGCGCTGCCGCTGGCCGCGCTTGTCGCGGGCCTGGTGCTGATCCAGGATCACCAGGCACGTTCGCAGATCTCGACCGCCGCCGAGGTCGACGCCGCCTTGCTCGCCGACGACGTGCCGATCACCGCCTACCGCGACCCCGGCTTTCTCGAGTACCTGAAGGCCCAGCCGGGCGAATGAGGCCGTCGTGACGGCCGCCCGATCCCGGCGACGGCACGCGATCCTGCTCGCGGGCTGCTGCTGCATCGCGGCGCTGCCCGCCATGCCGTCTGCGGCCGTGCAGCCGGCTCCGCGATCCACCGCCCAGGCGTCCGGCCGCCCGGCCGCACCAGCGTCGAAGACCGAGGAAGGCGCCCGCTGGCCTTCGCTGTCGCCGGCGCAGCGCGAAGCGCTCGCCCCGCTGGAGCGCGAATGGCCGTCCATCGACGCCGGACGCAAGCAGAAGTGGCTCGCCATCGCCGACCGGTTCCGCACGCTGCCACCGACGGAGCGGGCTCGCATCACCACCCGCATGACGGATTGGGCGCAGCTGACGCCAGCCCAGCGGGGCGAGGTCCGCATGCGATTCCAGGAGTCGCGCCAGGTCGGGCCGCGCGACCGTGGTGCCCGCTGGGAGGCCTACCAGCGATTGACGCCCGCGGAGCGCGAGGCGTTCGTGGCTCGCGACGGCATCGCGCCGGGCACCCCGGCGACGACGTCGCGAAGGCGCGAGACGGGAAGCGCGAAGACCAACGTCGTCCCGAACCCGGCGCTCGTCCAGCCACCGCGGGCGATCGCCCCGACCATCGTCCAGGCGACGCCCGGCGCGACGACGCGGCCGATCACCCGAACGCCGACGCCGCCGTCGCACCAGCACACCGGCATGCCCAAGGTCGCCGCCACGCCCGAGTTCGTGAACCGCTCGACGCTGCTGCCCCGTCGCGGGCCGCAGGCGGCAGCGGTGGCGGCGCCGTCACCGGCGGCCAGCATCCCATCGCGTCCTCCCGGCCCGACGCCGCTTCGATGACGGCCGCGCGAGTGACGCCGCCGCTCGGGCGGCGCATCGCGTGCATGGCCTACGAGTCGCTGCTGCTGTTCGGCCTGAGTCTCATACCCGCGGTCGTCGGCGCGTGGTTCGTCGCCCAGACCGGCAAGCACGGCGCGCTGCAGAACGACACGACGCTGCGCGCCTTCGCCCTGCTCCTGTTCGCCGTCTACTTCGTCTGGTTCTGGTCGGCACGCGGCCAGACGCTGGCGATGCAGACCTGGCGCATCCGGGTCGTCCGCGAAGGCGGCGCGCCGCTCGGCCAGGCGCGGGCGCTGCTCCGCTTCATCGCCTGCTGCCTCGGCTGGTTCGGGCCCGCGACGATCGCCGTCGCGGTGCTGCGGCCGCCACCGTGGCCGAGCATCGGTCTCTACGGTGTCGGCGTCGTCTGCTGGGCACTGCTCGCGCTTGCCGAACCGACGCGCCAGTTCTGGCACGACCGACTCTGCGGCACGCGCCTGGTCGACGTTCGGGACGAACTTCGAGCGAAGGCTAGACCGCGTCCTCGTTGAGCTCGCCGGTCCGGATGCGAACGACGTTCTCGACCGGGACCACGAAGATCTTGCCGTCGCCGATCTTGCCCGTCTTCGCCGCCTTCACGATCGCCTCGATGCACCGTTCCGCGTCGGCTTCCTTGACGACGACCTCGATCTTGACCTTCGGCAGGAAATCGACGACGTACTCGGCGCCGCGGTACAGCTCGGTGTGACCCTTCTGGCGTCCGAAACCCTTGACCTCGGTGACGGTCAGGCCCGACACGCCGATCTCGGCAAGCGCTTCGCGAACCTCTTCGAGCTTGAACGGTTTCACGATGGCGGTGATCTGCTTCACGTTCGGCTCCGAGGTCGGGTGACGACCGGCCGAGTGTAGGGCAGCACACGAAGCCCCTGGACCGCATCAAACGGTCCATGGCGCCCTAGCATCGTTGCCTTGAACGTCCGCGTCGTCCACGATCCAGACGCCATCGACCCTGCCGCGTGGGACGCGCTGGTCGACGCGCAGCCCACCGCGACGCCGTTCGTGCGCCACGCCTATCTCGCTGCGCTGCATGCGTCGGGCAGCGCCTGTGCCGAGACCGGCTGGGCTCCCCACTTCCTGCTCGTCGAGCGTGGCGGTGCGCTGGTCGCGGCGTGCCCGCTCTATCTCAAGGACCACTCCTACGGCGAGTACGTCTTCGACTGGGCCTGGGCCGACGCCTACCGTCGCCACGGCCTCGACTACTACCCCAAACTGCTCGACGCGATCCCGTTCACGCCCGTGCCGGGGCCGCGCCTTCTGGCCAGCGACGCCGCCGACCGCGTGCTGCTCCTGCGCGCGATGGAGCAGCTCGCCGGCGAGGCCGGGCTGTCGTCGGCGCACCTGCTCTTCCTCGACGAGTCCGACCTCGCCGCCGCTGGCGCCGCAGGCTGGTCGGTGCGCAGCACGGTGCAGTTCCACTGGACCAACCGAGCCGAGCCCTACGCCGACTTCGCCGATTTCCTCGCCAGCCTGCAGCGCGAGAAGCGCAAGAAGATCCAGCAGGAGCGGCGACGCGTCGCCGATGCGGGCGTGTTCTTCGAGGCCCGAACGGGCACTGAGATCAGCGCCGCCGACTGGTCGTTCTTCTACCGTTGCTATACCCTCACCTACCGCGCCCACCACTCGACGCCCTACCTCAGTCGGGACTTCTTCGCGCGCATGGCGGACACGATGTCGGACAACTGGCTGCTGTTCACCGCCCGCCGCGACGGCGAGCCGATCGCCGCGTCCCTGATCGCGATCGACCCGCGACAGCGCACCGCGTTCGGCCGTTACTGGGGCGCGACCGAGCACGTCAGCTGCCTGCACTTCGACGCCTGCTACTACCAGCCGCTCGCCTGGTGCATCGCCAACGGCTACCGCCGGTTTGAAGGAGGCGCTCAAGGTGAGCACAAGATGGCGCGCGGACTGCTGCCGGTGCGCACGCATTCGGCGCACTGGCTCGCGCACCCGCAGTTCGCGCGTGCCGTCGACGACTACCTTGCCCGAGAGGGCGCCGGCATCGACAGCTACATCGACGAGCTCGACGAACGCAGGCCCTTCAAGCGCGAAGCGGCGCCGTGAGCGCGTCGCCGCGGCTGCGCGCGTAGGCCTCGATCCCCGAGCGGATCTCCTCGCGTGCGCCCTCGGGACCGTCCCAACCGGCAACCTTCACCCATTTGCCGGCTTCGAGGTCCTTGTAGTGCTCGAAGAAGTGCTGGATCTGCTTCAGGCGCAGCTCGTTCATGTCCTCTGGCTTCTGCCAGTGGCGATAGATCGGCAGGATCTTGTCGATCGGCACCGCGAGCAGCTTGGCGTCGCCGCCGGCCTCGTCTTCCATCCGCAGCACGCCGATCGGCCGGCATGTGACGACGACACCCGGCGCGAGCGGAAAGGGCGTGATGACGAGCACGTCGACCGGGTCACCGTC
>JBBSPY010000131.1:0-9028 GCA_038258415.1 Burkholderiales bacterium
ACGAAGGAGACTTCGCCGCGGCGTCGAGGCGGGCCGCGCAGGCCGCCCGCGCCGAACTCGACGCCGCGCGGCAGGCCGTGCTCGCGTCAGCCTGACGTCGACGTTTCTCGCGAAGGTCCGAGCGGCAACGACCGCTGTCGAACCCCGGTCAGCGCGAACAGCGCGTTGGCGACCGCCGGGGCCAGCGGCGGAACGCCGATCTCGCCGACACCGCCGGGCGGCCGCGTGCTTGCCACGAGATGCGTCTCGACGACGGGCGCCTCAGCAAGCCGCACCACCGGCTGGTCGGTGTAGCTCTTCTGCCGCACCACGCCGCCCTCGATGTCGATCCTGCCGTAGAGCGCCGCGCTGAGCGCGAACATCACCGCGCCTTCCAGCTGCTGGGCGACGATGCCCGGATTGACGACGGTGCCGACGTCGGCGGCGCAGACGACGCGGTGAACCCGCGGCCGCCCACCGCCGTCGAGCGACACCTCGACCACCTCGGCGACGATGCTGCCGAAGCTCTCGTGCAAGGCGATGCCGCGGGCCCGGCCCGGCGACAGCGGCTTCGCTCCCGGTCGCCCGGGCCAGCCGGCGCGGTCGGCGGCCAGGCGCAGCACGGCGAGGTGACGCGGGGCGTCGCGCAGCAGCGCCGCGCGGTAGTCCAGCGGGTCCTGCCCCGCAACGTGTGCGAGCTCGTCGATGAAGCACTCCGAGAAGAACGCGTTGTGCGAATGGCCGACCGAGCGCCAGTAGCCGATCGGCACGTCGGTGCGCGTCGCGACATGGGCGATGCGCTGACGCGCCACGGCATAGGCCTGGTCGTAGAGCCCTTCGCTGGTGGTCTTGTCGGGCGTGTCGACCGGGCCTGCTAGGTGCGGGAGGACGCGCTCGATCCAGCGCGGTGTGATCGCGTCGCCGGCACTGGTGATCGACAGCGACGTCGGCGTTCCGTCGGTGGCGAGCGTCGCCCGCAGCACGGCGCTGCCGGCGGGCCGATAGAAGTCGTGCGTCGTGTCTTCCTCGCGCGACCACATCAGCTGCACCGGCCGGCCGCCGCACTCGACGGCGATGCGGACGGCCTGGCCGACGACGTCGACGTCGAGCCGCCGTCCGAACCCGCCGCCCAGATAGGTGACGTGCACGTCGACCTGCTCGAGCGGCACCTGCGCGACCTCGGCGGCGATCGCCCGCGCCATCCCGGGCACCTGTGTCGGCACCCAGACCTCGACACGCCCGTCGGCGACGCGCGCGGTGCAGTTCATCGGCTCGAGCGCGGCGTGCGCGAGATAGGGCGTGCTGTATTCGCGTTCGACGACACCCTCGCCGTTGGCAGCGGCGAACCCCCCGTCGCCCTGACCGAAGAACACGAAGCCTCCATCGGCGTCGGCCGCCGCCCGGGCACTGCGCGCCAGCCGGTCGCGGATCGCCTCGCTGTCGAGACCGCCACCGGGCCGCTGCTGCCAGTCGACGGCGACCGCGTCGACCCCGCGCCTCGCATGCCACCACGTGTGCCCGACCGCGGCAACGGCCGACGTCGAGCCGCCGTACGGGCCGAGGCGAACGACGCGCAACACGCCCGGCAGCGCCAGCGCCGCCGCCGGATCGACGGTGCCGGCCGAGCCGCCGAGCATCGGGCAATGGCGGATCGCGGCGTACAGCAGCCTCGGCGGTCGCACGTCGACGCCGAAGACGGCCGAGCCATCGCACTTGGCGGCGACGTCGACGCGCGGCGCCGCGGTGCCGATGAGCTTCCACTCGTCGGGGCGCTTCAGACGCACGTCGCCGGTCGGCGTCGCCTGTGCTGTCTTCGCGAGTTCGCCGTAGCCGGCCTTTTGCCCCGACGGATGGCTGACGACGCCGCGCAGGACCGTGAGCTCGCTCGCCGGCAGCTTCCATGCGAGCGACGCGGCGCCGAGCAGCCGCGAGCGCGCCGTCGCAGCTGCCAGGCGCAGCACGTCCCACGCGTCGACCACCGACGAGGAGCCGCCGGTGGCGTTGATGCCGAGCTCGCGGGCGACCTTGGCCACCACCCACTGGCCGCTGCTGACGATCGTCGTGCGGTGTCCTTCCTCGAGTTCGGCCGGGTGGAACGGCAACCCCGAGAGCACCATGGCGACGTTGCCGTAGAGCGCATCGTCGCCGGCCGGGATGAGCGTGACCTGGTCGAGACCGACATCGAGTTCGTCGGCGACGAGCATGGCGAGCGCGGTGTGCACCCCCTGTCCCATCTCGCTGCGGTTCATCGCCAGCCGCACGCCGCCGTCGGCGGCGATGCGGATCCAGCCGTTGAGGCCGATCTCGCCCTCGACCGACGGCAAGGTGTCGATGCCGCCGAGCCGGCTGCGCGCCGGCAGCACCGTCCAGCCGACGATCAGCGCGCCGGCGGCACCGGCGCCGCCGAGCAGGAGAGCCCGCCGTCGCATGCCGGACCTTGCGATGACGCTACCCGCGCACCGGCGGCGCGCTGCCGGTGACGGTGATCGCGGCGTGGATCGCGGCGCGCACGCGTGGATAGGTGCCGCAGCGGCAGACGTTGTCGATCGCAGCGTCGATGTCGGCGTCGCTCGGACGCCGCCCGCCGTCGAGCAGCGCCGCCGCCGCCATCAGCATGCCGCTCTGGCAGTAGCCGCACTGCGGCACCTGGTGCAGGACCCAGGCGCGCTGCAGCGGATGCGGCGCACCGGCGCTGCCGATTGCCTCGATGGTGACGACGCGCTTGCCGCGCACCGAACCGAGCGGCGTGACGCACGAGCGCACGGCGCGGCCATCGACGTGCACGGTGCAGGCGCCGCAGGCGCCGATGCCGCAGCCGTATTTCGTACCGGTGAGGTCGAGCAGCTCGCGCAGCGCGTGCAGCAACGGCAGTTGCGGGTCGGCGAGGTCGTCGGCGAGCACGCGGGCGATGCCGTTGACGCTCAACTCCACGGTGTTGTTTTCATCGTCAGGCAGGCAACCCGTCATTGTGACGTGGGCCAGAATACCGTCGCCCCGGCGAACGCCACTGGATCCCCGCATGTCCCGAACCCTCATCGCCGTCGCCTCCGCTCTTGTCCTCATCGGTGCGAGCGAAGTCGCGACCGCCCAGACCTCCTCGTACGTGCTCTACGGCGTCATCGACGCGTCGGGCAGTTGGTCGCGCCCGGTCGGCGGCGACCATCGCTGGGAGCTCAACAGCGGCGACATGACCACCAGCTACCTCGGCTTTCGCGGCACCGAAGACTTGGGCGGCGGTCTGCGCGCCGTCTTCAAGCTCGAGTCCTATGTCAGGGTCGACACCGGCAACTCCGGCCGCAACACCAGCGACGCCTTCTTCGGCCGCAACGCCAACGTCGGGTTCTCGGGCGCGTTCGGGACCACCGTGCTCGGGCGGAGCGAGTCGCCGCTGTACCTGTCGACGACCCGTTTCAACCCCTTCGGCGAGTCGTTCGGCTTTTCGCCGTCGGTGCGCCAGTACTACGGCGCGACCAGCGGCGTGGTCCTCGGCGACCGGAGCTGGAACAACTCGATGAACTACACCAACAACGCCAGCCAGGCGCCGTTGCGGGTGAACCTGGCGGCGAACTTCGGCGAAAAGGCGACCGACAGCGGCACTGCCGGTGCGAACCTCGGCGGCAGCGTGTCCTACATCGCCGGGCCGTTCGCCGCGACCCTGGCAGCCGAGCGGATCCGCAACAGCGCCCAACCCCTGCCCGCCGGCTTCTACAAGCAGCTCGCCTACCAGGCCGGCGCGACCTACGACTTCAAGCTGGTTCGCCTCTACGGCCAGATCGGCTACGTCAGGACCGACGCGACGCTCGACGAGAAGACGACGCTGTGGCAGCTCGGCGCCGCGGTGCCGATCGGCACCAGCCTGGTCCTCGTCGCCTACGGCCAGTCGCACACCAAGAGCGACCTCGCCGGCACCACCGACCGAATCGGGTCGATCGGCTACGACTACTTCCTTTCCAAGCGGACCGACGTCTACGTCGCTGCGTCGTACGAGAAGACGAGCTTCGTCTCGCCGAACGGCGCCTCGTTCGCGGGCGGCGTGCGGCACCGCTTCTGACATCGTGGCCGGCGCCGCCGGCCACGATCAGTCGAGGATGACCTCGGCGCGCACCGCGCCGGCGCGGTCGGCGCGGGCGCTCAGCCCGAGTCGCGTGCCGCGCGGCGCGCGCACCACCCAGTCACCCACGGCGCGGTCGGCCGTCACCTCCCGGCTCGGCAGGAAGGCGTTGAGCGAGCTCTTCGGCGCATGGCCCTCGAGCTGCGGCCCTTCCATGCGGTGCTTGCCGCTGACCAGCGACACCGACGCGTCGCTCGCCGGCAGGTGGATCTCGAACATCACGCCGCGCACGGTCTTGCGCTGCAGCGCGCGCTTCGTCACGTAGGCCGGCAGCCAGCCGCTGTTGGCGACCGCGAGCCTGACCCGCCACGTGTCGGGGCCGAGCGCACGGACCTCGGTGCGAAGCACCTCGAGGCGGGGCAGTGACAGCGCGATCGTGGTCATCCACTTCGGAAACCGCGCGGCCTCTCGCTCTCGCAGCTCGGGCGGCGGGTTGCGCCAGTAGTTCATCTTGTCCCAGCCGCCGATCTCGACCGCGCCGAGCTGCGGGTGCATGAACGGCTTCCAGTCGACGTGGGCCTTGCCGCCGGTCTTCTCGTCGCTCCACTTCAGCAGCTTCACGTCGTCCTCGGGCGGGTGCTCGCGGTACCAGTCGACGTACTTGTAGTTCTCGATCCCGGCCTCGCGGTTCGGCGCCCAGATCTCCACCACCCAGAACAACGCGCCGAGATGCTCGTAGACCCAGTCCTGGGTGCCGGTGATGACCTCCTTCGGGTGGTACTTGAACTCGTGCCAGATGCTGATCGCCGGGTAGCCCGTGAGCTTCTGGCCGATCTCGCTGAAGCGCTTGATCGACCATAGATCCTCCGGGATCATGTCGTCGTCGCTCTCGGTGCCCATCGGCCTGAGGATCACGCCCGAGTGCGTGTGGTAGCTGATCGCGGCGCCGATGTTCGGATGCCTGACGATGAAGTCGACCATCGCCTTGACCTCGGGCTCGCTGGTCGGATAGGCGCCGGCACCGGTCTGCTCGAACTCCTGGCGCCAGGCCGACGGGAAGTTTCGGTTCAGGTCGAGCCCTTCGCGGTCGGCGTTCACCTTCACCGTCAGGCCGTCGTAGTTCTGCAGCATGCCCTCGGGCATCAGGCGGTAGTAGTCGCCGCCGAACTCGCCCGGATCGCGCGCCACCATCAGGCGCGGATCGCGGTCGCTCTTCTTCCAGGGTCCGTGCGCGTCCTTCATGCGCATGAAGAGGATGCGGCCGTCTCCGTCGATGTCCTCGACCGTGAGGCCGTCGACCGGCTCCTCATCGAACGGGTAGGCGCGCGTCGACGAGCGGATGTGGCGCGGCCGGTCGGCGAGCGCGAGTTCCGCGCCATCGGGATTCAGGCGCGGGCAGAGGTAGACGGTGCGCGTGTCGAGGAGCTGCGTGATCGCCGCATCGCTGCCGTAGCCGGTGGCGAGATGCTCGAGGTAGTAGAGGACGGTGGTCGACGCGGTCAGCTCGGCGGCGTGGATGTTGCCGTCGGCCCAGAACGCGGGCTTGTCCTCCGGCGCGCCGGTCGCGAGGTTGGTGACGGTGGCGACGAGGATGTCGCGGCCCTCGTGGCTCCTGCCGATCGAGGCGACGGTGACGAGCGTCGGGTACGCCTCCGCGTAGGAGGCGAGCAGGCGATTGAGGTCGGCGTGCTTGTAGAAGGCGTCGAAGCGGGGCGTCGGCTTGGCGGCTTGCGGTGTCATGCGGCTCGGAGGTTCGCTGCGAAGTCGGCGAGCGTAGCGCAGGGGAGCCCGCGCTCAGCCGACCGGCGCGCCGCCCGAGAACACCCGCAGCTCACCCGGCGCGAACGGCGTCCACGTCTCGTCGGTCGTGAGCGGCTCGGTGCAGACCACGGCGACGCGGTCGTCGGGCGTCGTCTCGGCGGCGAAGTCGACGCTCACGTCGTCGTCGCGCAGCCTGGCGCGAGCGAACGGATGCTGCCGCACGATGTGGAACAGCTTCGTCGACGCGTGTGCCCAAAGCGCCTGGCCGTTGCCGAGCACCATGTTGAAGTTGCCATGCGCGGCGATCTGCGGCACCAGCTCGGCGAGCGTCGTCGTCAGCTCGTCGACCGGTGGCAGATCGGCGTGTGCCTTGGCTAGCTCCTGCATCAACCAGCAGAACGCGCGCTCGCTGTCGGTCTGGCCAACCGGGCGAAAGGCACCGTGCAGGCGCGGCTCGTAGTCCTTCAGGTCGCCGTTGTGCGCGAACACCCAGTAGCGTCCCCACAGCTCGCGCACGAAAGGATGGGTGTTCTCCAGCGACACGCCCCCCTGCGTCGCCTTGCGGATGTGGGCCACGATGTGCTCGCTCTTGATCGGGTAGCGGCACACCGTCTGCGCGATCGGCGAGATGCGCGCGCTCTGCGCATCGACCATCAGCCGCACGCCCGGTCCTTCGAAGAAAGCGATGCCGAAGCCGTCCTTGTGCTCCTCGGCCCGGGTCGAGAAGCCGGTGAAGCTGAACATCACGTCGGTCGGGGTGTTGGCGTTGAGGGCGAGGAGCTGGCACACGCCGCGATTGTCGGCCGCCGGCATCTCACGACCAGCGCGTCGGCGCGCACCCCTCAGAGCCGGACCGTCCGTCCGACGTAGAGGACCGGTCCGGTCGGTCGGCCGATCGTCGACCCGCCCTCGGGCTCCAGCGTCACCTCGAAGAGCTGGCGCTCGCCCAGCGCCGGCAGCGACGCAACCGGCACCGTCAGCGTGCGGCCTGCGCGCACGAGACCGAGCGAGGTCGGGCCGGCGGCGCCTTCGGGCTTGGTCCAGAACTGGAGCGACTTGCCGGGCGGCACGACGCCATCGTCGCGAACCGGCACGAGCCTGAGCACGCCCCCCTCATTGGCCTCGACGACCCATCCCGTCGCCGTGCCGGCGGCGTTCTGCAGCACCGCGAGATAGCGCGGTGCCTCGGCAGGGCCGCGCCAGAGCAGCACTGCAAGCACGAGGGCGAGCGTCGACGCGAGCACGCTCGCGCCCTGCCACACCACGAGTCGGTCCCACCATGACGCGGCGCCGGCGCCCGCGGGGCGCGTCTGCCTGCCGGGCAACGGTGCGGCAATGGGCGACGACGGCGACGGCGCAGGGCGGTTCTCTGGCTGGGCGATCTGCCCCTGCGCCTGCACGCCGACGTCGCGCGCGATGCGCGACCAGAGCGCGTCCGAGGCTTCGACCGGCGGCGCGCGGCGGGTGAGGCCGAGCAGCCGGTCCTGCCAGGCCGCGACCTCGGCGCGCATCGCCGGGTCGTCGGCAAGCGCCGACTCGACCGCACGTCGCTCGGCGGCGTCGAGCGTGCCGAGCACGTATTCGCCGGCGAGACGGTCGCGCTCCTCCGGGTCGAGCGGCGCAGCTGGCGTGCTCACGTCATGCACTCCTTGAGCGACTTGAGGCTGCGGCGGATCCACGATTTGACCGTGCCGAGCGGGGCCCCGACACGCACCGCGATCTCCTCATGCGTGCAACCCTCGACGAAGGCATAGAGCACGCAGCGGCGGCGCGGCTCTTCGAGCTGCGCCAGGCAGCGCTCGAGCGATTCGGCGTCGAGCCCGGGGTCGGGCGCGACCTCGGCGGCGAGCGTGGCCTCGAAGGCGTCGGGGTCGGCGGGCGGCGCCTCGCGGCCGGCCCGGCGCGCGTGGTCGAGCGCGCAGTGACGGACCACGGTGCAGACCCAGCCGCGGCCCGAGCCGAGCGACGCGTCGAAGCTCGCAGCGCTGCGCCAGATGCGCAGGAAGGCGTCGTGCACCACGTCTTCGGCGGCGGCCCGCTCGCGCACGATGCGCAGCGCGATGCCGAGCAGCCAGCG
Organism: Burkholderiales bacterium; assembly: GCA_038258415.1. Lineage (GTDB taxonomy): Bacteria > Pseudomonadota > Gammaproteobacteria > Burkholderiales > Burkholderiaceae_C > Schlegelella_A. The sequence continues at coordinate 7,869 of JBBSPY010000131.1, forward strand.
CGACTCGTGCTCGTAGAGCCGGCGCAGCGCGCTTTGATCGCCGCGTGCGCAGTCGCGCAACGTGGCGTCGTGGTCGAAGGTGGCGGTCGGGGCGTCGGGCACGCTGCGGGGTAGTCAGAGAGGCCGGGCGATTCTAGGGACGGCACCCGCCGCGCCCGATCGCCCGGCCTGCGATCGTGCCGCCTAGAAGAGGATCGCCAGGTCGACGATCGCCGGTCCTGAGGCACCGCCGATCTGCGACAGGACCGCGGCGCCGGTGTTGCGGTAGAGGGTGGCCACGCCGCTCGTGAGCGACACCGTGTACAGCGAGAACGGGCCGGTCGTGCTGTTGCGCAGGGCCGCGAGAACGAGTCCGTTGTCGCCACCTCCGATGTCGACCGGCGAGCCGCCCACGAGGTCGATCCCCAGACCGGTGCCGACGTTCACCAGCGTGCCGTTGTTCGGTGGCGTCTGCTCGGCGAGGACGTCCTGCACGGCATCGAGGTCGAACAGGCGCGTCGACGCCGGACTGGCGTAGCTGTTGGTGTAGGCCGCGCCCACCACCGTCGCCGCGGCGGCTCGATTGATGACGCCGTCGGTCGTGGTGGCGCCGGTGTCGACGTTGATGCGCAGGTTGGCGCCGGCGCTGGTGACGACCCTCAGCCGGTCGGCGACCGGGTTGAAGTCGACGCTGTAGATGCCGGCGGTGAGGCCCGTGAACGGATCGGTCGCGTCGGTCGTATCGGCCACGAGGGTCGAGGCGAGCGACGACGTGCCGGTCGTCGCATCGACGACGAGCACTCGACCGAGGCTGGTCAGCGCGTAGAGCCTGCCGTTGGCGGGTCGCACATCGATGCCGAGCACCGACTCGCCCGATCCGAGGCCCGAGATCGCGACCGACGAGGTGATCGTGTTCGGTGCGGACGGGTCGAAACGCGCCAGCCGCGAGTCGGCGGTGAGCGCGACCGCGGTCGGCCGGGTCGTCTGCAGCAGCGCCATCCCGATCAGCGTGTCGCTGCCGCTGCCGATCGTGCCCACCACCGTGGTGGTGCCGGTCGAGAGCGAGACGGTGTAGAGGCGCGTCGCGCCGCCGACGGTGAGCGCTGCAAGCGCCGTGTTGTTGCGCGCATCGACGTCGAAGCCGTTCGAGACCGCACCGCTCACGCCGATCGGAAGCGGCG
>JBBSPY010000132.1:0-8985 GCA_038258415.1 Burkholderiales bacterium
CGCCCTACACTCGCCGCTCGCCCGATGCGGGCGCCATGCCCCGCCTACCGTCAGACGCTGCGCACCCATGATCAGAATCGCCATCATCGACGACCACGCCATCGTTCGCGCCGGTCTCAAACAGTATTTCTCCGACCAGGTCGACCTCAAGGTCGTCGCCGAGGCGTCGACCGGTCGCGAGGCCGTCGACATCGTCAGGAAGGGCGAGGTCGACGTGATCCTGATGGACCTGTCGATGCCCGATCAGAGCGGGGTCGACGCACTGGCCGCGATCCGCGCGCGTGCGCCTGATCTGCCGGTGCTGATCCTGTCGGGGTTTCCGGAGGAGCACTACGCGACCACGCTGCTGCGCCAGGGCGCCAGCGGCTACCTCAACAAGGACTGCGACCCGGAAGAGATCGTCAAGGCGATCCGCACCGTCTACCGTGGCCGCAAGTACATCACGCCCGGCGTCGCCGAGATGCTCGCCGACGGCCTGGCCGGCGGCGGTGACCGCCCGGCCCACGAGCAGCTTTCCGAGCGCGAGTTCCAGGTCTTCCTCCGGTTGGCCAAGGGCGAGACGATCGGCCACATGGCCGACAGCATGTCGCTTTCCGTCAAGACCGTGAGCACCTACAGGACTCGGGTGATGGAGAAGATGAAGCTCGAGTCGAACAGCGACCTCACGTACTACGCGTTGAAGAACGGTCTGATCCAGTAGGCGGGGTGGAACACGATGACGACCGGCGGAGCTCCCGGGCCGGCCACGATCAACCGATCGGTCCACGCTGGGTGTCGCCGGTGCCGCCTTCGGCGATTCGGCAGCAATAGAGGATGAGCGCGTCGATCTCGTTCGACTTGTCGAACACGCGGTCCGCGCCGAGTTCCAGGCACTTGCGGCGCATGTCGGGAGTGGCGTAGTTGCTGAGGACGACGAGCCGGGTCGTGCGCTCCGGCGATCCGGCCACCGCCTTGAGCACGCCCAGACCCGACCCGCTCTTCAGGAAGATGTCGACCACGACGATGTCGCATCCGTCCTTGCGGCTGAGCCAGTCGACGGCGCTGGCCTCGTCTTCTGCAGTGCCGACGACCCGGATGGGTGCCATCTCCTCGAGCGCCGCGACCAGGTTCTCTCGGATCACCGGGCTGTCCTCGACGATGAAGGCACGCAGCGTCGTCATGGCTCGCGTGCTCCTGCCCGGGAGGTCGGCAACCCGGGGCGCGGCCAGAATCGGCCGCAGTGAGCAGGGGAGGGAGGCAAGGCGTGAGACTGGCGCGGTGTGCGGACGTCGACCTGCGAGTGTGGACGCGGCAGCTCTGGCAACGCGCCCTTCGAAAGGCGGTTCTCGAGTGGGAAACCTCCTACGCCGCCTTGCACTCGTCTTTTCCCCCCTGATTGCGATGGCGTGCGCCCTCTCGGCTGCGCCGGGTCCTGCGCACGCAGCCGACGGAGGGGCGACGGCCCACGTCGGCTCCAAGCGCTTCACCGAGTCTTACGTACTCGGCGAAATCGTCGCCCAGACGTTGAACCGGGCCGGGAGTCGAGCCGAGCACCGGCCGGGCCTCGGCAACACCGGCATCCTCGAGCAGGCGCTGGCCGCCGGCTCGATCGACGTGTACCCGGAGTACACCGGCACGATCGTGCGCGAACTCCTCAAGCGCGAAGGCAATCCGTCGCTCGACGAGCTCAATCGCTGGCTCGGTCCGCGCGGGCTCGTCGCCGGCGTGCCGCTCGGGTTCAACAACACCTACGCGCTGGCGATGAAGGCCGGGACGGCGTCGAAGCTGGGCATCCGCAGCCTGAGCGACCTGGCGTCGGCCCGCGGCGCATCGCTGAGTTACGGCCTGTCGCACGAGTTCATCGAGCGCGCCGACGGCTGGCCGGGACTGCGCGCCGCCTACGGGCTCGCCGCCCAGCCGACCGGGCTCGATCACGGACTGGCCTACGACGCCGTCGCCGCCGGCCGCATCGACGTGATCGACGTCTACTCGACCGACGCCAAGCTCGGCCGCTACGGCCTGGTCGTCCTCGACGACGATCGACACTTCTTCCCGGCCTACGATGCCGTGCTGCTCATGCGCGCCGGATTCGACGCCGCGCCACTGGCCTCGCTTGCCGGGGCGATCGACGCGGCGACGATGGTCGCGATGAACGCCGAGGTCGAGATCGACCGCCGGCCGTACGCCGAAGTCGCGGCGCGATTCGTCGACGCGCGGGCGGCGGGTCGTCCGTATCCCGCGGCATCGGCCTCGGCATCGGCTCGCGAACGCGGGCCGTCATCCTTCCTCGACCGTCTCTTCGCGTCCGACTTCTGGCGACTCACCCGCGAGCATTTCGTGCTCGTTTTCGCGTCGCTCGCGATCGCCGTCGTGGTCGGGATTCCGATCGGTGTCGCGGCATGGCGATGGCCGCGCGGCTCGGCGTGGATGCTCGGCGCGGTCGCCGTCCTGCAGACCGTTCCGTCGCTGGCGCTGCTCGCCTTCCTGATCGCGGCGCTCGGCCGGATCGGCGTCGTCCCGGCGCTGATTGCCCTGTTCCTCTACGCGCTGCTGCCGATCGTGCGCAACACCCACACCGGGCTCGCCGGCGTCACGCGTGGCATGTCGCAGGCGGCGCTCTCGCTCGGCCTGACGCCGAGGCAGACGCTGCGCTTCGTGCAGCTGCCGCTGGCGGCGCCGACCGTGCTCGCGGGGGTGAAGACGGCGGCGGTGATCAACGTCGGCACGGCGACGATGGCGGCCTTCATCGGCGCCGGCGGCTACGGCGAGCGCATCGTCGCCGGCCTCGCCGTCAACGACACCGACGCGATGCTCGCTGGTGCCCTGCCGGCGGCGGTGATGGCCATCCTCGTGCAGCTCGCCTTCGATTTCGGCGAGGCGCGGCTGGTGGCGTCGGGCTCGGCCCGGGCAGGAGGAGCGTAGGCCCGGCGGGCTGAGACAATCGCGGCATGCTTCCCGAATGGCTCACGCCGCTGTTGCTCGGCGTGCTCGTCCTCGCGACGCTGTGGATCGCCGTTCGACTCGCTCGACCGGATGCTGCCGTCGAGCGCCATGCCCGCGACACGCGCGACGAAATCGCGCGCAGCGCGCAGGGCACCCGACAGGAACTCGGCCACACGCTGGGCGATTTCCAGCGCACGCTGCTCACGCAGCATGGCGACACGGCGCGCACGCAGAACGACCAGATCGACGCCTTCAGCCGCCAGCTCGCGGCGCTGCAGCAGCAGGTCGCGGCGTCGCTTACGCAGGCGGTGGCGGCGCAGTCGGAGCAGGCGCGGCTCACGCGCGAAGCGCTCGACCGGCGGATGGCCGAAGTCGGCACGACGGTCGAAGCGAAGCTGGGCGCGATCCAGCAGGACAACGAGAAAAAGCTCGAGCAGATGCGAGCGACCGTCGACGAGAAGCTGCACGCCACGCTCGAGCAGCGGCTCGGCGAGAGCTTTCGACAGGTCGCAGAGCGGCTCGAGCAGGTGCACCGCGGCATCGGCGAGATGCAGAAGCTGGCGAGCGACGTCGGCTCGCTCAGCCGCGTGCTGACCAACGTGAAGACACGGGGCGTCTTCGGCGAGGTCCAGCTCGCCGGCCTGCTCGAACAGGCGCTGACGACCGAGCAGTACGCGACCAACGTCGAGACCATTCCGAACTCTGGCGCGCGCGTCGAATTCGCGATCCGCCTGCCGGGGCGGCGCGACGACGGCTTGCCGCTCTGGCTGCCGATCGACTGCAAGTTTCCGCGCGAGGACTACGAGCGCCTCGTCGACGCGCAGGAGGCGGCGGACCGGGCCGGCGTCGAGCTGCATGGCCGGGCCATCGAGCAGCGGCTGCGCAAGGAGGCGCTGGCGATCCGCGACAAGTACGTGGCGCCGCCGCACACCACGGACTTCGGGATCATGTTCCTGCCGACCGAAGGCCTGTACGCCGAGGCGCTGCGCCGGCCCGGTCTCGTCGAGAGCCTGCAGCGCGACTACAAGGTGATGCTCACCGGGCCGACCACGCTGCTGGCAACGCTGTCGAGCCTGCAGATGGGGTTCCGCACGCTGGCGCTCGGCAAGCGGTCGGCCGAGGTGTGGGAGGTGCTCGGCGCCGTCAAGGTGGAGTTCGGCAAGTTCGGCGACGTGCTGGCGAAGACGAAGAAGAAGCTCGTCGAGGCGAGCGACCAGATCGACCAGGCCGAAGTGCGGACGCGGCAGATGGCACGTCGGCTCAAGGGCGTGGAGGGCATCGAGGAGGAGCGCGCCCAGGCGTTGCTACCCGGCGGCCTGTTCGACGACGCGGCCGATGCCTGACCAAAGTGGGGTCGATCCGCCGGCATCGCGCCGCGACGCCCGGCCGCTGCTGGCCCTGATCGGCGGCCAGATCGCCCTGCATTCGTGCATGACGGGAGTTCGACTCGCGGCGCCGCTGGCGGCGCTGCGCGAGGGGCACGAGGCGTGGAGCGTCGGCGTGCTGCTGGGCCTGTTCGCGGCGGCACCCATCGCGCTCGCGCTTGCCGCGGGCCGCCTGGCCGACCGTCACGGCTACCACCGGCCGGTTCGCATCGCGGTCGCCTTCGAGATTGCCGGTGGCCTGTTCGCCGTCGCGTCGACGTGGCTCGGGAGCTGGGGTTTCCTCGCCCTGTGCGTCGCGGCGACGCTGACAGGCGCCGGCGCCAACATCGGCATGATCGCGATCCAGCGCACAGCCGGTCGCATGGCGCATGACCCGACAGAGCTCAAGCGCGTCTTCAGCTGGCTCGGGCTGGCGCCGGCGATCTCCGGCGTCATCGGCCCGGTGCTGGCGGGGACGCTGATCGACGCCGCGGGTTTCGGCGCCGCCTTCGCCCTGCTCGCGGCGCTGCCACTCAGCTGCCTGCTGGTCCTGCGCCACGTGCCGGTCGAGACGCGCGATCCGGCGCTGCCGCTCCCGCCCCCGCGCAGTTCGTGGGATCTGCTCGAGTTGCCTGGATTTGCCCGGCTGCTGTTCGTCAACTGGTTGATCTCGTCGAGCTGGGATGTCCATTCCTTCCTCGTTCCGGTGCTCGGCCACGAGCGCGGCTTCTCGGCCTCGGCGATCGGCCTCGTGCTCGGCGCCTTCGCGACCGCGGTGACGCTGGTTCGCCTCGCCATTCCGATGCTCGCGCACCGCTTGCGCGAGGCCCGGGTCCTGGTCGCGGCGATGCTCGTCACCGGGGCCGTGTTCGCCGTCTATCCGTTCGCGCTGACGGCGTGGCTGATGGGTGGGCTGGCCGTGGTCCTCGGCGTCGCGCTCGGCTCGGTGCAGCCGATGGTGATGACGACGCTGCACCAGCTCACGCCACGCGATCGTCACGGCGAGGCGATCGCGCTGCGCTCGATGGCGATCAACCTGTCGAGCGCCATGATGCCGCTCGCGTTCGGCCTTGTCGGCAGCACGCTCGGCGCGCCGGTGCTGTTCTGGATGATGTCCGGCGTCGTCACGGCCGGGAGCGTCGTGGCGAGACGGGTCGGCGGCGCCGACCGGGCACCGGGAGCCTAGAAGCGGATGCCGCCGGTGCCGGCGGGTGCCGCGGTCGGACGCGTCCGTGCCGGAGCGGCAGCGGCACGCGTGGACGCGGCGGTCGGCGACGCGGCACGCTGCTCGACGATCGGCGTCGCGGCGCGCCACGCCCACGCCGACGGCAGCACCGAGTCTCGGGGATAGCCGGCGGCATCGAGATACGGCGACCATGACTCGTTGGAGAAACCGCGCAGCGTCTGCGAGCCGATCGTCAGCGCCGGCACTTCGCGCCCACCGGTGATCTTCTGGAGTGCCTCGCCGTCGGCATTGCTGACGACCTGGCGCTCGTTGTACGGGATGCCGCGCTGGCGCAGCATGGCGCGGCCGGCGGCGCACGGCTCGCAGGCGTTGGACGTCGTGTAGAGCGTCACCGGGTAGCGGCTCGCCACCTGGCGCAACTCGAACGGAAGCTCGGGCTCGGCGGCCTCGGCAGCGCCCCTGCCTCCGAGTGGCACGACGCGGCCCGCCGAGGACGTCGGCTCGCGGTCGGTGTACGTCACGCTGCCGTTGGGGCCGATGACCTTGAACTGCGCGAAGCTTGCTCCCGCGGCGAGGCAGGCGGATGCGGCGGCCAGGCAGGCGAGGACGAGGCGGGCTGGACGGATCGGGCTCATGGGCAGCGGCTCAAGGTGAAACACGGCGCCGGTCCACCGGCACTGGGCGAGCCTATACGAGCGCGGCCACCCGAACAAGATGCCGTTCGGTCACATCGCACGCAGGTGCCGCCGAGCCGATCTCATGCCGGACGCGAGTCGTCGCCAGCGCGTGCCGCGACAGCTGCTGCAGCCTCGACGGTGGTCGCGAGCAGCATCGCGATCGTCATCGGGCCGACCCCGCCGGGCACCGGCGTGACGGCCGACGCGACCTGCGACACGGCCGCGTAGTCGACGTCGCCGCGCAGCTTGCCGGCGTCGGGTTCGCCCTCGGGGATGCGGTTGATGCCGACGTCGATCACCACGGCGCCGAGCTTGACCATGTCGCCGGTGACGGTGTTCGCGCGGCCAACCGCCGCGACCACGACGTCGGCGCGCCGCACCTGCCCGGCGAGGTCGGACGTGCGGCTGTGGCAGATCGTCACCGTGGCGTCGGCGGCGAGCAGCAGCAACGCCATCGGCTTGCCGACGGTGTTGCTGCGGCCGATCACCACGGCGTGCTTGCCGGCCAGCTTGATCCCCGTCGACTCGATCAACTTCATGCAGCCCCACGGCGTGCACGGCCGAAATCCCGGAAGGCCGGCCAGAAGTCGTCCAGCGCTTTCGATGGAGTAGCCGTCCACGTCCTTCGCCGGGGCGATCGCCTCGACGACGCGTGCCGGGTCGATGTGCCGGGGCAGCGGCATCTGCACGAGGATGCCGTGCACGGTCGGGTCGGCGTTCAGCTGGGCGATGCGGGCGAGCAGGGCGGCTTCGTCGAGCGTGTCATCGAAGCGATCGAGAAACGACGCGATGCCCGCCTGTTCGCAGGCCCTGACCTTGTTGCGCACGTAGACCGCGCTCGCCGGGTCGTCGCCGACGAGGATCACCGCCAGGCCGGGTCGGCAGCCCGCAGCGGAGAGCGACGCCACGCGCAAGGCCAGCTCGTCGCGCAGCCCGGCGGCGAGCGCCGCGCCGTCGATGCGCGTGGCGGTCAAGCCTTGGAAGGCGCGCCGAGCGCGATCTTGAGCAGGTCGGCGACGGTGTTCGCGTTGAGCTTTTCCATGATGTTGGCGCGATGCGCCTCGACCGTCTTGATGCTGATGCCGAGATCGTCGGCGATCTGCTTGTTCAGCCGCCCGGCGACGATGCGTTCGAGCACCTGCGATTCGCGTGTGGTGAGCCGAGACAGCAGGGCGTCCCGGCTGGCCGCTTCCTGGTGCGCCGAGAAGTCGTGCCGGGCCCGCTCGAGCATGCGCTCGACCAGCGACACCAGCTCGTCCTCCTTGAAAGGCTTCTCGATGAAGTCCTGGGCGCCCTTCTTCATGGTGGTCACGGCCATCGGCACGTCGCCGTGGCCGGTGATGAAGGTCACGGGAAGCGGCGACCGGCGCTCGAGCAGCTTGTCCTGCAGCTCGAGGCCGCTCATGCCGTCCATGCGGATGTCGGCGATCAGGCAAGCGACCTCGCGCGGATCGAAGCGGGCGAGGAAGGATTCGGCCGAGTCGAAGCATTTGACCCGGTAGTCCTTGCCCTCGAGGAGCCACTGCAGGGAATCGCGGACGGCCTCGTCGTCGTCGACGACGTAGACGTTGCCCTTCTTGGGAATCAGGCTCATGCGGAAGCTGCCTGTGAAGGCGCGGTTGAGGGTTCGACGCGGGAGGGTTCGACCGGCAACGTGAAGGTGAATCGGCAGCCGACCGCGGCCTCGCCATTGTAGAGATTGACGGCGCGGATCCTGCCGCGATGGCTCTCGACGATCGAACGGCACAGGCTGAGGCCGATGCCAAGGCCGTCGGACTTGGTCGAGAAGAAGGCCTCGTACATCCGCGCCAGCACCTCCGCCTTCAGACCCGGCCCCCGATCGGTGACGGTGAATTCGACGACGTCGCCTTCCTCGTCGGTGTGCAGGGGCACGACGCGCAGCTCGATCCGCCGACGCGGCGCCGGCAGGTGAGCCTCGTCGATCGCCTCGGCGGCGTTCTTCAGCAGGTTCAGCACCACCTGCTCGATCAGGATCGGGTCGACGAGCAGCGGCGGCAGGCGCTGAGCGACGTAGGTCTGGATGGCGACGTTGCGTCGACGCAGTTCGATGCCGGCGAGTTCGACCGCGTCCTCGACGATGGCGTGGGCGAAGGCGCGCTGGCGCTGCGGCTCGCTGCGCTTCACGAACGAGCGGATGCGGTGGATGATCTGCCCGGCACGCTCGGCCTGGCGCGCGGTCTTCTTCAGCGCCGCGATCAGGTCGCCCTTGACGATCGCGTCGTTCTCGACCCGCGTCACCATGCCGTTGCAATAGTTGGTGATCGCCGTCAGGGGCTGGTTGAGTTCGTGGGCGACCGACGACGCCATCTCGCCCATCGTCACCAGTCGGCTCGTGACCTGCGCCTTCTCGGCCTGCAGTTCGGCCTGCGCCTCGGCGCGGCGGCGCGCCGACACATCGGCGGCGATGAGCATCTGCGCCAGCCGTCCGTCCGTCCACTGCAGGTAGCGCGCGCGCACGTCGAACCACTGATCGGTGGCCTCGACGTAGATCTCCCGCGAGTCGGAGCCGGCGGCCGTCAGCTCCTGTGTCGGCAGGCCGCCGAAGGCGTCGACCGCGTCGTCGTGGTCGCCGCCCGCGTCGGCGCCGTCGAGAGGCATCGGCCGAGACGCCGGCTCGCCTCCCGAGAGCAGCGTGTGGCCGCGCGCGTCGACACCGAACCACAGCCGGTACGAACGATTGGCGAACAGCAGCTCGCCCTGCTGCACCGAGACCACCGAGACGGCGGTGTCGAGGCCCTCGAGCACGGTCGTGAAGCGCTCGTGCGACGCCGACAGCTGGTCGCGGATCCGCTTCGCCTCGGTGATGTTGGTCATC
>JBBSPY010000133.1:0-8974 GCA_038258415.1 Burkholderiales bacterium
CTCGCGCGAGCGCGTCGTCTCGCTGGTGCGCTCGCCCTTCAGCGACAGGTTCGTCTTCTTCCCGTCGGTCGCGCGGGCGGTGAGATCGGCGCTCTTCACCTCGACTTGGCGGTTCGTCTCCTGCGTGCGACCGCCGAGGCCGAACCGCTTCGAGTCGTGCTGCACCTCCTTGCTCGCGCGCCCCTTTTCATAGCCGGTCGTCGTCGTCTGGATGTCGTGGCTGCCGCCGCCGCCGAGCTTGGCGACGTCGATCTCGGTCTTCTTCGCCACGCTGCCCGCGGCGCGACGGCGCGCGAGCAGGGCGACCATCTCCTCGCGCGAGGTCGCCGGGTGGTCGATGGCCGCGAGATCGGCGTTCGCGCGCTCGAGCTCGCCCGCCGCGGTGGTCGCTTCGCGCTCGAGCGCCGCCTGCTTGGCGACGAGCCCGGCCTTGCCGGCGCCGGTCGCCGCATCCGCCATCTTCGCGAGCGCCGGACGAAGCTTGCCGAGCTGCGCGACGCGCTCTCGTGCGGCGTCGCGCTGGCGGCCGAGCGCCGGGCGCAGCGCGTCGGCGGCGGCACGCACCTCGTCGCGCGGCGGCGGCGCGGCGGATGCCGACTGGCGGGGTGGGGTCGGAAGTCCTAGGGCCTGGATGAGCGACATGGAGCGGTTCCTCGTAAACGACCGATGGCGGTCGAGCGGTCAGGCGCAGAGGATAAGAAAATTGAATGCGGTCGTCACTCCCCCGCCTTCGCGAGGACGACCGCGCCGGTGCAGAGGCACCGGTCGTAGGTGACCATGCCGAAGCCCGAGACGAGGCCGTGCGTCGCGCCCGGCACGGTGCGCTCGCCCGCTTCGCCGGTCAGCTGGCGGATCGCTTCGGTCATGCCGAGGAAGCCGCCCGCACACCCGGCCTGGCCGGCCGACAGCTGGCCACCACTGGTGTTGTTCGGGAAGTCACCGTCGTGGACGAGGGTCTTCTCGCGCACGAAGGCCGGTCCCTCGCCCTTGTCGCAGAAGCCGAGGTCCTCGAACTGCAGCATCACGACGACCGGATAGTCGTCGTAGGTCTGGACGAAGTCGATGCGGGCCGGATCGATGTCGGCCTGCGCGTAAAGGTCATCGCGGTCGACGCGCCAGCCGCCGCGCAGCAGCACCGGGTCGTCGGCGTAGGCGTTGTGCCGTTCGATCGCGCCGCGCAGCAGCACGTGCGCGAGGCCGAGGTCGCGGGCGCGTTCCTCGTTCATCACCAGGAAAGCCTCGGCGCCGGCGCACGGCATCACGCAGTCGAAGAGGTGGATCGGATCGGCGATCGGCCTCGCCTTCAGGTAAGCGTCCATGGTCAGCGCCGTCTTGAACAACGCGCCGGGGTTGAGCAGCGCGTTGGCCCGCTGCGCCACGCAGATGCGACCGAAGTCCTCGCGCTCTGCGCCGTATTCGCGCATGTAGGCGGCGGTGATGAAGGCGAAGATCGAGTTCGGGCCGCCCGAGCCGTAGGGATAGCTCGCGTCGCGCGCGAAATGGGAGAACCCGCCGAGCATCTGCCTGAACGACTCGACGTGGTTCGCGTCGGCTGCCACGCAGGCGACGACATCGGCGTCGCCCGCCTGCACGGCGCGTGCCGCGCGGCGCAGCGCCATCACGCCCGATGCGCCGCCGGTCGGGATGTGGTCGAGCCAGCGCGGGCTGAGACCCAGGTGCTGCGTGACGCCGACGGCGGTGTCGGGAGAGAGCGAAAAGCTGCTCACCGTCAACCCGTCGATCTGCTCCTTGGCGATGCCCGAGCGTTCGACGAGCAGGTCGAGCGCGCGGCCGATGAACCAGTGGGCGCCATGCGTCGAGTAGCGAACGTAGGGCACCGTGACCGCAACGGCGACGGCGACGCCTTCGTAGGACCGGCGGGACACGCTCAGCCGGGCGGCTCGGGCTTCGTCTCGAGCGACCCGGCCGACGTGTCGCCGGCGTCGAGCGCGCCGGCCGCGGTCATCGTCGTGTCGAGGTCGCCGGCCACCGTCATCGTCGTGTCGAGGGCACCGGCAGCGGTTGCCGTCGAGTCGAGTGCGGCGGCCGACGTGGTCGTCGCGTCGAGCGCCCCGGCCGCCGTCGCCGCCGCATCGAGTTGGCGCTTGCGGCGCTTCATCGGCCGCATGTCGAAGCAGTTCACCTGCGCAGGCAGGGTCTTTGCCAGCTCGCGCAAATCAGCACGGCGGATCTTCTGCGACGCGGTGAGCGGGAGCGCATCGACGAAGGCGATGTAGGCCGGTGCCTTGAAGTACGAGAGCCGTTCGAGTGCATGTCGGACGATGCTCGCCGCCACCTGCTCGAGCGGCGGCAAGCGCGGCGCCACGCGCAGCACGATGCACGCGAGCACTTCGTCGCCGCGCTTCGGGTCGGGCGTCGCGGCGACGCCGCACGCGGCCACCGCCATGTGCGTGGCGAGCACGCTCTCGACCTCGACCGGCGAGATGTTCTCGCCGCTGCGCCGGATCACGTTCTTGCGTCGGTCGACGAAGTGGAGATCGCCCTCGGCGCTGCGCCGCACGACGTCGCCGGTGTGAAACCAGCCGCCGGCCCACGCCTCCTCGGTCGCCGGCTCGTCCTTCAGGTAGCCGAGGAAGAAGCCCTTGCGCGAATCGTCGCCCGGCGCGCGCACCAGCAGCTCGCCGGGAATGTCGACGCCGACCTCGGCGCCGTGCGTGTCGACGATTCGAGTCTCGACGAACGGCTCGGCGCGGCCGAAGCAACGAGTGCCGACGTGACGCGGCTCGTGGTTCGCGATGATGCAGGCGGCGGCGCCGGTCTCGGTCATCGCCCAGGCCTCGAGCAGCGGGAAACCGAAGCGCTCCTCGAACGCCGCGTGGTGTCTCGGATCGACGCCGGCGCCGAAGCCGAAGCGCACGCTGTGCTCGCGGTCGCGCGAGGTCGGCGGTGCATCGAGCAGCATCGCCGGCATCACGCCGAGGTAGTGGACGATGGTGGCCTGAGTGTCGCGCACCGTCCGCCACCACGTCTTCGGGTGGAAGCGGTCCAGCTGGATCAGCGTGCCGCCGGAGAGGATCGCCGCCATCGACGAGAACGCGAGCGCGTTCATGTGGCTGAGCGGCAGCGGCGTGATGAAGCGCTCGGCGTCGGGGCGCACTCCGGCGAGACCGCCCAGGCCGAGATACCAGTCGCCGGCGCGCAGGAAATAGCCATTGGTCAGCCGGCATCCCTTCGGACGCCCGGTCGTTCCCGACGTGTAGAGCAACGCGCACTCGGTTTCGCGGCCAGGCAACCGGTCGGTCAGCGGTGCCGACGTGCGTGCCGCCGGGATGCGGCCGAGCACCTCCGGTCGGATCGTCTCGAGGTGGACGCCGGCCGTGGTCGCGGCGGTGCGCAGCCCTGCTTCGCGGCCGGGCTGCACGACCGCCAGGCACATCTCGCTGTGCCCGACCAGCCAGACCCATTCGGCGGGCTGCATCTCGGCGTGGATCGGCACGATGCAGGCGCCAAGCGCGTTGAGGGCGAGCCAGTGGGTGAAGAAGGCCGGGCGGTTCTCGAGCAGCAGGCCGACGCGGTGGCCGTGGCCGTAGCCGGCCTGCGCGTAGAGGCCGCGCAGGCGCTCGACCTCGGCCGCGACGTCCGTCCAGCTGCGCGGACCCGGATCGAGCCCGTAGGCGGCCGCGGTCACGTCCTCGACGCAGAGGAAGTCGGCGTCTCCTCGGCGGGCGGCGGAAGCGGCGAAGGCGGCGTGGACGGTCGTCACGGGGTCATTCTGGCCCACCTCGCGTGCGCAGGCCGGCCCGGTTTCGACGCCGGCGCTTGACACCGGAAAAGGTACCGGGATACATTGAACGAATGGATAAACCGGTTGTTCAACGACATGACGATGCGCCGGAGGCGGCTCCGTCGTCGCGGCCGACGCCCGCGGCCCGCGCCGACGGCGCGACGACGCGCCAGGCGATCCTGCGCGCGGCCCGCACCCGCCTCATTCAAGTCGGCTACGCCAACCTGAACGTGCGCGACATCGCCCGCGAAGCCGGCGTCAACCACGCTCTCATCGGCTATCACTTCCGCGGCAAGCAGCAGCTCGTGCTCGCGGTGCTCGACGAGGCCAACCGCCAGCTGCTCGAACGGCAGACCGGGATGTACGAGGGCACCGACGCTGCCAGCCGCCAATGGCAGCAGGCTTGCGACTTCTACGAGGAAGATCTCGAGTCGGGCTTCGTGCGCCTGCTCATGGAACTGATGGGCGCGAGCTTTCACGACATCGAACTGCGCGACGAGTTCGTGCCGCGGCTGCTCGCCTGGCACCGCCTCGTCGAGGCGGCCGTGGTCGATTTCATCGAGTCTTCGGAACTCGACCTGCCGGTCTCCGCGCAGGCGATCTCGGCCTGGATCGGCTGGTTCTGGACCGGAATGGAAGCCAGCATGATGCTCGGCATCGGCGAGCAGCAGGGGCATCAGCGCGAAGCGCTGGCGGCGGTCGCGACCCTGCTGCGCCGCGTCGAGAACGGTCGGCGCAAGAAGCCGGACAGAAGGAAGCGCTGATGGACGCGCGGACCCGACCCCTGCCGCGGCGGCTTGAACTCCAGGCCGGCACCATCGAGACGTCCGGCAACCTGCCCGAGCCGTACCCGTACGAGAGCACGGCGCCGCTGCGCGACGGCTTCGTCGATCGCGACGGCGTCAAGACCTGGTATGGCCAGTTCGGCGACGCCGGCCCGTGGCTCGTCTTCGCCCCGGTCTACCAGATCGCCAACACGCACCTGCTCAAGGGCGTCGTCCCTTGGCTGGCGCAGCACTTCCGCGTCGTCGTCATGGACCTGCGCGGCAACGGCCGATCCGATCGACCCGCAGCGCCCGAGCGGTACTCGTTCGAGCACTACTACGGCGACTTCGTCGCCGTGCTCGACGCGCTGGCGATCGACCGCGCCGCCGTCGTCGCCATCTCGGCAACGACCATGAATGCGCTGCGCCTGGCGGCCGAGCAACCGGAGCGGGTGTCGCATCTGATCGTCGCCGGCGGCTTCGCCGCCTGGCTCGCTTCCACGCCTGAAGCGAAATCGATGACACGGGCCGCGCTCGCCGAGATGGAGAGCGACTGGCCGAAGCACGTCGACCGCTTCTTCGGCATGGTCTTCAACGAGCCGCACTCGACCAAGCCCTACGAAGACGGCGTGCTCCACCACGGCGGCGCGACCGACGGCACCACCGTGGCGATGGGGGTGCGCGGCTGGCTGGGCACCGACGTGCGCGAGCAGGCACGTCTCGTACGCTGCCCGACGCTCGTCATCCATGGCGACGCCGACAAGCGCGTCACATTCGACCGCGGCGAGGAGGTGGCCAGGCTGGTGCCCGGCGCGCGCCTGCACACGGTGGTCGGCGGCGGCCACCTGATGTGCGCACGCGACCCGGTGGCCTTCGCGCAGCTCGTCCGCGACTTTGCGGGCGTCCGGCCGGCGCGAACGAGCTGGGTTCGGGCGATGGCGAGGAAGCGCCGGGCCCTCTTCGTCTCGAGCGCAATCGGTCTCGGCCACGTGCAGCGCGACCTGGCGATCGCGCGCGAGATGCGCAGGCTCGAGCCCGATCTCGAGATCGAATGGTTCACCGTGCACCCCGCGTCGACCTACCTCGAGCGCGAGGGCGAGCGGCTGCATCCGATCACGGCGCGACTGGCCAACGAAAGCCGGCACTTCGAGGCGCAGGCCGGCGAACACGACCTGAACGCCTTCTTCGCCCTGCGCACGATGGACGAGGTGATGGCGAAGAACTTCCTGGTCTTCGCCGAGCTGCTCGCGGCCGAGCACTACGACATCGTCGTCGGCGACGAGGCCTGGGAGGTCGACTACCACTTCCACGAGAACCCGGAGCTGAAGCGCCAGCCGTTCGTCTTCCTGACCGACTTCGTCGGCTGCCTGCCGATGCAAGAAGGCGACGAACGAGAGGCGTTCCTGTGCGCCGACCGCAACGCTGACGAGATCGAGCACATCGCCCGCTACCCGTGGATCCGCGACCGGGCGATCTTCGTCGGCAACCCGGACGACGTCACCGAGCTGCCGTTCGGCCCGGGCATGCCGAGCATCCGCGACTGGACAAGGCGCAACTTCACCTTCAGCGGCTACGCGCTGCCGTTCGATCCGGCAGCTCTCGCCGACAGCGACGCGCTGCGCGCCCGCCACGGCTACCGCAGGGACGAGAAGCTCGTGGTCGCCTCGGTCGGCGGCACCGCAGTCGGCGGGCCTTTGCTGCACCGCATCGCCGACGCCTTCCTGCACATGAAGCGCCAGGTTCCAGAGCTGCGAATGGTGCTCGTCGCCGGGCCGCGTGTGTCGCCCGGGAGCCTGCCGGTGCACGAAGGGCTCGAGGTGCGGCCCTATGTGCACAACCTCTTCGAGCATCTCGCATGCGCCGACCTCGCGCTCGTGCAGGGCGGCTTGAGCACCTGCATGGAGCTGGTGGCGACGCGGCGGCCCTTCCTCAGCTTTCCACTCGAGCGCCATTTCGAACAGTGCATCCACGTCACCCACCGGATGCGCAACTACTGCGCCGATTGCGCCGTGCGCTTTCGCGACCTGACGACGGAGCAGCTCGCCGACCGCGCGCTCGCCGCGATGCATGCGCCGGTCGACTACAAGCCGGTCGAGACCGACGGCGCCGTGCGCGCGGCGCGGTCGATCCTGGCGGTGATGGAGAACCGCGCATGGGCAGCGGCATGAGACCCGAGCCGTTCGTTCGCGAGTCGGGGCGGGGCCCCGGTGTCGTCTGCTTGCACTCGAACGCCAGCAGCTCGGCGCAATGGCGAAGCTTCGCCGAGCTTGTCGCCGACCGCTATCGCGTCTTCGCCGTCGACGGGCATGGCGTCGGCCGCAGCCCCGAGTGGCCGGCCGACGAAGCGGCCGATCTCGAGCGCGAGGTCGACCTCATCGAGCCGGTGCTCGACCGCGCCGGCAACGCATTCCACCTCGTCGGCCATTCCTACGGCGGCGCGGTCGCGCTGCTCGCCGCGGCACGGCATGCCAGGCGCGTGCGCTCGGTCGTCGTCTACGAGCCGACGTTGTTCGCGCTGGTCGCCGGCCAGGACCCCGCCGCCTCGCCTGCGGCAGGCATCTGGCGCGCCGCGAGCGACGCCGCCGCCGCCGTCGACCGAGGCGACCTTGCAGTTGCGGCGCAGCGCTTCGTCGACTTCTGGTCCGCCGAAGGCGCCTGGGAGGCCATGCCCCCCGCGCGTCAGGACGCGGTGATCGCGCCGATGCACGCCGTCGGTCGCTGGCGCGACGCCACGTTCGCACGGACGCTGTCGCTCGGCACCTTTCGCCGGGTCGCCGCGCCGGTGCTGCTGATGTGGGGCGAGCGATCGCCGGAATCGTCGCTGTCGGTCGCACGCCTGCTCGCCGCGACGCTGGCCGCGGTGACAACGGCCCCGCAGCCCGGCCTCGGCCACATGGGGCCGGTCATGGATCCGGGTCGCATCAACGTGCAGATCGCTCGCTTTCTCGACGACCACCGCGGCGCGACATCGAACGACACGCCATCCCGCGCCGGTCCTTCCCGGCTTTCCTGAAGCACCCTCGAGAGGAGAACCGCCATGTTCCACGTCACCGAACGCGCCGTCGACACCGGCCGCTACGCCAAATGCATCGAAGTCTCCAAGCGCATCCGCTGGGACACCGACCGCGACGTCATCCGCGGCCGCAGCTTCGACTTCAATCGCAAATTCCTGCCCGACGGCCTTTCGAAGATCGGCCAGCTGGCCTTCCTCGACGCCGCCGGGCAGCGCCTGTTCTCGCAGGTGCAGGGCCGCACCTACGCGAACATGTTCGCGCTCGTCGAGCGCTTCATCGGCGCCAAGGTGCTCGACATCAGCCGCGGCCACTGGCTCGGCGACCAGGTCGCGCTCGAGGCACTCGTGCGGCTCACCGACGAGGAGCTCAAGCACCAGGAGATGTTCCGCCGACTCGAAACCATGATGGCACCCGGCATGCCCCAGGGCTATGCGTTCCTGCCGCAGCCCAACGACGTTGCCGGCGCGGTGCTCGCCGCCTCGACCTGGGCCGTGCTGGCGCTGACCTGCGACATCGAGCTCTTCTCGCAGGCGCACTACCGCAGCAGCATCGAGGCCGAGACGGCGATCGACCCGCTCTGGAAAGACGTGTTCCTGTTCCACTGGAAGGAGGAATCGCAGCACGCGATCCTCGACGAGATGGAATGGATGCGCGAGGACGAAAGGCTCGATCCGAAGCAGCGCGACCAGGCGGTCGACGAGCTGATCGGCCTGGTCGGCGCGGTCGACGGCATCTGCCAGTTGCAGGCCGCTGGCGACGCCGACTATTTCGTGCGGGTGGCCGGGCGCTCGTTCGATGCCGACGAGATTAAGGCGATTGCGGCGACGACGCTGCGCGCCTACCGTTGGCAGTACATCCTGAGCGGCGTGCAGGACCCACGCTTCCTCGGGATCCTCGGCCCGATGATCGACGACGCGCAGGGCGCGCGCATCAACGCCGCGCTGGCGCCGATCGTCGGAGCGGTGCACTGATCGGCAGCGAACGCCAGCACGGAGACTCGGCGACGATGGGCATCGACTGGCTCCACTTCACGCCGTGGCGATCGCTCGCCGGCGGCGCGCTGATCGGCTTGGCGGCCGCCCTGCTGATGCTGGCCAACGGGCGCGTCGCCGGCATCAGCGGCATCGTCGGAGGCCTGCTGCGGCCCGTCGTCGGCGACGCGCGCTGGCGCATCGCCTTCATCTGCGGCCTGCTCGCCGTGCCGGCCGGCTGGGCGTGGGGGTCGGTCGGCCCGGCGATCCGCATCGATGCCTCGCTCCCGGTGCTCGTCGGCGCCGGGCTGCTGGTCGGCTTCGGCACCCGCTGCGGTGGCGGCTGCACGAGCGCCCACGGCCTCTGGGGCGTGGCGCGACTGTCGCCCCGCTCGCTCGGTGCCACGGCACTGTTCGTCGCCGCCGCCGCGGCGGGCTTCCGGCTCGTGCGCGCTCGCCGGATGACGTTGCTCGGCGAAC
>JBBSPY010000134.1:0-8957 GCA_038258415.1 Burkholderiales bacterium
ACCACCTGAAAGCGCGGCAACAGGGGTGTCGGCCTATCAAAATTCGCTCTACCAGTCCCCGACCTTCCACGTCGCCAGCCGGATGACGGCTGTCGACCCGTAGCGGACGATCGCGTGATCGAACTGAATGCCCAAAACCGGACACGGACACGGACGTCGGAAGCGGTGTGAAGTTCTTCCATCCCCGAACGTCCGGCAGCGCACAGACGAGCTGTTCAGCTCGGTGTAGCGTGCGAGGCCTCCGATAAAGGGGCTTCTCCAATCTCTACGTAAGTGAACCAAGGAAACCGATGGCTAAGAAAACCTACCAGGGCTCATGTCACTGCGGCGCAGTCGCCTTCCAGGCGAAGATTGATTTCGACAAAGGAACGACGCGCTGCAATTGCTCGATCTGCAGCAAGTCGCGCTTCTGGTTCGCGATCATTCCGGATGAAGATTTCAAAGTCGAAAAAGGCGAAGACCACCTGTCGAACTATTCCTGGATCCCCCCCGGGAAGACAGAGTCGCACCTTCGCTATCGCTTCTGCAAGACCTGTGGCATTCGCACTTTCGCAGAGGGAAACAACGGTGATTTTTATGCAGTGGCCATCGCCGCGCTGGACGGTATCGAGCAAGATGCCGACCAACTCGTCAGGTCGTTGAAATTCAACGACGGCCGTCACGACGACCTCAAGCACGCGCCGGCCGACACTCGCTTGTTGTGAAGGTCGTTGACTAGCAGGAGTGAAGCGCGGAACGAACACGTCCACCTTCGGTCGCTCGCTGCTGCATGGGAAGTCCGCGAATCGCAGGCCAAGGTAGCCGCCAATAAGCTGACGGTCGTGGCCGTCTGGTTATGGCCGACAGCGGCCATCTAGCTGCCGAAATCGAACGACGGAAACCAGTCTCAAACGGTCGCTCGATCGGCGATCGTCCCTACTTCCTCTCGGCTCGTCTGACTGTCGGTTCCACATCACGGCATCGCTGTTCGACTTGGTGCGCGACCCGCTTGACAAGCTGCGGTGTAAGGGGCTCTTGGCGCTGTTTCCCGAGCAGGAAACGCAACTCTCTTCCGCTCCGCACGTCGACGACGCCCTGGCCGACGCGCTCTACGTACCAGCCCGGAAGTGCCACTACTCCACGTACGGAAACCGATTCGCCGACGGCACTGCCACACCATTCGGCGAGCCATCGCGCCTGCCGCTGCGCCTGCTCGACCGGAGCCGAGGTCGTCCATGACGGGAACTTGAGACGAACGCCGTCGTACGACACCGTCGAACCTGGTCGCCCCTGAATGTCGGCCGGCTTCGAAACGCCCTTGGTTTCGATGGCAAACAGCCCCTGTTTGCTGACGACGACATGGTCGATGTTGAAGCCGTCGCACGGGAAGTCGTGAAAGACCCGGGCGCCTTCCAGCATCAGCTGGTCGAGCTCCTGCCCCGCGGCTACTTCAGCGTCGTACCCGACACGGAGGATCTCGAGCCTCTTGCTCTTGCCAAGAATCTTGGACGCCTCGTAGACCACGAGGACGACGGTGGCCAACAGGTAGACCGGCCAAAGACCCGAGACGCTGACCACGCTTCGAGTCTGCGCGAGGTAAATGCACAAAACGATGACCGGAAGGGCGCTCAGCGACATCAACGACCAGGCGCTGTCGTGCTTCGCCTCGTCGATCTGCTCCCGCAACGAGTTCCCCGGCGCCCTCAACATCTTCCTGTCGAACGCCGCGCGACGCCGAGCCTTCCGGCGACGACGTTCCAGCAGCAGGAGAACAATGGCGAGTCCGGGGCCGACGAAGAATGCGCCGAGCACGAGCGCCAGACTCGGCAACATGGAGAGAAGCGCTTGCACGTGGGGTTTGTCCGAGCGGCCGGAAGCGGTTGTTCGACAGCACGACCGTATCAGCCGCTGCGTCGCGCGTGCCGCTGTCTCGATTCCGCCGTTCGCCGGATCGATGCAGCCGCGTGAACAGGCTCACGCCGTTGTCGCCTTCATTTCGTCACGAATCACCGTGCGGTCGGCACCGCGTCGCCGCGAACGTCCAGGGTCATTTTTCGGCGACTGCTTTCATGTTGGCAAGGCCCTTCTCGAAATCCTTGCCGATCATGCTGTCCATGTTCACGAAGATGCCCATGACCTTGGAGACAAACAGTGCCGGGCCGTGCATCAGCCAGGTCACCTCCGTGCCAGCGGCGCCGGGGACGATCGAGAAGTCGGTCATCGTGTGGCTCTCGAACGGCTTGAGGAAGTCCAGCTGGATGGTCACTCGCGACGGCGCCTCCACCTCCTTGATCTCCATGCGCCCGGCGCCGACCTTGCCCGAGCCGGACCACTCGTACACGGCGCCGGGGCCACTCGCAGCGCCGCTCAAGGTGCGCTTCATGTCCGGGTCCAGCTTTTCCCAGGGCGACCAGGCGGGCCACTGGCGGAAGTCGGCGATCAACGGCAGGATCTTCTCCGGGGGCGCCTGAATTCGCACGCTGCGACGCACCGCGAACTCGTCGGGCCGCGTGGCGGCAATGGCGAGGACAACGACGACGGCAAGGACGACGACGCCGAGCGCGGAGAGAAGAACGGTCTTGAACATATTGGATCCTCCAGACGGTTGAATGCTGGCAGATAAAGCCGTGTCATTCGGCCCAGAGCGCTTCAATCACTCAGCTGCGGAAGCGCTCGCTCATGCGAATGTCGGATCTGAACCACCGCCACGACGAGTTGGGGAGCACAGAAGCAGACGAGCGCGTCAACTTCAGGAGCGCGAGCCCGCGGCCCAGAAACAACCCGCTGAAGCTGCCGTAAAGAAGCGCCAGCGGCAGCAGCATCGAGGGGGCGGTGCGCCAGCCGGGGTTGAACGCCATGCTCACGTTGGCGGCGTAGCGCAGCGAAAAGATGATCAGGATGAGCAGCATGGGCATCCAGCTGCCGGGCAATCGAACGCGTTGCTCGGCGGGCAACCATTCGGCGCCGGCCCGCGCCGGGCGGCCGGCCAGAAGCGCAGCGCCCGCGCCAAGCGCCGCCAGCCAAACCAGCGCGGACACCGGCAGCGCCCTGAAGCCGGGCGCCATCGAACACAGGCCCAGTCCGAGCAGCACCAGCGGCAGCATCAGGAGGCGCCAAGGTGCCAAATGGCGCTCGCGGGTTTGCGAAAAACCCAGCGCCATCAGGGCGGCCAGCAGGCCCCATACCCAGACGGGGGTGTGCGAGAGGATGTTGATGATCATGGGTGCCATGGCGTGGGTTGAGGAGGGCGTGTCGCTAATGTGGCGCTCGCCCGCCCTTGCTGCCAGCGCCTTGCGACAGGGCGGCCTGCCACGGCGCGAAACGCCGCTGACGGGCGCGAACCGAAGGGAATGAAAGCTTGCATCGGCAATTGCGGGCCAAGCCAGCTGCACAGAGAATCGTCTTATGCGGCTCGGTTCAGTCTTGTTGCTTCGGCTGCTTCTGGCACCGCTGCTGCTGGCTCTGCTCCTCGCCGGCTGCGCCAACTTGCCGCCGCTCGCCAAGCCACCGCGGCCGACCCTGGCCATCGCAGCCAGCGCGGACACGGCGCTGGGCGCCATCTCGGCCCGGGCGCTCGAACGCAAGCGAGGCCGTGGCGCGACCGGCGTGCTGGGCCTCGCCAACCCCTTAGCGGCGCTCGACGCCCGCCTGAGCCTGATCCGCCACGCCCAGGCCTCGATCGACCTCCAGGTCTATCAGCTGGCCGACGACTCGGTGGGCCGCCAGGTGCTTCGCGAGCTGCGCGACGCCGCACAGCGCGGCGTGCGCGTGCGCTTGCTGGTCGATGACTTCTATACCGCGGGCATGGACGGGCTCCTGCTCGGCATGGCGGCACACGACGGTGTGCAGGTGCGTCTGTTCAACCCCTTTGCGGGGGCACGCGGCAGCAGCCTCGGCCGCTGGGTGCAGATGGCTGGCGACTTCCGTCGCCTGAACCACCGCATGCACAACAAGCTGTTCATCGTCGATGGTGCGATGGCGATCGTCGGCGGGCGCAATCTGGCCGACGCGTATTTCCAGCGCGACGCCGGCGCCAACTTCATCGACTTCGACGTGCTGGCCGTCGGCGCTGTGCTGCCTGACCTGGCTGCCGTGTTCGATCGATACTGGAACAGCGCACAGGTGCGTGACATTGCGTCGCTGGCCCCCACCGACGAGCCGGCGCCGGTGTTGCGCGCGCGCTTCGAATCCGCAACGCTGCGCACCGCCTCGCCCTTCGTGGCGCCCGCCTGGCGCGGCCGCCCCACGCCCCGGTTCGACCAGACGATGGCCGACGGCCTCGCCGACCTGATCGGCACCGAGGCCACGGTCTTCGCCGACACGCCGGCCAAGCTCGATCGCCCACCGGGCAGCATCGCCGGCACCACGTACGCTTTCGCGATCGAGAGCTTTCGCGAATCGCGCGAAGAGCTGATGCTGTTCTCGCCGTACTTCATTCCCGGGGAAAACGGCCTGGCCGGGTTGCGCGAGGCACGAAGGCACGGCATCGCCGTGCGCGTGATCACCAACTCGCTGGGGGCCACCGATGAGCCGCAGGCCAGCCTGGCCTACGAGCGCTATCGAGTGCCGATGCTGCAGATGGGCGTCGAGCTCTACGAGGTCAGCTCGAGGCAGATGCGGCGCGACGAGGCGACGCGCCGCGTCTTCGGCTCGTCACGAGCACAACTGCATGCCAAGCTGGCCCTGATCGACCGCCGCGCGGTGCTGCTCGGCTCGATGAACCTCGACCAGCGCTCGCCTGTCACCAACACCGAGATGGTGCTGCTGATCCGCAGCCCCGAGCTGGCGCTTGAGATCTTGACGTCCTTCAACTCGAAGGAACGCGCCGACGTGCGCGGTTCCTACCAGGTCAAGCTCAAGCCCGACGGTCGCAGCCTGCAATGGGTCGCTCTGCTGGGCGACGGCCGCAGCGAGACGCTGGACGATGACCCCGAGTTCAACTTCTGGGAGCGGCTGCGCCTGCGGCTGATCTCGACGTTCGTCCCCGAGTCGCTGCTCTGAGCGCTCAGCAGCGCCTCCGCGCTTCGAAATGCCGCACTGCTCCGCCCGCGGCGGCTGCCAGGACGCCCTTTACCGCTCGCTCGAATCCACCAGCGCCCCCAGCAGCGAGTCGTCGGCGGTTCCCGTCGCCCCGAACGGCGCCGGATCGAGTAACGGCCTGTGCTGCCGGGCCACTTCGCGCGAGAGCGCGTCGTCGGCTTCGAGCAGCGCGTGCCTCTCCTGTGCGGTGTAGGCGATCGTGTCGGGCAACTCCGCTCCGCACGATTCGCACTTCGGATAGCGCCGGTTGAAGACATGAAAGCCGCATGCCGGGCAGTGCGGGCCGGCATCGGCGTCGGGGGCTAGCGCGTGCGTGTCCATGAGCGTATCCACTTCGGGTGGTGATGCCCGCATCTTCGACACGCGGTCGTTGCCACGGGTTCGGATCACGCCGAGCCGGAGCGTAGGAGAGCGCCCTTGTCGCGCCACCCAAGAGGCTTCAGCGCCGCACCGGCGTCACCTTCCAGCCCTCGGCCGTCTTCTCGAATGCGGCAACGTCGAGCACGTTCGGTCGATCGCTCTTCGCTTCGAGGTAGGCGTAGTCGCCCGTGATCTCGACCTTGAGGATCCGCTTGCGGAGTTCGGCCGGCGAAACACGCGACTTGCGCTTCTCGTCCTGCATCTGCTTGAAGCCGTCGGCGCCGAAGGCCTGCAGCATCTCCTTGACCTCCGCGCGCTTGGCGGGCGACATCAGCTTGTCGGCCGCCTCGAGGCCGCCGTCGAGCAGCGCCTGCTCGTAGGCGACGAACAGGTCGGCCTGCGGCGACTTCTGCGCCGCGGCGCCGGTGAGCGTCTGCATCGGCGCCTTCGGCTTCGCCTGGGCCTGGCCGCGAACCGGCAGCCCCGCCGCCAGCGTCATGACGACGCCGCCGAGGGCGAGCCGCCGAAGCCGATCGATACGTGCCATGTCGAGCCCCCTTCCGAGATCGCTG
Source organism: Burkholderiales bacterium (assembly GCA_038258415.1). GTDB lineage: Bacteria > Pseudomonadota > Gammaproteobacteria > Burkholderiales > Burkholderiaceae_C > Schlegelella_A. The sequence continues at coordinate 5,952 of JBBSPY010000134.1, forward strand.
ATCGTACGGTCAACCGAGCTGTTGCAGCCCCTGCTGGAACACGACGCGGGCGTTCGCAAGCAGCGCCGCCGCTTGCTGCGCCTTGGCGATGCGCGCCTCGCCCTGCAGGCCGAGCGCCTGCTGCCGCGCGGCAGAGCCGGGCTGCCAGTAGGTGACCATGCCGGCTTGCCAGTGCTTGCGTGCCGACGACTCGGGCGACGCCTGCGTCTTGCTGTTCAACGGATTGCCGAGGGAATTGGCAGCCGAGAGGGCCGCGTTCATCTGATCGTCGGCGGCCCTGACGCGTGCCCGCAGCAGCGCGTCGCTGACGGCTTCCTTCACCTTCTCGACGACCTTGGTTCGCGGGTGCGCCGTCGGCTGCGGCGGTCCCTTTTCTTGCGGCAGGCCAGGCGGTCTTGGCCTCGTGATCCGAGGCAGGTTCAACGCACGCAGCAGGCTCATGGCGTGGAGCGCGTCAGCGGGCCAGCGTCACCGTCATCACCGCATGCGCGAACTTGCCACGCAGCGACAACAACGGAAAGGTCGTGCGGTTGCCCGCGAGTATCTCGCCGAGCTCGGAGCCGCGCGCGGTGTAGAGGCTCACGTCGGCCTGCCCGGCGCCGAAGACCGGGATCTGCGTCGACATGCGCAGCCGCCCGAGCCGGCTCGTGTGGTACCAGTTGGCGAGGAACGGAAACTCGCCGCCGGGCACCGGATCGGCGACGCTGCCGTGCAGGAAGTACACGCTGCCGATGCGCGTGTGCGCTTGAATGAACAGCTCGAGCGCGGCGCCCGTTGGGTTCACCTCGTAAGCGACCGTCGGATCGAAGCGCACCGGCAGGCCGAAGCGGATCAACCGTTCGGCCAGGCGCCGGCTGTCGGTGACGTAGAACAGCGTGTAGTTGCTGATGTCGCCGGTGCCGACGGGCGAGACGAGATTGACGCCAGTCTGCGAGACGATGGCGCGCTCGGCAGGCCCGCCGTCGACCGAGACGCGCTCGCAACTCGCCGCGCGCGAGACGATGCCGGAGACGCCCGGGCCGAACGCGGCGGCGCTGTAGCCGGCCGGCACGAGGCCCTGGGTCTGCGTCGCCGCGATCGGGCCGAGGCCGGCGAACTCGGTGCAGTTCTCGAAGACGACGCTGAACGAGGGCGGCGCACGCCAGGGCGGCTCCGCTCTCGCGCCGGCATGCATCAGCGCCAGGCCGAGCAGCAGAGCATGCGGGAGTTGCGCGGCGATCGCGCGACGAATCGTGACAGGACCGTTCTTCATGTCATCTCCTCTTGAATGGTTCCGGCTGCCGCTAGTTGGCCAGCCGCAAGGTGCCAGTCGTGACGCGGTAGCTCGCCCCCGCACCGTTGATGAAGTCGCAGGTCGACGCGCCGCACGGCGCCGTGCCGAGCTGGTACTTCCCTTGCGCGTCGGCGCCCTGCACATTCGGCGCAAAGGTGTTGCCGACGGCGTTGACCGTCACCCCGGCGGCGACGTTGACCCAGAGCCCCGACGTCTGCACGCTGCTCGTGTTTCCCTGGATCACGTTGTTGCCGGGCGAGGCAGCGGTGCCGAGGTCGAACGTCGACGACGCACTGCCCTTCATCGTCACACCGGAGTTGTCGCTCGAGTTCGCGTTGCTGCCGGCCGTGCTCTTGTTGTCGATGACCATCACGTTGCGCAGCTTGAGCTGATAGGTCTTCGCCACCAGGCCCATCCAGATGCCGCCCTGGAAGCCGTTGCTGTTGGCGGCAGGATCGTTGGTGGCGTTGCCGCTGACTTCGCCGCCGCTCAGGTCGACGTTGCAGGCGTCGCGGCAGACGATGCCGCCGTGCGTGTTCGACGTCACGCCGACCCCCGCGCCCGTGAACGCCAGCGACGACGGCGACGAGCCGGCATCGTCAACGAAGACGCCGAGGTTGTTCGACGTGATGGAGCTGTTTGTAGCCGACAGCGTCAACGCCACGCCCGGTTGACCGAAGGCGCCGACAGAGACGCCGAACGATCTGCGCGTGTAGGCGTTGTCGAAGCCGCTGATCGTCGAGTTCACGAGCGTGACCTGCGGCGCTCCCTTGGCGGCATGGATGCCGTAGCCCGGGCCGATGTTGCCGGCGGCGTGCAGCGTGCTGCCGGCCAGGTTCACCTGCGTCGCGCCGCCGTAGAGAAAGATGCCGCTCGACTCGACGTTGAGCACAACGTTGTTCAGGTCGAGCCGGCTCGACCCGGTGAGGTTGAAGGCGCCGCGGTTGAAGGCTCCGTAGATGCCATCGGAGCCGCCGAGCGCGCCGCCGCCGAAGGTGCCGCCGTTGACGGTGAGCCGGGCCGCGCCGGCAAGCGTCGCATAGGTCGCGGTGCCCTGCCCGACCTGCGTCAGCTGATCGGCGTAGTCGGCGATGTTGCCGGGCGTCATCGTCGCGATCACCGTTCCGCTCAGCGCCAGCGGCGCCGGGAAGCCACTCGGCGCCGTGACCGAGCCGATCACCTTGACGCCGTCGACCGTCAACGTTCCCGACGTGGCCTGCACGTAGCCGAGGTCGCCGAAGCCGTAACGGCGGACGACGACGCCGACGAGGCTGCCCGAGCCCTGCATGACGATGCCCTGGCCGACGCCGGCGAGCCCGGGCGTCAATGCCCGCAGCGTCAGGCCGGCCGGGATCGCGATCGGCGCCGGCTGCGTCGTGCCGGTGTAGTCGCCGTTCATCAACCACACCGTCTTGTTCGCCTGCGCCGTCGCAGCGGCCAACGCGATCGAGCGGCACGGGCTGGCCTGCGAGCAGGTCGTGTTGCCCACGTCGACGCCGGTCGGGCTGGCGTAGGTGTCGCCTGCCGATGGTGTCGTCGCCAGCACGTTGACGACGGAACTTGTCGCGCTGTTGTTCTGCGCGTCCCAGGCCTTGGCGGTGAAGGCGACGTTGCCGAGGTCGGCCGTCGTCAGGTTCACGACCGTCTGGAACGGCGCCGCGTTCACGGTCGCGATGAGCGTCGGCCCGCGGAAGAACTCGACCTTGGTGACGCCGATGTTGTCGCTCGCCGTC
>JBBSPY010000135.1:0-8951 GCA_038258415.1 Burkholderiales bacterium
CCGGTCAGCGGCGAGAGGATGAGCACGGCAACGCGGTGGACGGCATCGATGTCGGACCTGGCCGGCCCGATCAGCACGGTCATCGAGCTGTTCTCGAGCACGCCGGTGACGCTGACCAGAAAGCTGTTCGGCACCGCCAGGCCGGCGGCCGAGCCTTGCGTGTACGGCGACAGCGCCCCGCCGCCCTGCGTCGCGATCGTCGCGGCCGGCGCGCCGACCTCGATTGGCGGAAAGGCGTAGTGCTTCTGCAGCGCGCCGTTCATGAGCTTGGGAAAGATCACGGTGAGCGCGTCTTCCCAGGTCTGGAAGCCGTGGGCGACGCCTTCGATGCGACCGTTGAGGCGGATCGGGCCCATGCCCTTGGCGTTCTTCGGATAGTAGAGAACGACGCGGCCGGTGATCCTGTAGTTGTAGCTCCACCACATGGCCGGCGGGTCTCCTGCGCGCGGTGCCTTGAAGAAGCGCGCGTTCATGATCCCTTCGACGGGGCCGGTGAACTGCTCGCAGTACATCCCGAACAAGGTGTCGCTGATGAACGCGCCGGCATCGGCGAAGACGCCGTAGGCGTTGCCCGCGAGCGCCGAGGCGCTCGTCAGCTCCGGCAGGTTCTTGACGATCTGCCCGGTGACGAACGCCAGCCCCGGGCTCGCACCGGCGCCTTTGGCCTTGTTGGAGGCGCCGTCGGCGAGGATGTCCTTCGAGAGCCCGATCGATGAATCGACGACCTTGCGCTTGACGTTGAGCAGCGCCGAGATGGCCTTGAAGACCTCGGTCACGAAGGCGAGCTGATGGCAGCCGATGTCGGCGCTCGACATCTGCGCCGTCAGGCCGCGCACGCGTTCGGTCTCGCTCGCCGCATCGGCCACGTCGGCAGTCAGCGATTCGAGCTGCGGCCGCTTCGATTCGAGCAGCGCCGCGTCGGAAGCAATGGCGCCGATGGTGCCGCGCAATGCGCGGTTGCCGCCCTGCGCGCTCACGTCGGCGAGCGCTTTTTTCGCGGCCGCGATCTTCTTCTTCGCTTGATCCTTCGCCGGCGAATCGACCTGGGCGCCCACCTGGGCCTCGGCGGCCTCGAGGCCCGCGGCAACGGCCTTGTCGAGCGCCGCCATCGTCGTCTCGATCTGGCCGCCGAGGTCGATCGGCTCGACAGCACGAAAGCGGGTGGTCGCCTTGCCGCGGCCATCGGGCGCGACGACGTCGACGCGGTAGTTGCCTGGCTTCGCCGGTGCGGCGAGCGTGGCGGCGTAGTGGCCCCTGGCGTCGGGCCGTACCTGCACCGCAGCGGACGGGGTGCCGTCCTCGGCGACCGAGGCGACGGACACCGTGCGCTCGCCGGCCACGAGGGTGTCGCCGACGACGGTGAGCCCGCCCGGCGCCGCACGCTGGTTCCCGGCGGCGAGCACGATCGCCGGTGCCACGCGAACGCTGATCGGGAACGGGTCGGCAGCGCTGTCCGGGGACGGGCGCTTTTCCGAAGGCGGGTCGGCCGGACCGGCGGCATGCGTCGGCGCGACGATCGTGACGGCCAACACCATCGCCATCGCCACGGCACGCATCGAGATGCAACGCAAGATCGATCGCTTCATGGCCGACTCAGCTCGACACGCCGGTTGCGGGCGCGGCCTTCCGGCGTGGCGTTGGTGTCCTTCGGTCGCGCCATGCCGAATCCGTCGGTCACCAGCCGCGATGCGGCGATGCCGTGGCGCTCGACCAGCGCCGCCTTCACCGCGGCCGAGCGTCGCTTCGAAAGATCGAGGTTGGCGTCGGCGTGGCCGATGCCGTCGGTATGGCCGGCGACGAGCAGCGACCAGTCCGGGTGCGCCTTCAGCGCGTCGGCGATCTCCTGCAGCACCGGCTCGGATTCGGGCCGGATCGTGGCGCTCGCGAACGCGAAGTAGATGCCGTACACGTCGGCCGGCTGGCGCGCGGCGAGCTTGCCTTCAATCGACGCCGGGCTGCCCTTGGGCTCGGGATACTCGATGCGAGTGACACGGGTCGAGAAGCCCGGGCCCGTCGAGGTGAGCAGGAGCGGCCAGTCGGGGTTGTCGAGCACGTCGAACTCGAGCGTCACGCTCCTGCCGCCGCCGGTGAGCGTTCCCTGAGCGTGGACGACGGCCAGCTCGACGCGGCTGCCGTTGACGAGTACGCGCAACTTGGCCGGCGCTTCGGCGACGCGCGTCACCGTGCCGGTGTAGGGCAGCTCGCTCGCCATCCCGAGCACCTGGCGCACGTCGAGGAACGTCAGCTCCGCGGCTTTGCCGGCGCGGAGCTCGCCGAGCACCGCGGCCGAGATGCCGGGCACCGTGCCCTCGAAGACCTCTGGGTCGCCGACGTTGTAGCGGTTGCGCATGACGCGGGCGTTCTTCTGGTCGTCGGCCGTGACGCGACGCGGTGTCCGCAGCTGGGTCGTCGCGCCTCCGCGCACGCCGGGCACCTCCGCGGAGACCACGAAGCGGTAGCCGCCGCGCGTGCCGACATCGGTGACCGCGCTGATCGATTCGTAGTCGCCGACCGGTTCGACGACCGAGCGCACGCTGGTCAAGCCGGCCACGATTGGGATGCGCGGCATTCCGGCCGCTGGAGGCGCTGCGGCTGGCGCCGATGCTGCCGGTGCCGCGATCGCGAGTGCTGCCGACAGCGTTGCGCAGCCGCCAAGCCTGGCTCCGAGCTGCCGAGCGAATGAATGGATCAAGACGGCTCCTGTCGCTTCGAGATCGGCGCCGCGATGGCGATGCCTGCCCCTTGCTTCACGAGAACCGCCGCCCCAAGCGGCCATTGACCCGCGACCAGCGGGCCCATTAAGGATTCTTAAGCCCGCGCTCGAAGACATTGCACGCCCGGATCGCGATCATGCGGGGTCGGTGCAAACCGTCCGGTGAGGTGCTCCGGCCTCACACGACCCGCCGGGATTCCCCATGCCGATGCCGATGCCGATGCCGCTGACCTACCTCTTCGCCTCCTGTCGGCTCGTTCCGTCGGAGCGCTCGTTGCACAGCGACGGAGCGCCGCTGAGGCTGGGCGGCCGTGCCTTCGACACGCTGGTCGCCCTGGTCGAGCGGCGCGACCGGATCGTCAGCAAGTTCGACTTGCTGGACATCGTGTGGCCGAATCTCGTGGTGGAGGAGAACAACCTGCAGGTGCACATCGTCGCGCTGCGCAAGCTGCTCGGCCACCCGGCGATCGCGACGATTCCGGGCCGAGGCTACCGATTCACCTTGCCGACGACAGTCGAAGGCGTGGCCGTCGCCGATCTGCCGTCAGGCGCAGCAACCGGACCCAGCCAGATCGGCATCCGCGCCGCGACGACTGGATCGCTGCCGGTGCTGTACGGCCGCGACCAGGAGCTCGCCGTGCTGCTCGAACTGCTGGGCCGGCACGAGATCGTCACGGTCGCGGGGCCGGGCGGCATCGGCAAGAGCTGTCTGGCGCGGGCTGCTGTCGGGGCGTTCGCCGCGACGCTGCCGGGCGGTGCATGCTGGGTCGACCTCGCCTCGCTGACCGAGGCCGTGCTGATCGCCAATGTCGTCGCCGTGGCCCTGGGAGTGGCGTCGGGGGCGGGCGAGCCGATGGACGCGGTGATCGAGGCGCTGCGCTCGAAGCCCGCGCTGGTTGCCCTCGACAACGCCGAGCATCTGCTCGAAGGCGTTGCCGACTTCATCGCCCGACTGCGTGCCGCCGCACCCGAAGCACGGCTGCTGGTGACGAGCCAGGAAGTGCTCCACATCGCCGGGGAGCACGTGTTCCGACCTGAACCCCTGGCCCTGCCGGATGGCGACGACCCCGAGCGGATCGCAGCAAGCGGCGCGGTCGCCTTGTTCGTCGCCCGGGCCCGAGCTGCCGATCGCAATTTCGTCCTCGACGACGCCAACCGGGCGGCCGTCGCCGACGTCTGTCGTCGGCTGGACGGCATCCCGCTCGCGCTCGAGATGGCCGCGGCACGAATGCCGCTGCTCGGCATCGAAGGCCTGCGCAGCCGACTCGACGAGCGACTGAAGGTGCTGACCCTCGGCGATCGCAGATCGCCGCGCCGGCACCAGACCCTGCGCGCCGCGCTCGAATGGAGCCACGGCCTGCTCGCGCCCGCCGAGCAGGCCGTGCTGCGGCGCCTGGGCGTCTTCGCCGGCGGCTTCACCCTCGAGGCGGCGCAGCATGTCGCCGCCGACGACGAAGCGATCGATCCCTGGGACGTGCTGGAACATCTGGGCGCCCTCGTCGACAAGTCGCTGGTGCGCGCCGAGGACGAGGCGACACCACGCTATCGCGTTCTCGAGACGACGCGGCTGTTCGCGCTGGAGCGGCTGATCGAAAGCGGCGAGGCCGCTTCCGTGCGCAGACTCCACCTCGAACACTTCGCCGAGCGAGCGGAGGACGCGATCGCCCGGATGCTCGTGGCAGACCCCCTGGGACTGGCGCTTTTCGACCGCGAGCGAGACAACCTCCTGCTCGCCCTCGCCTGGCCGCACGGCGATGAAAGCGGCGCCGGCCTTCGCCTGGCGGCTGCCATGCGGTACTACTGGCCGTCGCGCGGAATGCTCTCGTTCGGCATGGCGGCGATGCGCTCGGCGCTGGCCCGGCCCCATGCGGGGCACCCGAGCGCGGCACGCTGCCACGTCCTCGGATCGATGGCTCACTTCGCTTCATTGATGGGCGACGCCGACGCCGCCCGCGGTCACATCGACGAAGCGCTGGCGCAAGCGCGCAGCCTGGGCGACCCGCGCTGCCTGTGCGTCGGGCTCGCCGCTGCCGGGTTCATCTACCTTCAGCGTGGCGACATCGCTCACGCCAGGGAGTTCGCCACCGAGGCCATGGATCTGGGCCGTGAGATCGGCGACGGCCACGAGCTCGGCAATGCGATCAGCGCGATGTCCGCCGTGCACCGGCATGCCGGGGAGAGCGAACTTTCCCGCCGGGTCCAGGAGGAAGGCGTGGCACTGCGGCAGCGTCTGCATCAGTCCTGGAGCGAGGCGGTCGGCCGGATCAATCTGGCTTCGATGGCGATCGACGCCGACGATCCCGAGGCGGCACGGACCCAACTCGTGCGCATCCTGGAGCTGATGCGTGAAGTCGACTCGGAGCAGATCGGCCTCTACAGTCTCGGCATCACCGCCGAGCGGTGCGCAAGCGTCGGCATGAACGAAGCCGCCGTGTTGCTGGAGGCCGCACGGGTCTCGCAGTACAGACGCGTCGGCATGGGCGAAGCGCTGGACGCGCGGCGGGTCGAGCGGTTCGCCCTCGCCCGCTCCAGGCTCGACGCGGCGACGCTCGAGCAGGCCGAACGCCTCGGCGCCAGCCTGACGTATGTCGACGCCATGCTGCGGATGCGCGAATGCGTTTCGGGTGAGCCGGGCCGCTGACCCGCCCGCAGGTCACGCAATACCGGGCGGCCGCCCGCCTTCTATCGGCCTTTGCGTCGACGCGTCCCCGACTCGACAACCAGACCGTTGGCATCGACGTCGCCGAGCTTTTTCGCCGCATCGCGCAGCGCCGAGCCGACGAGCTCTTCGACCGTCGGGTGGTAGTACGGCAGCTGCAGCAGGCTCTCCACCGTCTCGCCGCGCTGAACCGCCCACGCGAGCAGATGGGCGAGGTGCTCGCCGCCCTTGGCGAACACCGTGGCACCGAGCAGGCGACCGTCGCGCTTCGCGGCATAGAGGCGCAGCAGGCCCGCCTCCGCATCGAGCAGGATCGATCTGCCGTTGTCGGAGCCCTCGGCAGCCCCTGTGACGAACGTGCCGCGGTCGAGCTCGTCGAACGGCGTGCCGATGGCGGCGACGTCGGGGTCGCTGAAGACGATCGAGAGTCGCGCCCGGCGTTCGTAGCGGCGCAGCGGCTTGCGGTCGAGCAAGGCGACGGCCTGCCGCGCGCAGATCGTGCCGTCGTCGCTGGCCTCGTGCAGCAGGGGCACGTCGTCGTGCGCGTCGCCGGCGACGAGCACCGTCGTGTCGCCGCACCGCAGCACCGCGCGGTCGACGTCGACGCCGCCTTCGTCATCGAGCGCCACGCCGGCCGCGGCGAGGTCGAGGTCGTCGAGCACCGGCTTGCGGCCGACCGCGACGAGCAGCCGGTCGACGTCGACGTGGCGTGACCCGCTCGTCATGCGCACGCCCCGTCCGTACCGGCTCGCGGTCACCTTGCGGCCGAGCCATAGCGGCAGCTCTTCGCCCAACCGCTTGGCCGCCTGCCTGGCCACTGCCGGATCGACGATTCCGGCCACTGCCCTGGCCTCGTCGGCCAGCGTGACCGCGACGCCGAGTCGCGCCAGCGCGAGCCCCATCTCGAGGCCGATCGCGCCGGCGCCGACGATGCCGATGCGCGCCGGCAGAACATCGAGCGAGAACAGCGAGTCGGTGGTCAGCACGCGGTCCCCGAGCGTGGCGAACGACTCGGGCACGACCGGCGCCGAGCCCACCGCGACGATGAAGGCACGCGCCCGGATCGCGCGGCCCTCGACCTCGACCGTGTTCGCGTCGACGAAGCGCGCAGGACCGACCACGAGGCGCTTGCCGGCGCGCTTCTTCGCGCTGCGCGCCGCGCCGTCGGCCATGCGATCGCGAAACGCGAGTGCCTCGCGCCAAAGCCGCTGCCGCAGCGCTTCGTCGACGGCCTTGCGGCCGACGAGTTCGCGCACCACCGACGCACGCTGGGCGGCATGCAACACCGCCTTCGACGGCATGCAGCCGACGCGCGCGCACATCGTGCCGAGCGGACCCTGATCGACGAGCAGCACCGTTCGGCCCATGCGCACGATCTCGTCGAAGGCGTTGAGACCGGCCGTGCCGGCGCCGATGACGATGATGTCGGTGTCGAAACGGCTGGCTGGCATTTGCGTCGCGAGGGGTGGCGGGGTCCGGCAGCGTAGTGCATCGCCGGCCCCGGCCGCCCGCCGTTAAGCTCGCGGTCCGTCAGACCGACCGGAACCAGGGCCATGCCCGCGATCACCTCGATCATCGACACGCGCTCAGACGACTTCAGGCGCAATGCGGCGGCGCTTCGCACGCAGGTCGATGACCTGCGCGCCCAGGCAGCGAGCATCGCTGCCGGCGGCGATGCCCGATCGCGAGAGCGCCACGTCGCGCGAGGCAAGCTGCTGCCCCGCGACCGGGTCGATGGGCTGCTCGATCCCGGCGCTCCGTTTCTCGAGATCGGCCAGCTCGCGGCGCACGGCATGTACGACGGCGAGGCGCCGGCCGCGGGGATGATCGCCGGCATCGGTCGGGTGCACGGGCAGGAGGTGATGGTCGTCGCCAACGACGCCACCGTGAAGGGCGGCACCTACTACCCGATGACGGTGAAGAAGCACCTGCGCGCACAGGAGATCGCGATGCAGACCCCGCTGCCTTGCATCTACCTGGTCGACTCGGGCGGCGCTTTCCTGCCGCGCCAGGACGAAGTCTTCCCCGACCGCGAGCACGTCGGTCGCATCTTCTTCAACCAGGCCAACATGAGCGCGCAGGGCATCGCCCAGATCGCCGTCGTGATGGGCTCGTGCACGGCGGGCGGCGCGTACGTCCCGGCGATGAGCGACGAGACCGTGATCGTGCGCAACCAGGGCACGATCTTTCTCGGCGGACCGCCGCTCGTGAAGGCCGCGATCGGCGAGATCGTGAGCGCCGAGGAGCTCGGCGGCGGCGACGTGCACACGCGGCTGTCGGGCGTCGCCGACCATCTCGCCGACGACGACCGCCACGCGCTCGCGATCGCCCGGCGCATCGTCGCCAGCCTGAACCGCACGAAGCCGCAGACGGTGACGATCGAGCCGGTGGAGGAGCCCCTCTACGACCCGAAGGAGATCTACGGCGTCGTCCCCGAGGACACGAAGAAGCCCTACGACGTGCGCGAGGTCATCGCCCGCATCGTCGACGGCTCGCGGCTCGACGAGTTCAAGGCGCGCTACGGCGCCACGCTCGTCACCGGCTTCGCGCGGCTGCACGGCATGCCGGTGGGCATCGTCGCCAACAACGGCATCCTGTTCTCGGAAAGCGCGCAGAAGGGCGCGCATTTCATCGAGCTGTGCTGCGAGCGCAAGGTGCCGCTCGTGTTCCTGCAGAACATCACCGGCTTCATGGTCGGCAAGAAGGTCGAGAACGCCGGCATCGCCCGCGACGGCGCGAAGATGGTCACCGCCGTGGCGACGGCGCAGGTGCCGAAGTTCACGGTGCTGATCGGCGGTTCGTTCGGCGCCGGCAACTACGGCATGTGCGGCCGCGCCTACTCGCCGCGGTTCCTCTGGATGTGGCCGAACGCGCGCATCAGCGTGATGGGCGGCGAGCAGGCGGCGGCCGTGCTGTCGACGGTCAAGCGCGACGGCATCGAGCAGCGCGGCGGCACCTGGTCGGCCGAGGAGGAGGCGGCGTTCAAGGCGCCCCTGCTCGAGCAGTACGAGCACCAGGGCCACCCGTACTACGCCAGCGCGCGCCTGTGGGACGACGGCGTGATCGATCCCGCCGACACGCGCCGCGTGCTCGGCCTGTCGCTGGCCGCGGCGCTCAACGCGCCGATTCCGGAGACGAAGTTCGGCGTGTTCCGGATGTGACGGCCCGCTGCACCTGTCGGGGGGTTGCCTGACGCGCGCCGCTGTTTCATCATCCCGTCGATCGAGAAAACAAGGAGAACGAGATGGCAGACACGTCCGCGCAGACCCTCGCCTGGATGAAGGCGCTGGACAAGAAGCTGACGACCAACGAGGGTCCGGCCAAGAAGGCCTACGAGCTGGCCTTGCGCAACATGAAGCAGGCCATCGACAACGAGAGCGAAGACGAGATCCAGCTCGCGCAGGACGACGTCAAGAATGCGTCGTCGACGGTCGACCAGTGCCTGCACGCGTGCCAACAGCTTCATCAATACACCGATGCGCTGCAGCAGGACCGCGAGTTCCTGGTGGCGCACCGCGCAGAGATCATCAAGGTTGTCACCCACTTCGGCACGAAGCAGAAGGAGATGGCCAAGTGGTC
>JBBSPY010000136.1:0-8951 GCA_038258415.1 Burkholderiales bacterium
CTCGATCGCACTTCCGGATCGCCGACCAGGACGGTCGCCGCCGCTGCGTCGGGCAGCACGTGGCAGCTGCAGCTGGTGTTGCTGGTGGGTGCCGTCGTCTGGTTGCTCGCCGTGATCGCCCTGGCGACGCACAGCGCTGCCGACCCGGGCTTCTCGACTTCGGGCGATGGCGGCGCTGTCGTCAACCGCGCCGGCGTGGTGGGTGCGTGGGTCTCCGATGTCGGCTTCGTGCTGTTCGGCTACTCGGTGTGGTGGGCGATCGTCGTCGGCGCCCGGGTGTGGCTCGGTGGGCTCGCGCACGCGCTGCGGCTGCAGTCGGGCGCGATCGCACCGGCGGTCGAGCACGCCCCGCCGCTGTGGCACGCGGGGGTCGGGCTCGCGTTGCTGCTCGCCGCCAGCTCCGCCCTCGAATGGACGCGCCTCTACCAGTGGGAAGGACTCGTCGCCGGCGGCAACGCCGGCGGCATCCTCGGCTACACCGTCGGCGGGGCGAGCCAGACGCTGCTCGGCTTCGCCGGCTCCGGCGTGCTGTGGATCGCGGTGCTGGTGGCCGGCGTCGCGCTCGCATTCCGTTTCTCGTGGCTCGGCGCCGCCGAGCGCATCGGCCGTTCGGTCGAGGGGCTGCGCCATCGCCGCGTCGAGCGCATCGAGCGCGCCGAAGACATCCGCCTCGGCGAGGAGGCGCTGCGCGACCGCGAGGAAACCGTCGAGATCGAGCACGGGTTGCTCGAGCAGCACCTGCCCATCGTCATCGAGCCGACGCTGGTCGAGCAGCTTCCCAGCAGCCGGGTGGTGAAGGAGCGCCAGAAGCCGCTCTTCCGTGAACTCGCCGACACCAGGCTGCCGCAGGTCGACCTGCTCGATTCGGCGCCGCAGCGGCAGGAGAGCGTGAGCGGCGAGACGCTCGAGATGACGTCGCGGCTGATCGAGAAGAAGCTGAAGGACTTCGGCGTCGAGGTGCGCGTGGTCGCGGCATCGCCCGGGCCGGTGATCACGCGCTACGAAATCGAGCCTGCAGTGGGCGTCAAGGGAGCGCAGATCGTCGGCCTCGCGAAAGATCTGGCGCGCTCGCTCGGCCTCGTGTCGATCCGCGTCGTCGAGACGATCCCGGGCAAGACGACGATGGCGCTCGAGCTGCCCAACGCCAAGCGGCAGACGATCCGGCTCTCGGAGGTGCTCGGTTCGCAGGTCTACGCCGATTCGGGCTCGATGCTCACCATCGGCCTCGGCAAGGACATCGTCGGCCTGCCCGTCGTTGCCGACCTGCAGAAGATGCCGCACTGCCTGGTGGCCGGCACCACCGGCGCGGGCAAGTCGGTCGGCATCAACGCGATGATCCTGTCGCTGCTCTACAAGGCGGAGGCGCGCGACGTGCGGCTCATCCTGATCGACCCGAAGATGCTCGAGATGAGTGTCTACGAAGGCATACCGCACCTGCTCTGTCCGGTCGTCACCGACATGAAGCAGGCGGCGAACGCGCTCACGTGGTGCGTGGCCGAGATGGAGCGCCGCTACAGGCTGATGAGCAAGCTCGGCGTTCGCAACCTGTCGAGCTACAACAAGAAGGTGGTCGACGCGGCGGCGGCGGGGACGCCGATCGGCAACCCCTTCAGCCTGACGCCCGAGCAGCCGGAGCCGCTCGAACGGCTGCCGTTCATCGTCGTCGTCATCGACGAGCTGGCCGACCTGATGATGGTCGTCGGCAAGAAGATCGAGGAGCTGATCGCTCGGCTGGCGCAGAAGGCGCGCGCCTCCGGCGTGCACCTCGTGCTGGCGACGCAGCGTCCGAGCGTCGACGTGATCACCGGCCTCATCAAGGCCAACATCCCGACCCGGCTCTCGTTTCAGGTGTCGAGCAAGATCGACTCGCGAACGATCCTCGACCAGATGGGCGCCGAGGCGCTGCTCGGCATGGGAGACATGCTCTACATGCCCTCGGGCACGGGGCTTCCGGTGCGCGTGCACGGCGCGTTCGTGAGCGACGACGAGGTGCATCGCGTCGTCGCCTACCTGAAGGAGCAGGGCGGCGAGCCGAACTACATCGAAGGCATCCTCGAGGGCGGCACGCTCGACGGCGAGGGTGGCGACGCGCTCGAAGCGGTCGGCGGCGGGGCCGGAGGCGAGGGCGACGCGATGTACGACCAGGCGGTTTCGATCGTGCTGCAGCACCGTCGCGCGTCGATCTCGCTGGTCCAGCGCCACCTGCGCATCGGCTACAACCGCGCGGCGCGGCTGCTGGAACAAATGGAGAACTCCGGACTCGTCACCGCCATGGCCACCAACGGAAGCCGCGACGTGATCGTGCCGGCGCGAGCCGAATGAAGCGGCCGGCGTTCGCTGTCGTCGTCGCGATGGTCGCGGGATTCGTCGGTGCCTCCGCGGCGGGGCCCGCACAGGCGACGCCGGTCGACACCTTGCGCGCCTTCGTGCGCGAGGTGAAGAGCGGAACCGCGCAGTTCACGCAAGTCGTCACGTCGGTCGGCAGCGCGAAGCGGAAGACGTCTGGCGGCAGTTTCGAGTTCCAGCGACCCAACCGCTTCCGCTTCGCCTACGCCAAGCCGTTCGAGCAGACCATCGTTGCCGACGGCGAGAAGGTGTGGATCTACGACAAGGACCTGAACCAGGCGAGCTCGCGTCGAATCGCGCAGGCGCTCGGCGCGACTCCGGCCGCGCTGCTCGCCGGCGGCTCGCTCGACCGCGACTTCGACCTCGCCGACCTGGCGCCCAAGGACGGGCTCGAATGGGCCGAAGCCAGGCCCAAGGCGAAGGACAGCGCTTTTCAGTCCGTGCGCATCGGCTTTCGCGGCCAGGATCCGGCGGTGCTCGAGATCCGCGATGCCTTCGGCCAGACATCGACGCTGACGTTCTCCTCGTTCGTGCCGAACGCGCCGGTCGCAGCCGACGCGTTCCGCTTCGTCCCGCCTCCCGGCGCCGACGTGATCGAGCAGTAGGCGCCATGGCGACGTCGGCGCCTCGCGACCCGCCGCACGACGACGACGGGCTGACGGTCATCCTCAACCGTGCCCTGAACGGCGATGTCGCGGCCCGCGACGCGGTCTATTCACGGCTCTACAAGGAACTCGTTCGGCTCGCGGGCTCGCATCTCTCCGGGGCGGGCACCATCTCGCTGAACCCGTCGGCGCTCGTTCACGAGGCCTACCTGCGCATGCTCGGTCGGGAATCGACGCCGATCCGCGACCGGCGTGCCTTTTTCGCCTACGCGTCGGTCGTGATGCGCAGCGTGCTCGTCGATCATGTGCGGGCCCGCGCCGCCGACAAGCGCGGAGGCGACCAGGCGCCCGTGACGCTCACCACCGGCGTGCTGCAGGGAGCCGCTGCCGCAGAGGACTTCTCGCGCCTGAACGACGCCCTGGGCGCGCTCCGTCAGATTGACGAGCGCGGCTTTCGCGTCGTCGAGATGCGGTATTTTTCGGGCATGACGGAACACGACATCGCCGGCGAGCTCGAGGTCTCGGTGCCAACCGTCAAGCGCGACTGGCGCAAGGCCCGCGCCTTCCTGTTCGAGCAGCTGCGGTAGACGACGATGAACGCCGGCTCCGATCACGCAGATTGGACCGAGGCGTTCGCTGCGTTCGATCGCTGGGACGCGCTGGACGATGCCGCACGCGTGGAATGGGCCGCCGAGCTGGCGGCGAGTCGACCGGCGCTGCACGCACGGCTTCAATCGCTGATCAGCGCCGACGCCGAGGCCGAAGGCGCCGCCTTCCTCGAGCCCGCGGCGGAGGCGTCGATGCGACCGTTCGTCGCCAGCCTGGAAGGCCAGCAGCTCGGCCCCTGGCGGATCGAATCGCTGATCGGCACCGGCGGCATGGGGCAAGTCTGGCGTGCCGAGCGCACCGACGGCCGCTACGACGGCCACGCCGCCATCAAGCTGATGCGCCTGGCCAGTGCCGACGCCGGCGCCAACGAGCGCTTCGCCCGCGAGGGGCGCTTCCTCGGCCGGCTCAACCACCCCAACATCGCCCGCCTCCTCGACGCCGGCACGACGGCCGGCGGCGAGCGCTACCTCGTGCTCGAGCACGTCGAGGGCGAGCGCATCGACCGCTGGTGCGACTCGCACGCACTCGACACCGAAGCGCGGCTGCGTCTGTTCGTCACCGTCTGCGAGGCGGTGGCACATGCGCACGCCAACCTCGTCGTGCACCGCGACCTCAAGCCGTCGAACATCTTCGTCGCCGGCTCCGGCGAGGTGAAGCTGCTCGACTTCGGCGTCGCCAAGCTGCTCGAGGGCGAGACCGGCGAAGTCACCGAGCTCACGCGCGAAGCCGGTACGGCGCTGACGCCGCACTACGCCGCGCCCGAGCAGCTCGCCGGAAACGCCGTGTCGACCGCGACCGACGTCTACGGCCTCGGCATGGTGCTGCGCACGCTGATGCCGCCGGCGGCGCTGCGCGGCGACCTCGCCGTCGTCGCCGGCAAAGCGACCAAGGCCGAGCCGCGCGAGCGCTATGCGACCGTCCCCGAGTTCGCCGACGACCTGCGCCGCATCCTCGACCGTCGCCCCGTCAAGGCGCGCCCCGACAGCCTCGCCTACCGCACCCGACGCTATGTGCAACGCCATGCGTTCGGCGTCGGCGCCGCCGCGCTGATCGTGCTCGCCATCGGCGCCGGCTTTGCGGCCACGCTCGTCAAGCAGCACGAGGCCGAGCGCCAGGCAGCGCGCGCCGTCGCCGTCAAGCGCTTCCTGCTCGACCTGTTCGAGCAGGCGCGCGGCTCCGTCCACACCGAAGGCACGGCGACCCGCGAGGCGACGGTGAACGACCTGCTCGCTGCCGGCGCGAAACGGGTCGAGACCGCGCTCGTCGGCCAGCCGGAGATCCGCGACGAGGTCTTCCAGATCCTCATCGAGCTCTACAGCGACACTGGCGATCCGAAGCAGATCGCCGCGCTCGCCAAACGTCGGCTCGATGACGCACACGCTGCCTTCGGCGCTGAAGACGTGCGCAGCGTCCCGGCCGAGGTGACGATGGCCGCGGTGCTGATCAACAACGGCGAGACGCCCGAGGTGGCGAAGGCCTGGCTTGCGCACGCCGAAGCTCTGCTCGACCGCGCCGGCGATCGCACGTCGCTGTGGCGGGCGCGCGAACTGCGTTGGCGCGGCCTGCTCGCCATGCAGACGCACGAGAACGTGTCATGGGAAGACCATCCGCTGCGTCGCGCCATGGTCCTCATGCGGGCCGAGCACCCGGACGAGGGCGACGAGATGCTCGCCACGATGACCGAGATGCCGAGGCTCGCCTGCCGCTACGGACGTTCCGACGAGGCGATGGCCGACGCGGAGGAGCTTCAGCGCCGCGCGGTGGTCCGCTACGGCGCCGACAACCTCTACGTCGACTTCGCGAGCTACCTGCGCGGGCAGCTGCTGCTGCTCGGTGGACGCCCCGCCGAGGCCGTGCCGCCGCTCCAGCAGGCCATCGCCGGCTTTCGGCGGCACGTCGGCGACAAGAGCCCGAACATCGTCGTCGGCTTCAGCACGCTCGCCGAAGCGCACCTCGCGGCCGGGCATGCGGCCGAGTCCGACGCTGCCTACGCCGCCGCCCGGCGCGCGATGGAGCGCGACCATGCCGGCGACCAGCGCCTCGCCGCGCAGCTCGCCGTGACGGACCGCAACCTCGCCGACATCCGCGCCGGCAAGCCGCACCGTTGCGGCGACGCGATGAAGAAACGGCCCGGATGATCCCTTTGGGACTGCGTCTGCGTCTTTGAGAGCAGACGCCGCGATTTCGACGCGGCGCGGGAGCCGTCATGTCGCATCGCCGCCGTTCGCCGCTCTCCGCCCTGTGCGGCGCGTTTCTCATCGTCGCCGCCAACCTCGCGGGCTGCGGTGGTGGCGGCTCGGACGAGACGCCCGATGCGAGCAACGTCGGCCCTTCCGGCGCCACGATCAGCTCGGCCGACGGCAAGGCCACGCTCGAGGTGCCCGCCGGCGCACTGGACAACTCGATTCAGGTCGGCCTCACGCCCGTCACCGACGGCTTCAAGGCCGACCCGCAGATCCTGCCGGGGACGACCTATCGGCTCGACACGCCGGACACGGTGCTCGCAACGCCCGCCACGCTTTCGATCGCGTTGCCGGCCGACAGTGCCAGCAGCACGTCGTCCAGTCAGAAGTCGCGCGCACATCGACTTTCGGCGGTGCTCGTTCCCCGGCCGGGTCTCATTGATTGCGAGCCCGGCATTCACGCTGGCGACGAGGTTCCGCCCGGCACGGTTTGCAGGTTCCGGATCAGCGTGACCTCGGACTTCCAGACCTTCGATGACCCTCTATGGGACGGCATCTGCCCTCCGGAATTGCCGCGGCGACTACCCGATGAGACGGAAGTGGCATACGGCTTCAATTTCCCCTTGTGGACAACGACGTTCGGTTTCTGCTCCAGCTTCCTCAACCAGCTGGCGCTGATGTCCATCCAGGCGGGCCCGATCGTCGTCGGGCCCGGTACGAGCACCGCGCACACGTCGGGCGCGACCTTGACACACCTCGTCCCAGGCATCTTCGGCCTCATCCGCGACGTGACGCCGCCGACGGTCCAGCTCACGGCGACGGTCACGCCGACGAGCGCGGGCATGGGCACCCTGACGCTGGACGCCGTCGCGACCGACGACATACGGATCGCGAGCGTCAACTTCCGCCAAAGCGTCTTCAGCGCTAGTCCTCCCATGGTGGCCAGCGTAGCCCTTGCCACCGTCACGGTCCCGCCATATCGCTTCGTCTCGGCGGAAATGCCGCTTTCCAGCATCTACGGTGGCCGCTACGCTGCCGACGCCTACGACGGCGCTGGCAACACCGCCCACGCGGTGAAGTCGCTGCCGGCGCTGCCGACCATCGCGTCTTTCACCGCGACGCCTGCGACGCTTCCCGTCGGCGGTGGCAACGTCACGCTCGCCTGGACGACAACCGCCGCCGACACGCTCTCCATCGACCAGGGTGTCGGCATCGTGACCGGCGGCAGCATCGTCGTTGCGGTGACGGCGAACACCACATTCACGCTGACAGCGACCAACGCCACCGTTCCCGTCACGGCGCAGGTGGCGGTCACGGTCACTGCGGGCAGCGACCGCTTCGTCGACCTCGGCGCCGGCCTCGACAGCAACCCCTGCACCCAAGCCGCGCCGTGCCAGACGATCGCCAAGGCCATCATGGCCACGCCGGCGGGGTCGACGGTGTACCTCGCCGACGGCGTCTACCCGAGCACGCAGGGACCGATCACGCTGCCCGACCGCGTCGGCCTGCAGGCGATTCACCCGGGCGCGGCCACGCTCGCCGGGATCACGGTCAACGTCGCCGGTTCGTCTTCGGTGCGCGACGTCGTGCTCGACCTGGCCGGCTCGTCGTGCGGCCGGATCGTCGCCCAGTCGACGACCGGAACGCCGCAGCTCGCCCTCGACGGCGTGCTCATCAGGTGCCCGGGTGCGCTCCTCGTCGGCGGCAACGTCGCGACGACGATGACGCCTGGCGCGCTTCCCGCCGGCGTGTACACGAAGGCGTTGCCCAACGGCTTCAGCGCCATCGTCACCGTGCAGGGCAACGCGACGCTGCTCGTGAAGGGCGGGACGATCGACGGCAACGGCCTGGGCGTCGCAGCCTACGGCGGCGGCTTGCTGAACGTGCTGGGCAGCGCTTCGCTCACGCTCTCGGGCGTGACGATGCAGAACCGGACCGGAACCGGCATCGCGATGGCGAACACCGCCACTCTGCTGGTGAAGGACGGCAGCGTGTTCGACAAGATCGGCGTTGCCGGGAACTGTCCGGAGGGCAGCGTCATCGTCATCGACGGCGCGGTTCACGTCACGCTCGATCATGTGCAGATCAACCACTCGCCCGGAACGGGCGTGTGCGTACGGACCACGCCGCAGACCGCCACGATCTCGCTGACGGCGACGACGATGAACGCCAACTATGCGGGCATTGCCAGCGAGATCGGCCCCGGCGCGGCGGCCGTGTTGACCGCGAGCGGCCTCGTCCTCACCGGCAACAGTTACGGCATCAACTGGGCCGGCAGCGCCGGTTCGGCATTCGACATCGCCGACGCGACGGTCACCGGCAACGGCATCGGCGTGCAGTTCTCCGAAACGAGTGGCACGCTCAAGCTTCGCGGCAGCACGATCTCGGGCAACACGGACGTCGGCCTGGCCCTCTTCACCAAGGCCAGCGTCGACCTCGGCACGCAGGTGTCGCCGGGCCTCAACACGATCGCCGGCAACGCCAACGTGGGCGTCAAGGCCAACCTGAGCGCCGGGCTTTCCTTCACCGCCGTCGGCAACACCTGGAATGCGAGCGCGCAGGGCGCCGACGTCAATGGCCGCTATTCCATGCCGCCGGCGTGGACACCCGTGACGCTCGCCGGCCCGACGCCCGCCACGGCCGGCATCAACGTCTCGATGCCGGCGGGCGTGTCGGCGAGCCTGTGAGGCCCCGGCGGGACAAGTGATCCCTTTCCCGGTTCGTTTGCGTCTTTCAAGCTGAACCCTTCACGAAAGGTCGCACCATGACGAACGCAACCTCCCTGCGCAAGGCTCGGCAGTCGCTGCTGGCGCTGGCCGTCGGCTGTGCGGCCCTCCCGGCGGCGGCGCAGTTCAGCGTCGGCGCCGGCGCCGGACTCGATCAAGCCAGGATCGACTGCGTCGGCTCGTTCGCCTGCGATCGCCGCGACGCCCACGTGAAGCTCCAGGCTGGCTGGCGAATCGCCGACGCGGTGGAGCTGCAGGCGGTGTACTTCGACGCCGGCCGGTTCCGCGGTGGCGACCGCACGTCGTCGGGGATCGACTTCGGGGGCCGACTCAAGGTCAGTGGTGTCGGCCTGACGGCCGGCCACCGATGGAATCTGGCAGCACCGTGGAGCGTCGTGGCGCGCGCCGGCATCGCCAGCGTGCGCACCCGATTCGACTATGCCGACCCGTACGGCGGCAGCGTCAGCGAGACGACCACGCAG
>JBBSPY010000137.1:0-8850 GCA_038258415.1 Burkholderiales bacterium
GCGGCCTGGCTCGCCGCAAGGTTCCAGACGCTCGACCGGCGTCACCTGGTCGTCGACTTCACGCTGCCGGAGCTGCTCTCCAACGCCGGCGACGCCGTCAAGCGCGTGCCCTACTTCTGCGCCGGCTGCCCGCACAACACGTCGACGCGCGTGCCCGAAGGCTCACGCGCACAGGCCGGCATCGGCTGCCATTTCATGGCGTCGTGGATGGACCGCGACACCGAGGGCCTGATCCAGATGGGCGGCGAAGGCGTCGACTGGGTGTCGCACGCGATGTTCACCAAGGTGCCGCACGTCTTCCAGAACCTCGGTGACGGCACCTACTACCACTCGGGCTATCTCGCGATCCGTCAGGCGATCGCCGCCAAGGCGACGCTCACCTACAAGATCCTCTTCAACGACGCCGTGGCGATGACGGGCGGCCAGCCGGTCGACGGCACGATCTCGGTCGACAGGGTCGCGCGCCAGGTCGAGGCCGAGGGCGCGGCGAAGGTCGTCGTGCTGTCAGACGACATCGCGAAGTACGACCGGCAGAAGGATCGCTTTCCCGCGTACACCGAGTTCTTCGGGCGTGACGCACTCGACGACGTGCAGCGGCGCCTGCGCGAGATGCCGGGCGTGACGGTGCTGATCTACGAGCAGACCTGCGCGGCCGAGAAGCGGCGCCGCCGGAAGAAGGGCGAGCTGGTCGACCCCGCGAAACGCCTCTTCATCAACGAGCGCGTGTGCGAGGGCTGCGGCGATTGCTCGGTGCAGTCGAATTGCGTCGCCGTCGTGCCGGAGGAAACGGAGCTCGGCCGCAAGCGCCGCATCGACCAGTCGTCGTGCAACAAGGACTACTCGTGTGCGAAGGGCTTCTGCCCGAGTTTCGTGTCGGTCATCGGCGGGCAGTTGCGCAAGCGCCCCGGCGCGCTGTCCGGGCCAGCCGCCGAAGCGTTCGCTCGTCATGTCTCCGCGCTGCCGTCGCCCGGCGCGCACCGCTGGACCGGTCCCTACGACCTGCTCGTCACCGGCGTCGGCGGCACGGGTGTCGTGACCGTCGGCGCCGTGATCGCGATGGCGGCGCACCTCGAGGGCCATTCGGCGAGCGTGCTCGACTTCATGGGCTTCGCGCAGAAGGGCGGCTCGGTGCTCTCGTTCGTGCGACTCGCCCGCGACAAGGCGGCGCTCAACCAGGTGCGCATCGATGCGCAGCAGGCCGACGCGCTGCTCGCCTGCGACGTCGTCGTCGCTGCGTCGCCCGACGCGCTGCAGACGGTGCGCCACGGCCGCACGCGGGTGCTCGCCAGCACGCACGAAACGGCGGTCGCCGAGTCGCTGTCGAACCCCGACGCCGACCTTCGCATCGACGCCCTGCTCGACAAGCTCGCGTTCGCCGCCGGCGAGGATCGTGTCGAGACGATGGACGCGCAGGCGCTGGCCGAGTCGTTCCTCGGAGACTCCATCGTCTCGAACATCGTGGCCATGGGCTACGCGTGGCAGCGCGGCCTGGTGCCGGTCGGCCTCGCGGCGATCCGGCGCGCCATCGAGCTCAACGGCGTCGCGGTCGACAGCAACCTGACTGCGTTCTCGCTCGGCCGGCTCGCCGCTGCGGACCTGTCCGCCTGCCACGAATTGCTCGCCGGGAGTGCGCCGCAGCATCAGGACGACGCGCTCGCCGGCACGCCCGACGAGCCGCTTGACGCGCTCGTCGAGCGCGGCGCTCGCTTCCTCGTCGACTACCAGAACGAGCGCTACGCGAAGCGTTATCGCGATCTGGTTGCCCGCGTTCGTGCGCACGAAGCCGAGTGGGCCGAAGCCGCCATGCCGCTGACCCGCGCCGTGGCCACGCAGATGCGCAAGCTCATGGCCTACAAGGATGAATACGAGGTTGGGCGTCTCTACACCGACGGCGTGTTCCGGCGCCAGCTCGCCGAGCAGTTCGAAGGCGAGCCGACGCTCGAGTTCTGGATGGCGCCGCCGGCCATCGTGAAGCCGAAGGGCGGTGTGAGCAAGTTGCCGACCAAGAAGCGCTTCGGCCCGTGGATGTTCCCGCTGCTCAAGGTGCTCGCGCGCGGCAAGGCGCTGCGCGGCACGCCGTTCGATCCGTTCGGCCGCACCGAAGAGCGTCGCCTCGAGCGGAAGCTGATCGACGAGTACGAGGCGCGCATCCACGAGCTGCTCTCCGGCCTGGATGCGAACGCGCCGACGACCAGGCGACAGGCCGCCGTCGCGGTCGCCAACATCCCGGCGTCGATCCGCGGCTACGGCCACGTCAAGCTGGCGAGCCTGGCGATCGCCCGAGCCCGCGAGCGCGAGCTGCTGTCGCGCTTCGATCCCGAGCGCTACCCGAAGCCGTCGGGTCCCGCGGTGGCCGGTCAGTTCAAGGGCATCCCGGTCGCCGCCGGACGCTGAAGGTGTGAGCTAGGGGTCGCCGGGTCACGCCGGCGCCGGCAGGTACTTGGCGATCTTGCCGCGCAGTGCATCGGGCAAGAAGGGCTTGACCACGAAATCGGCGGCACCGGCGTCGAGGCTGCGCTTGATGATGTCGCGCCGTGCCTCGCCGGTGAGCATGACGATCGGGATCCCGCGCAGCGCCTGATCGGACTTCAGCATCTGCGTGAGGGTCACCCCGTCGCGACCCGGGAGCATCACGTCCATCAGGACCAGATCGGGTCTCGTCTCGCGGATCCGCTGCAGCGCCAGCGAGCCGTCGCCCTCGAACGCGAGGTCGAGCTCGTCGTAGCCGAGCGAGGCCGACACGAGCTCACGCGTGAACACGTCGTCCTCCACCACGAAGACGAGCGGACGGGTGCGGGTGGCGCGGCCGGCGGGCGCCGCGGCGAGCGAGGCCGAGAGTCGGCGCGCGCCGAATACGGCGGTGAGCAGCCGGTCCGGGTCGGCCTCGGCCGCCGGCCCGCTCGCCACCGCGTAGTCGTCGACGAGGCCGTCCCGCACGCATCGTGCTGCCGCTCCGGCGTCATCGGCGCCGCAGCGCAGCACCAGGGTCGGCGCGGTGGCCGTCTGCCCGACGCCGTCCGCCGCGGCCGGACGGAGCGCGCTGGCGTGGCGGCGACAGGCCTCGAGCGACGCGAACGCGAGGACCACGACGTCGGCGCGCGGGGCGTCGGCATCGCCGGCGATGCAGCCGTGCGCGTCGATGCTGCCCAGCTCGGCCAGCGTCGAGGCGACGGCCCGCGCGTCGGCGTCGCCCTCCGCGACGACGAGGATGCGAGGCGGGGCAGCGGCTTCCGTGGACACCCGCACATGATCGGACGCTGCGTCGCGGGGTGTAGGCCCCGCTGCGTGCTTCGATGACGCAAGAACGTCGCGCGTGCATTGCTACACTGCCAGGTGTGATCTCCCTGCGACGCTGCTGCGCCACCACCAGGCCGTCTGACCGCCACGCGGGTCCGATCGACCGGGGAGCCTGGCCCTGGCGTCGCTGCCGTTCGACGGGCACGCGCTGATCCGATCGGCGCCGCGCCCGTGAGACGTGCGGTGAACGCGAGACCCGCGTCCCGCTGAACGAATCCACGCGACGGCGACCGCCGCCGCTTCCCAGGCCGGCGCTCCGGTGGGCCGCGATCACGATGACCGAACTCGAATTCAGGAGCCTTGCGATCCAGGGCTACAACCGCATCCCGCTGATCGCCGAAGCGTTCGCGGATCTCGAGACGCCGCTCTCGCTCTACCTCAAGCTCGCGACGGGTGGCGACCCGCGTGGTGCGCCATCGACCTTCCTGCTGGAGTCGGTCGTTGGCGGCGAGCGCTTCGGCCGCTACAGCTTCATCGGCCTGCCGGCGCGCACGCTGCTGCGGGCGAGCGGCGATGCCACCGAGGTCGTGACCGACGGCGAGGTTGTCGAGCGGCACGGCGGCAACCCGCTCGACTTCGTCGCCGACTACCAGCGCCGCTTCAAGGTGGCGCTGCGCCCCGGCCTGCCGCGCTTCTGCGGCGGCCTGGCCGGCTATTTCGGCTACGACGCCGTGCGCTGGATCGAGCCGAAGCTCGCCAGGACAGCGAAGGACGGCGGCATCGACATGCCCGACCTGCTGCTCGTGCAGTGCGAGGAGCTTGCCGTCATCGACAACCTCTCCGGGCGGCTCTACCTCATCGTCTACGCCGATCCGTCCGAGCGCGAGGCGCACCCGCGGGCGAGGCGGCGGCTCGTCGAGCTGTCGGACCGCTTGCGCCGCAGCGTCGACGCGCCGGTCGTCGAGCGCGCCAGCCCGGCGCCGGTGGAACGCGCGTTCGCCAAGGCCGACTACCTGGCCGCGGTCGCGCGCGCCAAGGAATACATCGCCGCCGGCGACATGATGCAGGTGCAGATCTCGCAGCGGCTGACCAAGCGATACACGGCGTCGCCGCTGGCGCTGTACCGGGCGCTGCGCTCGCTGAACCCGTCGCCCTACATGTTCTTCTACGACATGGGCGACTTCCAGATCGTCGGCGCGTCGCCCGAGATCCTGGTGCGGCAGGAACGGATGGCCGACGGCAGCGAGACCGTGACGATCCGGCCGCTCGCCGGCACCCGGCCCCGCGGCGCGACGCCGGAGCAGGATCGCGCGCTCGAGATCGAGCTCCTCGGCGACCCGAAGGAGCGCGCCGAGCACGTGATGCTGATCGACCTCGCGCGAAACGACATCGGCCGCATCGCCACCGTCGGCAGCGTGAAGGTGACCGAGGCGTTCGCCGTCGAGCGCTACTCGCACGTGATGCACATCGTCAGCGACGTCCAGGGAACGCTTCGACCCGGCCTCTCGGCGATCGACGTGCTGAAGGCGTCGTTCCCCGCCGGCACGCTGACCGGCGCACCGAAGGTCCGGGCGATGGAGCTCATCGACGAGCTCGAGCCGGTCAAGCGCGGCCTCTACGGCGGCGCCTGCGGCTACATCAGCTTCGCCGGCGACATGGACGTCGCGATCGCCATCCGCACCGGCATCGTCAAGGACGGGGTGCTGCACGTGCAGGCGGCGGCCGGCATCGTCGCCGACTCGGTGGCCGAGCTCGAGTGGCAGGAAACGGAAGCGAAGGCGCGGGCGCTCGTTCGGGCGGCCGAACTCGTCGAGGAGGGGTTCTGACCATGCTCCTCATGATCGACAACTACGACAGCTTCACCTTCAACCTCGTGCAGTATTTCGGCGAGCTCGGCGAAGACGTGCGGGTCGTCCGCAACGACGCGATCGACGTCGCTGGGATCGCCGCGCTGCATCCCGACCGACTGGTCCTGTCGCCGGGGCCCTGCTCGCCGGCGGAAGCGGGCGTGTGCATCGCCGCCGTCGAGGCGTTCACCGGCCGTCTGCCGATCCTGGGCGTGTGCCTTGGGCACCAGGCGATCGGCGCGGCGCTCGGCGGCCGCGTGGTGCGCGCGGCGCGGCTCATGCACGGCAAGACGAGCCGCATCTCGACCGACGGCAGAGGCGTCTACGCGGGTTTGCCGAGCGAATTCGAGGTGATCCGCTACCACTCGCTGGCGATCGAGCGCGGCTCGATGCCCCCGGAGCTCGAGGTCACGTCGAGCAGCGACGACGGCGAGGTCATGGGCGTGCGTCACACCGCGCTCGCCTCGACCCGAACGCCACTCGAGGGCGTGCAGTTCCACCCCGAGTCCATCCTCACGCAGCACGGCCACGCCCTGCTGCGCAACTTCCTCGACGCGTCGAGGCCGGCATGATGACCACCCACCCTTCAACGAGGCCGACGATGGCGATCAACGACACCGACGCGCTGCAGCGCACGATCGAGCACCGCGAGATCTTCCACGACGAGATGCTGGCGATCGTGCGCCGCATCATGGGCGGCGAGATGAGCCCGGTGATGATGGCGGCGATGCTCGTCGGCCTGCGCGTGAAGAAGGAGACGATCGGCGAGATCACCGCCGCGGCGCAGGTGATGCGCGAGTTCGCGAACAAGGTCCACGTCGTCGACCGCACGCATCTGGTCGACATCGTCGGCACGGGCGGCGACGGTTCTCACACCTTCAACATCTCGACCTGCTCGATGTTCGTCGCCGCGGCCTGCGGCGCTCGCGTCAGCAAGCACGGCAACCGCGGCGTGTCGAGTAAGTCCGGCGCCGCCGACGTGCTGGAGGCGCTCGGCGTGCCGATGACGCTGACGGCCGAACAGGTGTCGCGCTCGATCGACGCCACCGGCATCGGCTTCATGTACGCCCCCAACCACCACCCGGCGATGAAGAACGTCGGCCCGGTGCGTCGCGAGCTTGGCATCCGCACCATCTTCAACATCCTCGGGCCGCTCACCAACCCGGCCGAAGCGCCGAACATCCTGATGGGCGTGTTCCACTCCGACCTCGTCGGCATCCAGATTCGCGCGCTCGAGAGGCTCGGCGCCGAGCACGCGATCGTCGTCTACGGCAAGGACGGCATGGACGAGGTCTCGCTCGGCGCGACGACGATGGTCGGCGAGCTGAAGGACGGCGCCATCCGCGAATACGAGATCCACCCGGAAGACTTCGGCTTCACCATGGCGAGCAATCGAGCCTTGCGCGTCGAATCGCCGGCCGAGTCGAAGGCGATGCTGCTCGGCGTGCTCGCCGACGAGCCCGGCCCGGCCCGCGACGTCGTGCTGCTCAACGCCGGTGCCGCGCTCTACGCGGCCAACGTCGCACCCGGCATCGCCGAGGGCATCGAGCTCGCCCGCGCCGCGATCGCCGAAGGGCGCGCAAAGGCGCGGCTCGACGCCTTCGTCGCGTTCGTGCAGGGCGAGGCGGCGGCGAGCGCCGCGGCGCGATGACGTCCGGCATCCTCGCCACCATCGTCGCCGCCAAGCGCGACGAGGTCGCGGCCGGCAAGTCGAAGCGGGCCTACGCCTCGCTGCGCAGCGAGGCCGAGCAGATGCGGGACGGGAGCGCCGGACCGCGTGACTTCGCAGGCTCGATGCGCGCCCGGATCGAGGCTGGCGGCACCGCGGTCATCGCCGAGGTCAAGAAGGCGAGCCCGAGCCAGGGCGTGATCCGGGCCGACTTCCGGCCGGCGGAAATCGCCGCGGGCTACCAGTCGGGCGGCGCCGCGTGTCTCAGCGTGCTGACCGACGCGCGGTTCTTCCAGGGTTCGGCGGACGACCTGCGCGCGGCACGGGCCGCGTGCGCGCTGCCGGTGCTGCGCAAGGATTTCACCGTCGACGTGTGGCAGATCGCCGAGGCGCGGACGATCGGCGCAGACGCGATCCTGCTGATCGCCGCCGTGCTCGACGACGCCGAGCTCGCCGACTTCGAGCAGACGGCGCGCGCCTTCGGCCTCGCCGTGCTCGTCGAGGTGCACGACGAGCGCGAGCTCGACCGGGCGCTGCGCCTGCAGACGCCGCTCGTCGGCATCAACAACCGCGACCTGCGCACCTTCGTGGTCACGGTCGAGACGACGCTGCGTCTGGCCGGGCGCGTTCCCGAAGACCGCACCGTCGTCAGCGAGAGCGGCATCCGCACGCCCGACGACGTGGCGCGCCTGCGCAGCGCGGGCGTGCACGCCGTGCTCGTCGGCGAGTCGCTCATGCGCGCCGAGGACCCGGGCAAGGCGCTGGCGACGCTAATCGGACAAAGGGAATGAAGCGGATGAAACGGTGAAGGCGAGCGACCTCGCCGCCACCTTCGCGACGATTCCGGCGGCGTGGCGCGCGGTGCTGCCCGGGTGGACGCCGGAGCGGCTCGACGCCGTCGCCGCGTCTGTCGTGCGGGTCTCGGGCGACCGCGAGATCGCCCCCGACGATCCTTTCCGCGCGCTTCGGCTCGTCGCGCCCGCGGACGTGCGCGTCGTCGTCGTCGGCCAGGATCCGTATCCGACGGCCGGCCACGCCGACGGGCTCGCCTTCTCGGCGGCGCAGGGCCGGCCCCGTTCCCTGGCGCGATTGTTCGAGGTGCTTGCGGCCGACCGTCCGGGTTTCGCGCCACCTGCACAGTGGCGTCTCGACGACTGGGCACGCCGCGGGGTGCTCCTGCTGAACCCCGCGCTCACCGTCGAGGTCGGCCGCAGCGGCAGCCATCTCGGTTGTGGTTGGCAGGCGCTCACTGTCGAAATTGTCTCGATGTTGTCTCATCTCCAAGTACCGCCGGTACTCCTGCTCTGGGGCGCCAAGGCGCAGGCGTTCTTCGCTTCCGCCGCGGCGTCGGAGTCCTGTCGGGTGCTGCGATCGCGGCATCCCTCGTACGACCTGCGCCGCGAGTTCATGGCCGACGGAAGCCATTTCGCGGCGACCGCCGACCGGGTCGACTGGTGGGCGGTCGGCGAGTGCAGATGACGCCGATCGGCCCTCGGCGTGGCGTGCTGCCGTGCTATATTCCCCGGTTCCCTCGGAGGGGTGCCCGAGTGGCTAAAGGGGGCAGACTGTAAATCTGTTGGCTTACGCCTACGCTGGTTCGAATCCAGCCTCCTCCACCAGGGTGCCAACAAGGAGCGCGGGGCGAAGCGGGAGTAGTTCAGTGGTAGAACCCCAGCCTTCCAAGCTGATGACGCGGGTTCGATTCCCGTCTCCCGCTCCAGCGGAAAACAGCCCATGTGGCTCAGTGGTAGAGCACTCCCTTGGTAAGGGAGAGGTCGCGCGTTCGATCCGCGCCATGGGCACCAAGAACGCATCGTCGAAACATCGGATTCGGAAACAGTCAGTCGGAGTTTTTCGCAAATGGCCAAGAGCAAATTCGAGCGCACCAAGCCGCACGTGAACGTGGGGACGATTGGGCACGTGGACCACGGCAAGACGACCTTGACGGCGGCGATCACGACGGTGCTGGCGCGCAAGTTTGGTGGCGAGGCGAAGGGTTACGACCAGATCGACGCGGCGCCGGAGGAGAAGGCACGTGGTATCACGATCTCGACGGCGCACGTGGAGTACGAGACGGCGAACCGACACTACGCGCAC
>JBBSPY010000138.1:0-8755 GCA_038258415.1 Burkholderiales bacterium
CGGGCAGGGCCTGCCCGAAGTTCGCGTAGATCGGCAGGTTCGGCGCCACATCGGATTCCACGCCGCGGCTCCAGCTCGCGTAGAGCAGTGTGCCGGCGCCGATCTCGCGTGTGGCGGCGATGAACGGCGAGGTGAAGGTCTGCCGGTAGTCCGTCGGTGCCGATCCGTCGGTTCCCACGTTGGAACGGAAGAGTCGCGTGTGGCGCGCTCCGAGCCACAGCGCCGTCTGCTCGCCGAACGCGATGCGGTCGCGGACGTGCAATTCGGTCGAGCGCTCGTCGCGGTTCGTGTTCGGCGCCGTGATGTCGGCTGCCGACGGAACCTGCAGCGTGCCGTCTACGTTGCCCGTGCCGGCGTAGTTGAAGGCGTTGCCCTGCGAGCGGATGCGCACGATGCTGCGCAGCCCGCCGATGCCGAACGTGTGTCGCAGCGGGCCCGAGGCGAAGGCGCCGTGCAGCGTCACGTCGGCCACGTCTTCGCGCCGGCGCTCGTTCTCGCTGCGGAAGTCGTAGAGGTCGAAGGTGCCGTCGGGGCAGTAGCGGTCGGCGTAGTAGGTGTCGTCGGCGGCGGTGCAGCCGAACGGGAAGGCGATGCGGTCGTCGGTTCGCAGGCGTTGCGTGAGGCCGTGGGCGATCACGCGCCAGTCGGGCGCGAGCCGTTGCGTGATCCGCAGCGACGCGGTGTTGCCGTCGAACACCACCGGGCGAGACCAGCGCTGGTTGTTGAGGTTCAGACGTGGTTCGGGCACCTCCGGGACGCGGTCGCCGAGGACGCTGAAGCCGGGCACGCTCGGCTGCGAACGGCGGCTGGTCTCGACTTCGGCCTCCACCAGCGTCGATCCCGTCGCACGCCAGTCGGTCGCGACCGCCGCGAGCGTGCGATGGCCGCGGGCATTTCGCACCTGCGGGTCGATGGTCTCCGCCGCGGCGTTCAAGCGCACGCCGAACGCGCCGCCTTCGCCGAACCGCCGCGACAGGTCGACGCTGCCGAGCAGGCTGGCGCGCTGGCGGAACTCGAGGAACGCCGACGACACGGCGGCGTCGGTCGGCCGCTTGACGATGAGGTCGACCAGGCCACCCGGCGCGCTCGTTCCCGACTGGATGCCGCTCGTGCCCTTGAGGATGTCGACGCGCGCCTTGTTGTCGAGCGGGATCGAGGTCTCGGCGTTGATCGGCAGGCCGTCGCGGCGGAAGTTGAAGCGGTTGTCGATGACGAAGCCACGCACGATGAACGAGTCGGTGTAGCCCTCGGTGTTGTAGGCGTCGGAGGTCGACGCGTCGAAGCGTGTGAGGTCGGACAGGCGGCGCACGCCCGCGTTGCGGATCTGCTCGGCATCGATCGTCGTCGCCTGCAGGGGCGCCCGCGACAGGGGGACGTCGACGAAGCCGGCGACCGACGCCGACACCGGACGTTGCCCGATGACCACGACGGGCGCGAGCGTCTCGCCGGTCTGCGCTTGGGCGGCGACGCCGAGGGCGGTACAGCCGAGGAGGGCGGCGAAGGTCGAGCGGGAGGTGGTGCGGAAGGTGGCCATCGTGTGCTGCGATCGATTCGATGGCAGGGACGATGGGCCGCGGCCCCGGCGACGGCGGCCTGTGTTCGGCTTGCTTCCCTGCGCGAGGATTACCTCAATCAGGTTCGAAGGGACTGTCTCAGTCGGCCGTCGCGATTCGCGGCGGCCAACACCCCTAGCGGAAGACGCGATTATGCCGTCGTGTCCTGGACTCCCAGCAGGCGATGCAGCTTCGGGCTCGTCGTCGTGTAGAGCAGCGGTTCGTGGCGATCGGGATGGATCCGCGCCGCGATCGCGCGTGCCGCCAGCGTGGCTTCGTGGAAGCCCGAGACGATCAGCTTCAGCTTGCCCGGATAGGTGTTCACGTCGCCGACGGCGAAGATGCCGCGAACCGAGGTCTCGAAGCGCTCGGTGTCGACGACGAGCTGCTTCTTCTCGAGCGCCATGCCCCAGTCGGCGATCGGCCCGAGCTTGGGGCTCCAGCCGAGGAGCACCAGCAGGAGGTCGCACGGCAGGACCGGGTCGCCGCCGTCGTTGGCGGCGACGACGAGCGCGCTCAGCCGCCCTTCGTCGTCTTCGCGGATCGCGCTCGGCTGGCCGGCGACGAAGGCGATGCGCCCTGCGGTGCGCGCGCTGGCGAACGCGTCCAGCATCGGCGTGTCGGCGTCGAAGTCGTCCTTGCGATGCACGACGGTGACGCTCGCCGCGTCGGCGGCGACGGCGCCGAGCGCGGAGCCCACGACCGCGCCGGTGCCGCCGACGACGACGACATGACGGCCGGCCAAAGCGTCGACGCCCGGATCGACCTCGAAGACCTGCGTGCCGCGGTGGCGGTCGAGCCCCTCCAGCTTCAGGCGACGCGGCATGAATGCGCCGACGCCGGCTGCAATCACGACGGCGCCGCACAAGAAGCGATCGCCGCCGTCGGTCCCGACGTCGAAGCGGCCGTCGTCGCGCGACGTGACGGCGCTGACCTGGCGGCCGAGATGAAAGCCGGTCTGGAACGGCGAGGCCTGCTTCTGCAGCCGCTCGACCAGTTCGCGGCCACTGCACACCGGGATCGACGGGATGTCGTAGATCGGCTTGTCGGCGTAGAGCTCGACGCACTGGCCGCCCACGTACGGAAGCGAGTCGACGACCTCGGCGCGCAGCTCGAGAAGGCCGAGCTGGAACACCTGGAACAGTGCGACGGGGCCGGCGCCGACGATGAGCACGTCGGTCTCGACGGCGTTGTGGCTCGCTGCGGTCGCGTTCATGGCGGCGACCGGCCTGTGCCGCTCAGCGAGCGAGCTCGTCGAGCTTGCCCGTCCTGTCCTTCCAGTCGTCGGCGTCGGGCAGCGGCGCCTTGCGACGCGTGATGCTCGGCCATTGCTTGGCGAGCTCGGCGTTGAGTGGCGTCATGTGCTGCTGGTCGCCCGGAACGTCTTCCTCCGGCACGATCGCATTGACCGGGCACTCTGGAATGCACACGGCGCAGTCGATGCACTCGTCGGGGTCGATCGTGAGGAAGTTCGGGCCTTCGCGAAAGCAGTCGACCGGGCACACGTCGACGCAATCGGTGTACTTGCAGCGGATGCAGGATTCGAGGACGACGTGGGTCATGGCGAGGGCTGGAGTGCCCGAGGGTCGGGCCGAGCGAAGCGGCGCGATTCTAGGCTCGGGCCGAATTCGCGCCCTGCCTGCACGGGCTCTGCGGCCACGCCGACGACCACCACCGCCGGGCGCCCGGCGTGCAGCACGGCCGCTGCACCGAGTGTTGCGACGGTGTGATCGCTGGCGAGCTCGTCGGCCGAGCCGGCGCGCGACACGACCGCGGTGGCGGTCTCCGGCGGCCAGCCCGCGGCGACGAGCCGCCGGGAGAGCGCGCCGAGCTGTCGGCCGGCCATGTAGAACACCTCGGAATCGGCATGGCGGCCGCCGACGAGCTCGGCGTCGCCGCTGACGGTCGTGCTCATCGCCGTGGTGAGCGCGACGCTGCGGCCGCGGCCGCGCCGCGTGAGCGGCCTGCGCGTGACGGCCGCGGCCGCGCTCGCGGCGGTGATGCCGGGCACGATCTCGCAGTCGATGCCGGCCGCGGCGAGTGCTTCCAGCTCTTCCTCGAGTCGGCCGAACACGCTCGGGTCACCGCCTTTGAGGCGCACGACCAGCCGGCCGGCCCGCGCATGGCGGACGAGGAGCGCGTCGATCGTCGCCTGCGCCGCCGACTTCGGGTAGCCGCGCTTGCCGACGTCGATCCAGCGGGCGTTCGGCGCGTGGCGGCGGAGCAGGGGGTCGACCAGCGCGTCGATCAGCACGATGTCGGCGGCAGCGAGCCGCTCGACGCCGCGCAGCGTGATGAGGTCGGCGGCGCCGGGGCCGGCGCCGACGAAGACCACGCGGCCAGTGGAAGGGGCCGGCCGGCTCACGACGTCGTGGCGCGCGCGAACCGCGGCACGGGATCGAGCACGTCGCCCTGGTAGTGGCCGTCAGGGAAGAAACCGAGGGCGCGCTTCGCGACGTCGACCGACTGGCCGGCCCGCAAAACGACGGCGTCGAATCCGCAGCGTGCCAGCAGGGGCAGCATGTCGGCCAGCACCTCGCCGGTGGCACGGATCTCGCCCGCGTAGCCGCAGCGGGTGCGCAGCACGTGCGCGATGCTGTAGCTGCGGCCGTCGGTCCACTTCGGGAAGTCGAGCGCGACGACGGCGCGGCCAGCGAGCTTCGGCGCGGCTGCTTCGAGGTCGACCCCGGGGCCGAAGGCGATGTGCCGCGCGTCGTCCCACGGCTCGTCGGCCGAGGCGAAGCGCATCCGGACATCGGCGGCGTTCACGGCTGCACCGCCGTTGCGCGCCGGACCGCGTTCGCGGCCGACCTGAACGGGTCGAGGCCGATGCGACGCACGGTGTCGACCAGGTGCTCGCCGCCCGGCGCGCGTTCGGCACGGTAGGTGTCGACGATGGCTTCGATGACGTCCGGAACTTCATCGGCGGCGAACGACGGGCCGATCACCTTGCCGGGCACCGCGCTGCCCGAGAGCGTCGACCCGTCCGAGCCGCCGAGCGAGACCTGATACCACTCCTGCCCGTCCTTGTCGACGCCGAGGATGCCGATGTGGCCGCTGTGGTGATGGCCGCACGAGTTGATGCAGCCGCTGATGTGCAGGTCGACGTCGCCGATGTCGTGCAGCTCGTCGAGGTCGGCGAAGCGCTCGTCGATGGCGGCGGCGATCGGGATCGAGCGGGCGTTGGCGAGGGCGCACAGGTCGCCGCCGGGGCAAGCGATCATGTCGGTGAGGAACCCAACGGTGGGCGACGCGAAGCCCGATTCGCGGGCAGCCTGCCAGAGCGCCGCCAGCTCGCCCTCGCGCACCCACGGCAGCACGAGATTCTGATCGTGCGAGACGCGCGCCTCGCCGCAACTGAAGCGGTCGGCGATGTCGGCCGCCGCGTCCATCTGGTCGGCCGACGCGTCTCCCGGCGGCTGCCCGGCGCGCTTGAGCGAGAGGGTGACGGCGCGGTAGCCGGCGAGGCGGTGCGGGTGCACGTTGCGCTCGAGCCAGCGCGTGTACGCGACCGGCACGCGGTCGCAGGGCGCACGCGTCGGCGCATCGCTCGCCGAGGCGACCCCCTCGGGCAACTCGAAATGCGCCTGCATCCGCTCGAGCTCGGCGTCGGTCAGAAGGTGCGCACCACCTTCGGAGTCGCGTCCGAGGATGGCGGCGAACTCGGCCTCCACCGTGTCGATGAACCTCTGCCCCTCGGCCTTGACGAGGATCTTGATGCGCGCCTTGTAGAGGTTGTCGCGCCGGCCGTACCGGTTGTAGGCGCGCACGATCGCCTCGATGTAGACGAGCACCTGCTTCCACGGCAGGAACTCGCGCAGGACCGCGCCGATGACCGGCGTCCGGCCCATGCCACCGCCGACGCGCACCTGGAAGCCGACCTCGCCGGCGTGGTCTTTCAGCAGCTGCAGGCCGATGTCGTGCCACCCGGTCGCGGCGCGGTCTTCGGTGGCGCCACTGACGGCGATCTTGAACTTGCGCGGCAGGAACGCGAACTCCGGGTGCAGCGTGCTCCACTGGCGCAGGATCTCGCAGTAGGGCCGCGGGTCGACGATCTCGTCGGCAGCGACGCCGGCGAGCGCGTCGCTCGTGATGTTGCGGATGCAGTTGCCGCTGGTCTGGATGCCGTGCAGGTCGGCGCCGGCGAGGAGGTCCATGACGTCGGCTGCATCCTCGAGGGCGATCCAGTTGAACTGGCAGTTCTGGCGCGTCGTGAAGTGGCCGAAGCCGCCGCCGAGCCCGGCCCGCTGCGCGGTGGTCGCATAGGGGCCACCGTCGCGGCCGTCGAACTCACGCGCGATGCGGCCGAGCGCTCGCAGTTGCGTCGAGCTCACCTCGCCGTAGGGAACGGCCACGCGCAGCATCGGCGCATGGCGTTGCACGTACCAGCCGTTCTGCAGCCGCAGCGCCTTGAAGTCGTCGCCCGGCAGCTCGCCGGCTAGGTGGCGCTCGAGCTGGTCGCGGAACTGGGCGGCGCGCTGGTGGACGAAGCGCCGGTCGAAATCGGAATATCGATACATGGTCGTTCGGAAGGTCGGCCGGCGCGGTGCGGGATCGCGCCGTGCGCAGGCGACCGCGGACTCTAGGCAAGATGGCCTCGCGGAGGAACGATCGTTTCGTCATGGCGTTATTGGCCTGCGGCATAAGGCATGACGAGCGGCGGGAGCGATCGAAAAAAAAGGCCCGGCGGAGCCGGGCCTTGTCGCCCACGCCCGAGGGGCGTGGTGGACGCGTTCGCGTCAGGCGACGCGCTTGACCTTCGCTGCGGCTTGCTGCGTGGCACGCACCGCCGTCGAGGACATCGCCTGGACATTGGCATCGGCGACCTGCACGGCCTGCTTGGCGGCCTTCTGCGCGCTCTCGAACGCGTTGTTCGCGGCGGCGACGGCCGACTTCATCAGCGCGACGGCGTTCTCGGTCCCGGCGGGAGCGTTCTTGACCGCGGTGTCGACCAGGGCGAGAAACTTGCTCTGCGAGTCGGCGGCGGTCGCTTCGGCCACACGGCTGACTTCGGCGCTGGTCGACGAGGTGATCTCGTAGACGCTGCGGCCGTAGGCGGCTGCCTTCTCGGCGGTCGGCTGCATCCAGCCGGCCTGGAGAGCGACGAACTCCTGCGGATCTTTCACCGACAACAGGGCCTGCGTGCCCTCGGCGGCTTCGGCCATGATGGCGCGCGTTGCCCGGACGTTCAGGTCGATGAGCTTCTCGACGCCTTCGAAGGCGATGCCGGAAAGGCCGAAGAGCGTTTCGACGTTGGTCTTGTGGGTGGACATCATTTGTTCGACGGTCATCATGAGGGTCTCCTTTGGAATGTGGGATCGATTCGCTGCTGCGGCGCCGCTTTTGCTGCACTGCACAATCCGCAAGTATAGAGAGGGATCCGACCATTGCAAGCGCTTTTTGCTGCAACGCAGCAAATTAGGGTCGGCGTCCTACGGTGGCGCCAGACTGCGTCGATGAAAGAATCGGCGTGATGAAGGAACGCGCGCTGCCGTTGCCCCGCTCGGCGTTTCGCCACCACCTGCCGCTCACCACGCGCTGGATGGACAACGACACCTACGGGCACCTCAACAACGTCGTCTACTACAGCCTCTTCGACACGGCCGTCAACGGCTACCTGATCGCCTCCGGCGCGCTCGACGTGCGGCGCGGGTCGACGATCGGCTACGTCGTCGAGACGCACTGCCACTATTTCGCGCCGCTGTCGTTTCCGCAGGCGGTCGTGGCCGGCCTGCGCGTGATCGAGGTGGGCCGCACCAGCGTGCGCTATGGCATCGGCATCTTCGCTGCCGACGCCGACTCCACCGCGGCGCACGGTGAGTTCGTCCATGTCTACGTCGACCGGGTCACGCAACGGCCCGTCCCGCTTCCGGACGCGTTGCAACGCGCAATTGAAAGTCTTCGATGACCCCATTCGCCGCCCCGAGTCCCGACACCACACGTGCGGTCGACGACGCGATCACGTCGCGGCGATCGATGCGCGCCTTCCTGCCGACGCCGGTGCCGAGGGCCACGATCGAGCGCATCCTGGAGGTCGCGTCACGCGCGCCGTCGGGCACCAACACGCAGCCCTGGAAGGTCTACGTGCTGACCGGCGACGCGCTGCGTGCGCTCTCCGATCGGCTCACCGCCGCGTACGACGACCCGGTCGAGCGAGAGGCGAACACCGAGGAGTACGCCTACTACCCCACGGAGTGGCGCTCGCCCTACATCGACCGCCGGCGCAAGGTCGGCTGGGACCTGTACGGCCTGCTCGGCATCGGCAAGGCCGACAAGGCGCGGATGCACGCGCAGCATCGCCGCAACTACGCCTTCTTCGACGCGCCGGTCGGGCTGATGTTCACGATCGACCGGGTGATGCGCCAGGGAAGCTGGCTCGACTTCGGCATGTTCCTCGAGGCGGTGATGGTGGCGGCGCGCGGCCACGGCCTGCACACCTGCCCGCAGGCCGCTTTCACGCAGTTCCACCGCATCATCACGGCGGCGCTCGGAGCGCCGGACAACGAGCAGCTGGTGTGCGGCATGTCGCTCGGCCACGTCGACACCGGCGCTGTCGAGAACTCGCTCGTCACCGACCGCGAGCCGGTTGCGGGGTTCGCGCGTTTCCTCGAGACGTTGCCGGAGCGGGCAGCATGACAGCCAAGGCACGCGTTCTCGTCTGCCGCCGCGTCTTCGACGAGACGCTCGCGAAGCTGGCGATCCACTTCGACGTCGAGTCCAACCAGGACGACACGGTCTGGAGCCGGGACGAGCTCGTCGCGCACCTGCAGGGCAAGGCCGGCGTCTTCATCACCGGCACGCAGCCGATCGACGCGGGGCTGCTCGACGCCTGCCCCGACCTGCGCGCCGTCTGCAGCATGGCGGTCGGCTACAACAACGTCGACGTGCCGGCTTGCACGGCGCGCGGCGTGCTCGTCTCCAACGCACCCGACGTGCTGACGGAGACCACCGCCGATTTCGGCTTCGCGCTGATGATGGCCGCAGCGCGCCGCATGGCCGAGGGCGAGCGCTTCCTGCGCCGCGGCGAGTGGACGAAGTGGACGGTCGACGCGTTCGCCGGCGGCGACGTGCACGGCTCCACGCTCGGCGTGCTCGGCATGGGCCGCATCGGCCAGGCGATCGCGCGCCGTGGCGCCCACGGCTTCGGCATGAAGGTGATCTACCACAACCGCAGCCGGCTCGACGAAGCCGTCGAGCGCTCA
>JBBSPY010000139.1:0-8685 GCA_038258415.1 Burkholderiales bacterium
CACGAGCAGCCGCGCGAACCGGCCCGCCGCGGCGACGCCGGTGCGCTGTGGCCGAAGGCGCCCTCGCCGGGGCATCGTCTCGCGCCCTCGCCGGGTCACGTCTCGCCGCCGCGCGCCCGCACCTCGGCCGCCATCGCGATGCGGTCACCGTGCTGCGGGTCGTCGGTGGCGCCCTGCTCGGCGACGAGGCCCTCGGCGACGCCGATGCGATCGGCCACACCGCGGTTCTGGCTCACCTTCCATTTGCCCTCGAGCGACGACAGCACGATCTCGAGGCCGACGATGGCCTTCATCATCGTGTCGACGAAAGGCGTCGGCGCGTCGGTCACCGCCCATGGCTCGGCGCGCCGCGCCTCGTGGCGGTCGGTCAGCCGCGTGACGAAGGCGTTCAGCCACGCGGACTCGTCGATCGCGCGCAGCCGCCCGCTCGCCTGCACCATGATGTAGTTCCACGTCGGCACGACCTTGCCGTGCTCGGCCTTGGTCGGATACCAGCCGGGCGATACGTAGGCCTGCGCGCCCTGGAAGACGACGAGCGAGTCGAGGTCGGTGCGCGCTTCACGCCAGAGCGGATTGGCGCGCGCCACGTGCGCGCGCAGGATGCCGGGTCCGCCAGCCGGGTCTTCGTCGAGCACGAACGGGACGCCGTCGGCGACGAGCGCGCCGTTCGACGCGGACTGCGTGACGAGCAGGCCGAACGGGTGCTCGCCGATCAGGCGGTGCAGGACCTCGGGGCGGTGCTCGGCGAAGTGGGCGGGGAGATACATCGCCGTCGATTGTCCGACGGCCGCGAGCCGCCTGGCGTCAGGGCTTGAGCAGCTCGGCGGCCGAGCCGCCCCTGAGGCCTGCGGCGTCGAGCAGCGAGTCGACCAGCGGCGCCTGCAGCTTGTACTTCAGTGCGCTCGACATGACCTGGTCGGAGACGCTGCCCTTTGCCTCCATTGCGTCGCTCCCGCCACCGCCCGACGGCAGTCCCGACAGTCCGTCGACGTGGATGATCTTGATCTCGCTGATCCGCTCCAGCGGCTTCGCGCTCTCGCGAACGACGGCCTCGATCTTGTCGATCGCAGCCAGGCGCATGCGCAGCGCGACGGCGTCGGCGGTGAGCAGGTTGTCGGCTTCGTTGAGCGCCCTGCGACCCTTGGCCTCGATCTCGTAGCGCTGGTCGGCGGTGCGGGTGCGCAGCATCTCCGCAGTCGATTCCGCCTCGGCCACGGTGCGCACGATCTGCGCGCGTCGGGTCGCGGCTTCGAGCTCGGCTTCGGCCGTCTTGACTGTCGCGAGTCCCCGGGTTTCGACGTCGCGCGCCGCGCCGACGAGCGCCAGCGCCTTGTCGCGCTCGGCCCGCTCGAGCTCGCGCGCCGAGATCACGGCCTCCTCCGCCTGCACCGCCACCGCGCGCGACTGCTCGGCCGCGGCAAGGGCGGCGTTGCGACGCTGGCTGTGCTCGGCGATCTCGATCTCGGTCGCCTGCTGGGCGATCTCGAGGGCCTTGCGCCGCTCGGTCTCGGCCATCTCGATCGAGCGCGAGCGGTCGATCTCGATCTCCTTGATCTGCTGCTCGAGCCGAACCCTCTCCTCGCGGACGGTGCGGTCCGAGGCGATGCGCGCCTTCTCGACCATCTCGTTGGCGCCCACCTCCGCCACCTGCGACGTGCGCCGCATCTCCGCGGTCTCGACGGTGATCTGGCTCTGCTGCTGCGCGCGACGGATCGCGATCTCGCGCTCCTGGCCGAGCCGGGCGTATTCCTCCTCGCGCTGGAGCTCGAGCATCTGCTGCTCGGCGGCGAGGTTCTTGCGCTGGATCGCGACCTGCGAGTCGCGCTCGATCTCGTTTCTCCGCTTCCGTCGCTCCTCGATCTCGGCGGTAAGCTTGGTCAGGCCCGCCGCGTCGAACGCGTTGTTCGGGTTGAAGAACTCGCGCGACGCCTGGTCGAGGCGCGAGATCGACACCGAGTCGATCTCGAGCCCGCTGGCGTCGAGCCCGACCGTCGCGAGGCGCTTGACCTCTGCCGAATACGCGCCCCGGTCCTCGTGCAGCGCTTCCATGCTCAGGCGCGCGGCGGCGGTGCGCAGGGCGTCGTCGAAGCGCGCCTCGAGCAGCGTGCGCATCGAGTCGGCCGATGTGGTCTTGCCGCCGAGCGTGCGCGCGGCGTTGGCGACCGACGCCTTGTCATGGCGCACGCGGACGTAGAAGTCGGCGTCGACGTTGATGCGCAGGCGGTCCTGGGAAATGAGCGCGTCGTGGTCGCGGTGCGAGACGCCGATCCGCAGCAGGTTCATGTTGACGCGCGTCACCTCGTGCACCACCGGGACGACGAGCGCCCCGCCGGCGATCGCCACCTTCTCGCCGCCGAGCCCGGTGCGCACGAACGCCAGCTCGGGGGTCGAGCGCTGGTACAGCTTGGCGAGGATCCACCAGAGCAATGCGATGACGATGACGACGGTGACGATCGTCGCCAGGACAAGGCCGAAATTGATCTGCATGCGTGTCCTCGAGGGGTTGCGGCGGTCAGTCGTCGTCGCCCGCCGGCTCGACGAGCAGGCGCAGGCACTTGACGAAGAGGGGACGGTACTCTTCCGGCAGCCGGTCGAGCACGCGCTGCTCGACAAGGACGTCGCGCGGCATCACGCGGTCGAGCAGCGCGGCGCCGGCCGGGGCGAGGAAGAGCTGCCAGGCACGCTG
Source organism: Burkholderiales bacterium (assembly GCA_038258415.1). Classification (GTDB taxonomy): domain Bacteria; phylum Pseudomonadota; class Gammaproteobacteria; order Burkholderiales; family Burkholderiaceae_C; genus Schlegelella_A. The sequence goes on from JBBSPY010000139.1 coordinate 2,687, forward strand.
GTCGTCCTTCGCCGCGACCCGGCGAACCAGGTCCGACGTGACCAGACGGCGGACCATCTCGGCGACGGTGTTGCGGTCCATGAAGAGCCGGTCGGCGAGCGCGTTCTGGTTCAGGCCCGGCTGCTGGTAGACGGTGATCAGCGCCGCCTTCTGCCGCGGCGTGAGCGACTCGTCGCTGAACTCACGCGAGAACAGTTCCTCCGCCTGGAAATGGGCGCGCCGCAGCAGGTGCGAGCAGATGTCCTCGAGGCGGAAGGCGTCGAGCAGCTTGCGCACCGCGGGCGAGACCAGCTCGCGCGCGTCCGTGATCGGCCGCTGCGGCCTGCTGCGGGTGGCTGGAGCGGCGGCGCCGGCGGTCATGTGGTGGGTCTGGGGCTCGGGCTGGAAGCGACGTGTACGTACCGGTTGACCGGGCCGCCTGCGACTATCGGATTTATATGCGCCGCGATTTCCCTAGTCAAGCGCTGCTTGACTTCGTGTCGCCGGCTTTCTAGACTGGACTGCATCTGCACGTATACGGCGTAGTTTGCCGTTTCGCCCCTGCCATGACGCCCAACCGCCAGATCGTCACATCGCAGGTCCTGCCGGCGCCGAAGTTCCGCTACAGCCCGGTGGTCCGCTGCGGCGGCTTCGCATTCGTCTCGGGCATGCTCGGGCTCGATCGCGACACCGGGTCCCTCGTCGAGGGCGGCGCGTTCGAACAGGCCGCGCGCATCCTGCTGAACTTCAAGGCACTGGCAGCAGAGCAGGGTTGGTCGCTGGCGCAGATCGCGATGGCGCGCATCTACTGCGTCGACTTCGAGACCCACTTCCCGCAAGCCAACCGGGCATGGGAAGCGGTCTTCGCCGACGTCCCGCCGCCGGCGCGCACCTCGATCGGCGTCGCCGGGCTGCCGCTCGGCGGCCTGGTCGAGATCGAGTTTCAGGTCGCGCTCTAGGAGTTCCGATGGCCGAAGGCGAAATCCTCGCGGGCTTTCTCGCACCGCACCCGCCGCACCTCGTCTATGGCGAGAACCCGCCGCAGAACGAGCCGCGTTCGCAAGGCGGCTGGGAGCCGCTGCGCTGGGCCTACGAACGGGCCCGTGAGCACCTCGACCGGCTCAAGCCCGACGTGCTGCTCGTGCATTCGCCGCACTGGGTCACCTCGGTGGGGCACCACTTTCTCGGCGTGCGCAACCTGGCGGGCCGATCGGTCGATCCGATCTTCCCGAACCTCTTCCGCTACGACTTCTCGCTCGAGGTCGACGTCGAGCTCGCCGAGGCGTGCGCGGAGGAAGGGCGCAAGGCGGGGCTCGTCACCAAGCTGATGCAGAACCCGAACTTCCGCGTCGACTACGGAACGATCACCTGCCTGCACATGATCCGTCCGCAGTGGGACATCCCGGTCGTCGGGCTGTCGGCGAACAACACGCCGTACTACCTGAACACCAAGGAAGGCCTCTCCGAGATGGAGACGCTCGGCAAGGCGACCCGCGAGGCGATCAGGAAGACCGGACGGCGCGCCGTGCTGCTGGCCTCGAACACGCTCTCGCACTGGCACTTCCACGAGGAGCCGGCGATCCCGGAGGACATGTCGAAGGAACACCCGCAGACGATGGCGGGCTACCAGTGGGACATGCGCATGATCGAGCTGATGCGCAAGGGCCGCATGCGCGAGGTGAAGAAGCTGCTGCCGCAGTTCATCGAGGAGGCCTTTGCCGAGGTGAAGTCGGGCGCCTTCACGTGGATGCACTCGGCGATGGGCGATCCGGAGATTGCGGCCGAGCTGTTCGGCTACGGCACCGTCATCGGCACCGGCAACGCGGTGATGGAGTGGGACCTCGTCAAGGCCGGCCTGTCGAAGCTCGGTGCAGCAGGCGCGTCGTTCGACCGCAGCACGAGCCTGGTCGACTGACCCCACGGGCTGCACGCACTTCGTCGATGCCCGTCGTCTCTGCCTTTCTCGTGCCGGGCAGTCCGCTGCCGCTGCTCAAGCCCGAAGCACTCGGCTGGGGTCGCCTGGCATCGGCGATGCGCCGTGCGGCGCGCGGTCTGGAGGCGTCGAAGCCCGATGCGGTCCTCGTCTATTCGACCCAGTGGATGGCCGTGCTCGACCAGCAATGGCTGACGCGCAAGCACAGCACCGGCGTGCACGTCGACGAGAACTGGTACGCCTTCGGCGACCTCGCCTACGACATCCATGCCGACACCGAACTCGCGCACGCCTGCGTCGCCGCATCGCCGCGGCATGGCGTGCACGCACGCGGCGTCAACTACGACGCCTTCCCGATCGACACGGGCACCATCGTCGCCTGCACGCTGCTCGGCATGGGCACGGTCGCCTGTCCGGTGGTCGTCGCCTCGAACAACCTCTACCACTCGGGCGAGACGACCGAAGCGCTCGGCGCACTTGCGGTACAGGCCGCGGCCGAGCAGGGCAAGCGCGTCGCGGTGGTCGGCGTGGGCGGGCTCTCGGGTTCGCTCTTTCGAAACGAGATCGAGCCGCGCAACGACCGCATCGCCAGCGCCGACGACGACCGCTGGAACCAGCGCATGCTGCAGCTCGTCGAGTCGGGCGACGTCGCCCAGATCCGCGCCGCGATGCCGGCGTTCGCCTCCGAGGCGCGCGCCGACATGGGCTTCAAGCACTTCAGCTGGATCCTCGGCGCGATCGGCGGCCGCTTCACGGGTGCGCGCGTCCACGCCTACGGCCCGGTCTGGGGCAGCGGCGCTGCGGTCGTCGAATTCACGCTCTGAGCACCTTCCGTCACCCTGTCACACACATCAACCCACGAGGAGCAGCAACATGCATGCGAAGACGATGATCCGGATGAGCGGCCTGGCCGCTGCAGCGCTGATGGCGCTCGGCGCCGCGCCGGCGATGGCGCAGCAATGCACGATCAAGATCGGCCGGGTGGTCCCGGTGACCGGGCCGCTGGCCGACGTCGGCAAGGACGCGCCGTGGGTCGACCAGCACAAGGTCGACCCGATCAACAAGGCGGGCGGCCTGAAGGTCGGCAGCCAGATGTGCAAGATCGAGTACACGATCTACGACAGCAAGAGCACCGTCGCCGGATCGGCCGACGCGGCCACGCGCGCGATCCTGTCCGACAAGGTCGATTTCCTGATGGCGCAGGGCACGCCCGACACCACCAACGCGCCGTCGGACCTGTGCGAGCGCAACCAGGTGCCGTGCATCATGACCAACACGCCGGTCGAGGCGTGGCTGTTCGGGCCCGACGGCAAGCCCAAGACCTACAAGTACGCCTACGAGTTCTTCTTCTCGGTGCCCGACCTGGTGAAGAACCACATCGGCATGATCAAGGCGCTGCCGGGCGGATTCAACGGCAGCATCGGCTACCTCTACCCGAGCGACCCCGACGGCACCGTGTTCGCCTCGCTGTTCGATCCGGCGTTCAAGAAGGAAGGCTGGAAGCCGACCGACCCGGGCCGCTTCGCCCAGGGCCTGCCCGACTTCTCGTCGATCATCAACCAGTTCAAGCGCAACAAGGTCGAGGTCGTTGCCGGCGTGCTGGCGCCGCCCGACATGCAGAACTACCTGCAACAGGCCGCGCAGGCGGGCTACAAGCCGAAGATGTACGTGATCGACAAGGCGACCGGTTACCCGGAGCCGATGAACGCCGTCGGCAAGGCCGGCTACGACATCCTCTCGGTGAACTTCTGGTCGCCGGCGTACCCGGGCAAGTCGAAGTACGGCGGCTACAACGGGCAGGGCCTGGCCGACGCGTTCGAGAAAGGCAATGCCGGCAAGCAGTACGCCCCGCCGCTCGGCTACGACGACGCGTCGTACGACGTGTTGTTCGACGCCATCCAGCGCGCCGGCTCGAAGGACCGCGCCGCGGTGCTGAAGGCGCTCGACTCGACCAACCTCGAGACGGTCGCCGGCACGGTGAAGTTCAATGCCCAGCATTACTCGGTCCAGCCGCTCGGCGGCGCGCAGTGGCGCTACGACGAGAAGACGAAGAAGCTGGTGAAGGAGAACGTCTACAACGCCGTCTATCCGTCGGTGAAGAAGACCGCCGAGATGAAGGTCTACCAGCAGTAAGCGACGACGACCCCCGGCGCGCCGCCGCGTACCGGTGGCGCGCCGCCCCTTCATGCCCAAGCTCTACCGCGACTTCGCCACGCAGGCCGAGATCGACGCCCAGTACGACGTCGAGGCGTCGGTGCCCGACTTCACCGTCTACGCGAAGCACTACACCGACCAAAGCCGGCTCGCGCGCCACCGCCTGAAGCACACGCTCGACGTGCGCTACGGCGCCACGCTCGACGAGACGATCGACATCTTCCCCGCCGCGCAGCCGAATGCGCCGGTGTTCGTCTTCATCCACGGCGGCTACTGGCGGATGCTCTCGAGCAAGGAGTTCTCCTGCGTCGCGCTCGGGCTCGTGCCGCTCGGCATCACGACCGTCGTCGCCAACTATGCGCTGGCGCCGCAGGTCTCGGTCGACGAGATCACGCGCCAGATGCGCGCCGCGGTGGCGTGGGTGCTGACCCGCATCGACCGCCACGGCGGCGACCCGTCGCGCGTCGCGGTCGGGGGGCATTCGGCCGGCGCCCATCTCACTGCGATGTGCCTGCAGACGCCGTGGAAGGAGGAGTACGGCCTCTCCACCGACGACCCGATTGCCGGCGCCGTGCTCGTCTCGGGCCTCTACGACCTGCAGCCGCTGCGCTATTCGCTGATGCAGCCGCAGATCCAGCTAGACGACGGCGTCATCCGGCGCAATTCGCCGATCCATTCGGTGCGCCCGAGCAAGACGCCGGCGCTGCTGAGCTGGGGCGACGACGAGCCCGACGAGTTCCGTCGCCAGTCCGACGACTTCAACGCCGCGTGGGCCGCGGCCGGCAACCGCTCGAAGCGCTGGCCGCAACCCGGCGCCAATCACTTCACCGCGATCTACGGGTTCGAGGACTCGACGAGCTTCCTCTGCCAGTGGATCGCTCAGTCGCTGGGCGTTCGCAAGTGATCACCGGCGATGCCTGACCTGCTCGCCGTCAGCGGACTCACCAAGTCGTTCGGCGCCGTGGTCGTCGCGACCGACGTGAACTTCTCCGTCGCCGAGGGCGAGATCCTCGGCGTGATCGGGCCGAACGGCGCCGGCAAGACGACGCTGTTCGGCATGCTGTCGGGCCACGTCCAGCCGTCGGCGGGCACGATCATGTTCCGCGGTGACGACATCACGGCCCTGCCCACGCACGACCGGGCCCGCCGCGGCATCGCCCGCACCTACCAGGTGCCGCGCCCGTTCGGCCAGATGACGGTGTTCGACAACCTGCGCGTCGCGGCCACCTTCGCCGGTGGCCTGTCGGGTCCGGAGGCCGCCGAGTGGATCGAGCGCACGCTGGCCGCGACGGGGCTCACGCGCTATGCCGAGACGCTCGCCGGTCGCCTGCCGCTGCTCGTGCGCAAGCGCCACGAACTGGCGCGGGCGCTGGCGATGCGGCCGAAGCTCCTGCTCGTCGACGAGGTGGCCGCCGGGCTCACCGAGAGCGAGGTCGGCGAGTTCATCGAGCTGGTGCGCCGCATCCGCAACATGGGAACGACGATCGTCTGGATCGAGCACGTGATCCGCACCATGCTCACCGCGACCGACCGCCTGATGGCGCTCGCCGGCGGCCAGGTGCTCGCGATCGGCAAGCCCGACGATGTCATGGCGAGACCCGAGGTGAAGCGTGTCTACCTCGGCAGCTGAGCTCGCGGGCCTCGGCCGAACCGCCGCCGGTCACACCGGCGACGGCCTGCGCGTGACCAGCCTGGCGGCCTGGTACGGCGAGCTGCGTGCCATCTACGACATCTCGTTCGATCTCGGGCCGGGCGAGGTGCTCGCCGTCATCGGTGCCAACGGCGCCGGCAAGTCGACGCTGCTGAAGTCGATCGCCGGCCTCATGCACCACGGCAGCCGCTCGCACATCCGCGGCCAGATCGAGTGGAACGGCAGGCGGCTCGACGCGCTCGGCCCGGAGGCGATCGTCGATGCCGGCATCTCCCTCGTTCC
>JBBSPY010000140.1:0-8621 GCA_038258415.1 Burkholderiales bacterium
CGAAGGCATGGCCGTCGCCGAGCGGCTCGTCGAGGGCGCGACCGGGCTCGACGCCGGGCAGGTGCGCGCGCTCACCAGCGGCACCGCCGATGCACGCGACGTCGTCAACGCGCTGTTCGAGCGTCCGTACCGCGTCATCCACGTCGCCGGGCACGGTGCGCCGGGCGCGGTCGGTGGCGTCGTCCTGTCGGGTGGCAACTTTCTCGGGCCGGCCGAGATCGCGGCGATGCGCGTCGTTCCCGAGCTCGTGTTCCTCAACTGTTGCCACCTCGCGGCCTACGACATGCGCTCGGCGCAGTCGTCGGCGGTCAGCTACGACCGCGCCCGCTTCGCCGCCAACCTCGCCGACGCGCTGATCGACATCGGCGTGCGCTGCGTCGTCGCCGCCGGCTGGGCGGTCGAGGACGGCCCGGCCGAAATCTTCGCGACCTCGTTCTACGACGTGCTGCTGTCGGGCGGGCGATTCATCGACGCCGTCGCCGCGGCGCGCGAGGCGGCCTGGCGCGCCAACCCGGCCGGCAACACCTGGGCCGCGTACCAGTGCTACGGCGACCCTGGGTGGACGTGGCGGCGCGGCCTCGTCGGCGCGCCGCGCGGCGCCACGGCGCTCGCCGAGCAGTACGCCGGCGTGTCGTCGGCTCCGGCGCTCGCGCTCGCCCTCGAGACGATCGCCACCGGCCTGCGCTTCGGCGGCGACGTGCGCCTGGACATGGCCTCGCTCGAGCGCCAGCGCGATCGCATCCGCTGGCTGGAGGCGCGCTTCGCGCCGCTGTGGGGGACGATGGGCGCGGTCGCCGAGGCGTTCGGCCTGGCGTGCGCCGGCGCGCGCCTGCTCGACGCATCGATCGCCTGGTACCGCAAGGCGGTCGACGCCGAGGACGGCAGCGCGTCGTACCAGTCGGCCGAGCAACTCGCCAACCAGCTCGCGCGGCGTGCCGAGGACGACCCCGACACCGACAAGGCGCGCGCGACGATCGGCGAGGCGGTGGCGATCCTCGAGCGCCTGGTCGGCCTGCACCCGACCGCCGAGCGCGAGGCGTTGCTCGGTTCGGCCTGGAAGCGGATGGTCATGGTCGAGGGCCGCGACGACCGGCCACTCGCGCGCGGCGAGAAGCACGGTCGTGCGCGCGACCTCGCCGATCCGGCCCGCCTGGCGGCGCTGCGCAAGATGGCGCTGCACTACGGCCGCGCCGAAAAGCTCGCGGCGGAAGCGCACTCCGACAACGCGTTCTACTCCGCGAAGAACGGCATCAGCGCCGAGCTGCGCCTCGCCTTCCTCGAGCGGCGGCCGGGCGAGCTCGCGGCGGATCGGCTGGAGGCCGTGCGCGAGCAGGTCGAGCGGGCAGCGCGCGACCGGCCCGACTTCTGGTCGGTCGTCGGCACGATCGAGCGTGCCGTGCTCGGCGCCGTCTCCGCGCAGCAGCTCGCCGGCTCCGCCGACGACCTCGTCGCCGAGTTCCGAGCCCTCAAGTCGCGCGTGCCGGCGCTCGACATGTGGGGGTCCGTCCACGCCGAGGCGCGTTTCACGCTCGAGCCGTACTCGGCGATCGCGACGCCGGCCGAACGCAAGGCGGCGAGCGCGATGCTCGAGGCGCTGGCGGCGATGGCAAGATCGGCCTGAACCTTTCGTCGGCGTGCGTTGCGGCGCCGACCGCAGGCCATTGATAGCATCCGCCGTCGACGATCGGGATCCGCCCGGCGCGAACCCAACACGGAAGCGGCGGCGCCCAGGCATGGCGATCGAAGACGACGCGGCGGTCACGTTCGAGCCGATCGGCCACTACAAGGCACCGCCCCTGCCGACCGAGCATGTCGTGCGGCGACTTCTCGAGCGCGCCCGCAACGCCGTCAGCGGCGAGTCCGACGACCCGGTCGTCGGGAAAGATCACCTCGCGAGAGCCACGACCGAGTTGCTCGACGCCGTCGCCGGTCCTCCCGCATGCGGGCCCCTTCTCGATGAACTCGATCGCACGCTGCGGGAATGGCTCGGCGACCCGGCGCCTGCGAGCCGGTTGAAGGTGATCGTGCTGCCGCCTTGCGACCGCAACGACGTCGTCGAGACGTGGGCGCGCGAACACGGTCACCGCGTCGTCGAGCCGCCCGATCGCCAGACGCTGCTGCGGGCGACCGCCCGGCCGGCGCTCGACGATGGCGGCGACGGACCGATCGTCGTGCCGCGCCTCGAACGCTGGTTCCTGCGCCACCGGACGGGTCTCGCGGCGGTGAGGGCGCTGCTCGCCGAGTTTGCTCACGTCGAGCGGCATTGCGTGATCGGCTGCAACAGCTGGGCGTGGGCCTTCCTGGCCAAGGCCACCGACGCCGCCATCGTCCTGCCCAAGGCGCTGACCTTGCGCCCGTTCGACGCCGCACGGCTGCAGGGCTGGCTCTCGTCGCTGGCACGCGCCGACGAGACCGATGCCATGACCTTTCGCCTCTCGGGCAGCGGCGCAGACGTGTTCGCGGCCGACGATGACGGCAAGCGTGCCGACCGCCATCTCGAGCAGCTCGCCGCGCGCAGCCTCGGCATCCCGTGGGTCGCGTGGCACCTGTGGCGGGAGAGCCTGAGGACCGGGGACGCGCCGTCGTCGAAGAAGGCGAAGCGGCTCGCCGATCGCGACGACCGCACGTTGTGGATCTCCGACCTCGACGAGCCGGTGTTGCCCGACGACCGCGAGGAATACGCGTTGCTCGTTCTCCAGGCGCTCCTCATCCACGATGCGCTGACGCCGGGTGAGCTCTCGGACGTCATGCCGCCCGAAGGCGAGCACGACCTGATCCCGAGCCTGCTGGCGACCGGCTTCGTCGAGCGCAGCAACGGAACGATCCGGATCCGCCCGTCGGCCTACCCGACGGTGCGGCGCGAACTGAAGGCGGCCGGCTATCCGGTCGACGTGCTGTAGCGATGGCCACCGCCGCGGAGCAAGGCAAGGAGAAGGCCGCCCAGCTCATCAACGATCTCCAGGACATCAGCTTCACGAAGATCGGGCTGATCGTCTTCGGCACCTGGCTCACGATCTTCCTGGCGCGCCAGATCCTTCCCTACCTCGCCGAGCGCGGCCCGAGCCGGGTGAGGCTCTACCTGCTCGGTGCCGTGCCGATCATCCGCCTGGCCGTGCTCACGGTGGCGATCCTCTGGCTGGTGCCGATCGTCTTCAACATCACCTTCCAGAACTTCCTGGTGATCTCCGGTGCTGCGAGCGTGGCGATCGGCTTCGCCTTCAAGGACTACGTGAGCAGCATCATCGCCGGCTTCGTCGCCATTTTCGAGCGGCCGTACCGCCCGGGCGACTGGGTCGAGATCGACGGCGACTACGGCGAGGTGCGATCGGTCGGCATGCGCGCGATCCGCATCCAGACGGCGAACCAGAACACGATCACGATCCCGCACGACAAGCTCTGGCGGGAGAACATCTCGAACGCCAACGACGGCGCGCGCACGCTGATGTGCGTGACGCCGTTTTTCGTCGACCCGGGCCACGACGCGGCCGCGCTGCGTTCGGCCCTGCGCGACGTGGCGCTGACCAGCGCCTACCTCGACTACGACCAGCCGGTGCAGGTGATGCTGAAGGAGATGCCCTACGGCACCCGCTACCAGGTCAAGGCGTATCCGTTCGACATGCGCGACCAGTTCGCCTTCGTCAGCGACGTGACGGTGCGCGGCAAGCAGGCGATCGCGGCAGTCGGGGCGCGCGAGGTCAGCGCCGTCGTCGCGGCGACGCCGACACCGGCGGCCTCCGGCGGCTGATCGAGAAAACCATGTTCGACTGGATCGCCAACACCCTCGCCCAGAGTGGCTATTTCGGTGTTGCGCTGCTGATGTTTCTCGAAAACATCTTTCCGCCGATCCCGTCCGAGCTGATCATGCCGCTTGCGGGCTTTGTCGCCGCGCGTGGGGAGCTGAACCTCTGGGGTGCGATCGCGGCCGGCGTGCTCGGCTCGATCCTGGGTGCCCTGCCTTGGTACGGGGCGGGACGCTGGCTGGGCTCGGAGCGGCTCACGCGCCTGGCTGACCGGCATGGCCGATGGCTGACGATCTCGGGCAACGAGGTGTCTGCCGCCGAGCGCTGGTTCAACGAGCACGGGAGGGTCAGCGTGCTGGTCGGCCGTCTGGTCCCGACCGTGCGCACGCTGATCTCGGTCCCGGCCGGAATCGTGCGCATGCCCTTCGTACCGTTTCTTGCCTACTCGACCATCGGAACCCTCGTCTGGACGGGCGCATTGGCGGGTGCCGGCTACTTGCTGGAAGGCCAGTACGAGCGTGTCGCCAGCTACGTGAACCCGATCTCCACAGCGGTGGTCGTCGCCATCGTGCTGTTCTATGTCTATCGGCTGATCACCTATCGAAAGAGCTGATGGGTACCCTCAAGCGAATGCTCGGCGTCGTCTCAACAGTCGCCGTCACCTGCGTCGTCCTCGTGTTCGTGCTCAACCTCAGCCTGGGCAACAAGCAGATCGACGAGCCGCTGGCCCGCCACTACGAGGCTGCCGACCCGTCATTCGAACGCCTGGTCGGCGCCGTACTCACGCCCGCGCTTATTGGCGGCAATCGCCTGCAGACGCTGCTCAACGGCGACCAGATCTTTCCGGCGATGCTCGGCGCGCTGCGAAGCGCCCGCGCGTCGATCACCTTCGAGACCTACATCTTCCGGACCAGTGACATAGGCTCCGAATTCGAGACCGCCTTCACCGACGCGGCCAGGCGGGGCGTGCAGGTCAAGGTGCTGGTCGACTGGATCGGCGGCGAGCTGGAGGACGCCAAGCTCGACCGGATGCGCGCCGCCGGCGTCGAGGTGCGCCTGTACAACCCGCCCCGCTGGTACAGCGTGGGCCGCTTCAACAACCGCACGCACCGCAAACTGATGGTGGTCGATGGCCGTGTCGGCTTCATTGGCGGCGTCGGCATCGCCGACGAGTGGCGCGGCCATGCGCAGGACCCGGACCACTGGCGCGGGACGCACTTCCGGGTCGAGGGACCGGTCGTGACACAGCTGCAATCCGCCTTTATCGACAATTGGTTGCAAAGTGCCGGCGAGCCGCTCGTCGGTGATGCGTTCCTCCCGCCGATCGCGTCGGTCGCCGGTGCCGCCTCGAGTTCGGCCCATGTCTTCAGTAGCTCACCGCGCGGGGGCTCGAAGAGCATGCAGTTGCTCTACCTCCTGTCGATCACCGCCGCGACGCGCTCGATCGATCTGTCTGCCGCCTATTTCGTGCCCGACGAGGTCGCGATGCAAGCCCTGGTGGCGGCCGCGAGGCGAGGCGTGCGTGTGCGCATCCTGGTGCCGGGGCCGTACATGGACATGGACGTCGTGCGCCGCGCTTCCCGCGCCTCGTGGGGGCCGCTTCTCGAGGCCGGCGTGAGCATCTTCGAGTACCAGCCGACGATGTTCCATTGCAAGGTGATGGCCGTGGACGGCGTGTGGGTGTCGCTCGGCTCGTCCAACTTCGATGCGCGCTCGTTCAGCATCAATGACGAAACGAACCTGAACGTCTACGACCGGTCTTTCGCGGCGGAGCAAGCCGCGGTGTTCGAAGACGACTTGACGCGTTCCGACGTGATCACGCTCCAAGCCTGGAAGGCCCGGCCCTGGAGCGAGCGAGCATTGGACTTCGCAGCCTCTCTGGTGTCCTCCCAGCTATAGAGAACTCATGATCGAAGCCGCTGTTCTGTTCCGTCGCTCGCTCGCACTGTTGACGTTGGCAATGTTGATCACATGCCCGGCTGCAGCGCAACCGAGTCAGTCCACCAGATCGATACCCACGTTTACGGCAACGGCTTTGACCGGTAGAACGATCCACCGTCAGGATCTTCTGGGTCGGCCGACCATTCTGATCGTGACGCCCGGGCGCGACGCAGCCGCGTCGACCCGCGCATGGGCCAAGGCGCTGCGCAAGGAGCTCGGCGGAGACATCCGTGTTCGCGACGTGCTCGTGATCGACCTGCCGTTCTTCATGGACGAGCGCGATGCCTTGAGTCGTGCAAAGCAGAAGATCCCGAAGCGGTATCACGATCAGACGTGGTTGACGTCGAAGGACACGCTGACATCGGCACTCGCGGTCGGCGCCGACGCCAAGGTCGCCGCGGTATTCGTGCTCGACGCGGGCGGCCAGGTTCTCGACCGGATCGACGGTGACCCGTCAGCCGATCGCCTCGAGGAACTGCGATCCACGCTTCGCTCGCTGCGCTGATCCGATTAGCGCCCGTCGTCGTTCGAGGCGTCGCGCTCGGCCTGTGCGACCCAGCGCGGCTTCGGCGACCCGTCCCTCGGCGCTGGCCAGCCTTCGCGCTGCTTGGAACGATCGCCGTCACCCGCCTCGCTCTGGTCGTGCAGCAGCAGCACCTGCGTGTCGTACGGCAGGTCGATGCGGGCCTCGTTGAGCGCCAGCTTGACCGCCCGGATCACCGCTGACTTGACATGCACGACGTCGGTCCGCTTGCTGTTGGTCCACCAGCGCGCTCGAATCGTCACCCAGCTCGCGGCGAGGTCCCAGGTCAGCGCTTCGGGCGCCGGGTCGGTCTCGACGCCCTTCACGCCGTGGACGGCCTCGAGGATCACCTCGCAGGCGTCATCGATGCCGTCGCCATAGCCGATGCCGATGTCGTACTGCGAGCGCCGCTTCTCGTACGCGGTCTTGACGAGCACGGCGTTGGTGTAGATGTCGCTGTTCGGGATGACGATGCGCTGCCCGTCGTAGGTCTTGATGATCGTCGCCCGCGTCTCGATGCGCTCGACCGTGCCCTCGTGGCCGTTGACCTCGATCTGGTCATGCACGTGAAAGGGCTCGCGCAGCAGGATCAGCAGCCCGGCGAGCCAGTTCTGCAGGATGTCCTTGAAGGCGAAGCCGATCGCCACCGAGCTCACGCCCAGCCCGGCGATCAGGTCGCCCGGCTTGAGCGACGGGATGACGATGGTGGCGGCGAGCAGGAAGCCGAGCAGGATCACCATCCACTTCACGAAGCCGCCGAGCACGTCGCCGAGGTTGTCGCGACCGCGTGCCGTGCTCCGCTTGTTCACCAGCCGCCTGGCGAGCACGCCCAGCCCCCAGAAGATCGCCAGCACGACAACGGCGACGACGATGTTGGGCAACAGCCGGATCGACTCGTTGATCCAGTCGTTGATCTGCTGGACGGCGGCGCCGAGATTGACGCGCAGGTCGGTGGAGCTGGCAGCGCTCGCGGTGCTGGAGGGGATTGAAGCGGGTTCGGCCATGGCGGGGTTCGAGTCTCGTGGTTCTAACGGCCGCCTGTCACCTCGACGATCGAGCCGCTGGTGTAGCTCGCCTTGTCCGAGAGCAGCCAGACGATCGCCTCGGCGACTTCGTCGGCCGTGCCGGCGCGCCGCATCGGCAGTTGCGGCGACATCTGCGCCACGCGGTCCGGAGTGCCACCGGAGGCGTGGATGTCGGTGTCGATGATGCCGGGGCGCACCGCGTTGACGCGGATGCCATCGCCGGCGACCTCCTTCGCCAGGCCCAGCGTGAAGGTCTCGATCGCGCCCTTGGCCGCGGCGTAGTCGACGTACTGACCCGGCGCGCCGAGCTTGGCCGCCGCAGACGAGACGTTGACGATCGCTCCGGTGCCGCGGCCCTTCATGCGCCGCACCGCCTGTGCGGCGCAGTGGAAGCTGCCGAAGACGTTGACGGCGAACATGCGCTCGAGCCGCGCCCGGTCGATCGCGTCGACGCGAGCGGCGGTGCCGACAATGCCCGCGTTGTTGACGAGTCCCTGAAGCGGTGGCAACTCGGCGTCGACGCGTTCGAACATGGCGACGACCTGGCGCTCGTCGGCGACGTCGCAGCGAATCGCGAGTGCCGTTCCGCCGGCGTCGCGAATCGCCTCGACGACTCGCCCGGCCGCCGCGTCGTCGTGCGTGTAGTTCACGCCGACCGCCCAGCCTGCGGCGGCGGCGAGGCGGCAGGTCGCGGCGCCGATGCCGCGGCTGCCGCCGGTCACGAGCACCGTGCAGGTCGAGCCGTGCGCGCTATTCATCGTGGTTCTCCATCGGTCCTTCGTCGCCGCCGCCCTCGTTCTCCTTCGCCTGCCGGTCGAGGACGGCCTGCATCGGCGCGAGGCTGTCGATCAGGCCGTCGACCGGCTTCGGACGGGCCAGACGCAGCGCTGGCGGGAAGAGGTGGTTCATGTACAGCTCCTCGCCGGGCCGGCCGGTGCGCTGCACGTTGAACCAGAGCGAGAGCGCAACGGCGACGGCGAAGCCGACGGCCACCACGCCGCGCATCAGCCGCGGCCGCGCCGGCTCGACCGCCAGCAGGTGCAGGTAGATGGCGATCGTGCCGACCGCGTAGACGGCGACGAACGAGAAGTCGGTGACCCACGGCCACGACAGCGAGAAGGCGAGCAGCGCCGGAACGACGCTGAGCCCGAGCAGCACGACCGATGCACCGAGCGCGACGCGCACATGCCAGCCGAAACGGCCCTGCCGGGCGACGATCTTCGACAGCAGCGCCCAGGCGCCGCACCAGACAGCGAACATCGCGACCGTCGAGACGAGCACGGTGCCGATGGCGCGGGTGAGGTTGTCGGGGTCGGTCGAGAGCCATGTCGTGAAGAGCGCGCCGGCGAGCACGACGCCGCCGAGCGCAGCCGTGGGCCACAGACGCAGCGA
>JBBSPY010000141.1:0-8549 GCA_038258415.1 Burkholderiales bacterium
GCGATCAACGACGTTCGCGCCCTCGCCGGCGACCACGCGCTCGGGGTGGTGACGCGGCACCCTTCGTGCGGCGTCTGTCTGATGCACATGCGCGGCACGCCGCGGTCGATGCGGGAGCTGGCCCACTACGACGACGTCGTCGCCGAGGTGCGCGACGAGCTGCGCGAACGCATCCGGGCGTGCGTCGACGCCGGCATCGATCGCAGCCGCATCGTCGTCGACCCCGGTATCGGGTTCGCCAAGACGCCGATGCACAACCTGGCGCTTCTCGAACACCAGCGCGAGCTGCTGGGCGAGAGCGGCGTCGGCCTGCCGCTGCTCGTCGGCTGGTCGCGCAAGTCGACGCTGGCGAAGCTCGTCGGCATCGGACGGGCCTCGTCTGGGCACGGCCCCGCCGATGCGCTCGCGGCGCTCGACGCCGCCAGCGCCGTCGCTGCGGTGCTCGCCGTCGAGCGTGGCGCCAGCATCGTCCGGGTCCACGACGTGGCCTCGACGGTCGCGGCGCTGGCGGTGTGGAAGGCATCGCGAGCCGCGCCGGGATAATCGCGGCTTCCGACACGACACATCCCATGGGCGAGCGACGACACTTCGGCACCGATGGCATCCGCGGCACGGTCGGTCGCGCGCCGATCACGCCCGACTTCATGCTGAGGCTCGGCCACGCCGTCGGCCATGTGATGCGGCGCGCCACCGATCGGCCGACCGTGCTCATCGGCAAGGACACGCGCATCTCGGGCTACATGATCGAATCGGCGCTCGAGGCCGGTTTCGCGTCGGCCGGCGTCGACGTGCTGCTCACCGGCCCGCTGCCCACGCCGGGCGTCGCCTACCTCACCCGTGCGCTCAGGCTCGACCTCGGCGTCGTCATCAGCGCGTCGCACAACCCGTTCGCCGACAACGGCGTCAAGTTCTTCGGTTCACGCGGCGAGAAGCTGCCCGACGCATGGGAAGACGCGGTCGAGGCCGCGCTCGAGGAGCCGCCGCGCTGGGTCGACTCGACGACGCTCGGCAAGGCGCGCCGTCTGGACGACGCGACCGGCCGCTATGTCGAGTTCTGCAAGGGGACGGTCAGCGGCGAGCTGTCGCTGCGCGGCCTCAAGGTCGCCGTCGACGCGGCGCACGGCGCTGCCTATCAGGCCGCGCCTGCGGTGCTGCACGAGCTGGGCGCCGAAGTGGTCGCGATCGGCGTTGCGCCCGATGGCAGCAACATCAACGACAAGGTGGGCGCCACTGCGCCGGCGGCGCTGGTCGAGACCGTGAAGTCGAGCGGGGCCGACATCGGCATCGCCCTCGACGGCGACGCCGACCGCGTTCAGATGGTCGACCGCGACGGGCGGCTCTTCAACGGCGACGAACTCCTCTATGTGATCGCCGCCGATCGTCTGGCGCAGGGGCACGCCGTGCCGGGCGTCGTCGGCACGCTGATGACCAACATGGCGGTCGAGAAGGCGCTGGCGGCGCGCGGGGTCGCGATGACGCGCGCCGCCGTCGGCGACCGCTACGTGCTCGAGGAGATGGTCGCGCGCGGCTGGCAGCTCGGCGGCGAGGGCTCTGGCCACCTGCTCGCGCTCGACAAGCACACCACGGGCGACGGCATCGTCAGCGCGCTGCTGGTGCTGCAGGCCGTGCTCCGCTCCGGGCGAACGCTGTCGGGCCTGCTGGAAGAGGTGACGTTGTATCCGCAGACGCTCGTCAACGTGCGCCTGTCGCCGGGCTCGGCATGGAAGGAGAACGGAGCCCTCGACACCGAGCTCGCCGCGGCTCGGCGCGATCTCGGCGATTCGGGGCGGGTGCTCATCCGCGCCTCCGGGACCGAGCCAGTCGTACGGGTGATGGTCGAGGCGCGGGAGGCGGCGCAGGCGAAGCGACACGCCGAGCGGCTCGCCGCCGTGATCACATCCGGCTGAGACGACGCCGCGCGGCGTCAGCCGCGGAGCAGCGCCTTTGCGCGCCTGACGACGTGGTCGACGGTGTAGCCGTAGTGTTTCATCAGGTCCGTGGCTGGCGCCGACGCTCCGAAGCGGTCGACCGCGATGACGTCGCCGCCGCCACCGACCCAGCGGTGCCAGCCTTGCGAGGCACCCAGCTCGACCGCGAGGCGCGCCGTGACCGCGGGCGGCAGCACCTTGTCGCGATAGGCACGGGTCTGCGCTTCGAACAGCTCCCAGCTCGGCATCGAGACGACGCGCACCGCGACGCCTTCCCGGTCAAGGCGCTCCGCTGCCTCGACCACGAGGCCCACCTCCGAGCCGGTGGCGATCAGGATCAGCTCGGGCTTTCCACCCTTCGCGTCGCCGAGGATGTAGGCGCCCCGGCGCACGCCTTCGGCGCTGGCGAATCGGCTGCGGTCGAGCGTCGGCACGTTCTGGCGACTGAGCGCGAACAGGACCGGGCGGTCGCGCGTCTCGATCGCGATCTTCCAGGCGACCGCGGTTTCGTTGGCGTCGGCTGGTCGCAGGAGCGTGAGGTTCGGGATCGCGCGCAGGCTGGCCAGCTGCTCGACGGGCTGGTGCGTCGGCCCGTCCTCGCCGACGGCCAGGCTGTCGTGGGTGTAGACGTGGATCACGTGCAGACCCATCAGCGCGGCGAGGCGGATCGACGGCCGCATGTAGTCGGAGAAGATGAGGAACGTCGAGCCGAAGGCGATGAAGCCTCCGTGCGCCGCCATGCCGTTGACGATGGCGCCCATCGCATGTTCGCGAACGCCGAAGTGGATGTTGCGTCCGGCACGGCTCCAGCCGCCGCCGTCGGAGCCCTCAAGGTCTTCACCAGGCGTCGGCGGCGGGTTGAAGTCGCCTTCGCCCTTGAGCGCGGTGTGAGTCGACGGATCGAGGTCCGCCGATCCGCCCGACAGCGCCGGCAGCCTCGACGCGATCTTGTTGATCACCTTGCCGCCGGCGACGCGCGTGGCCATGCCTTTCGCGTCGGCCGGAAAGTCCGGGATGTCGGCGTCCCATCCGGCGGGCAGCTCACCCTTCAGCCTGCCCCGTAGCTCTCGCGCCGCGTCGGGCTCGGCCTTGGCGTAGCGATCCATGCGCTTGCGCCATGCTGCCTCTGCCTTCTCGCCGCGGCCGATCGCCTGGCCGAACTTCGCCGCCGCCTTGTCGGGGACGAGGAACGTCGGCTCGACCGGCCAGCCGAGCTTCTGCTTCGTCTTCGCGGTGTCCTCCTGGCCGAGCGGCGAGCCGTGCGCCTTGAAGCTGTCCTGCTCGGGCGAGCCGTAGCCGATGTGGGTTCGGACGAGAATGAGCGTCGGGCGGGTCGTCACCGCCTTGGCTTCCTCGATCGCGGCATCGATCGCGGCGACGTCGTTGCCGTCGTCGACTTCGATGGTGTGCCAGCGGTAGGCCCGGAAGCGCGCGGCGCGGTCTTCCGTGAACGTCATGTCGGCGCCGGCGGCGAGCGTGACCTCGTTGTCGTCGTAGAGGACGACGAGCTTGCCGAGTTGCAGATGCCCGGCGAGCGATGCGGCTTCCGCCGCCACGCCTTCCATCAGGTCACCGTCGCTGGCGATGACCCACGTGCGGTGGTCGACGACGGTGTGCCCGTCGCGGTTGTAGCGTGCCGCGAGCTGCGCTTCCGCAATCGCCATCCCAACGCCGTTGGCGAAGCCCTGGCCCAGCGGGCCGGTCGTCACCTCGACTCCGGCGGTGTGGCCGCGCTCCGGGTGGCCCGGCGCCTTGCTTCCCCACTGGCGGAACCGCTTGATCTCGTCGAGCGACAGGCCGTAGCCGGTGACATGCAGGAGGCTGTAGAGCAGCGCCGATCCGTGGCCCGCCGAAAGCACGAAGCGGTCGCGGTCGGGCCAGTCGGGCTTCTTCGGGTCGTGCTTGAGGTGGCGTGTCCACAGCGTGTAGGCCATCGGGGCGGCGCCGAGCGGCAACCCCGGGTGGCCGCTGTCGGCCTTTTCGACCATGTCGACCGACAGGAAACGCAACGTGTTGATGCAGAGGGTATCGAGGGATGCGGGCATGGGTTCGACTCTCGGGTCAGGCGTGGTCGGTGGCCTTGTCGGCTTCGGGGTCGTAGCGGCCGAGACGGGCGGCTCGGTTGCAGTCGGCGCGGTGGAAGAGGGCGCGCTGCGCCTTCTCGACGTTGGCGGATTCGCCACGCCAGATGTCGAGCGCGGGTTGCTGGATCGCGCGGGCGAAGGAGAAGCCCAGCGCCCACGGCATTCGTCCGGCGAACGCGAGGCGCATGGCGTTGAGCCGCTCCGACGCGTGTTCCGAGGACTGGCCGCCCGACAGAAATGCGATGCCGGGAACGGCGGCTGGAACGTGGCGCAGGAAGCACGTCACCGTCGCTTCGGCGATCGCCTCGGCGTTGCGCTGATCCTTGGCGTCCTTGCCCGGCAGCACCATGTTCGGCTTCAGCAGCATGCCTTCGAGAAGGACGCCCTGAAGGTCGAGTTCGTAGAAGACGCACTGCAACGCGGCCGCGGTCACCTCGGCGCAGCGCTCCAGCGTGTGGTCGCCGTCCATCAGCACCTCGGGCTCGACGACGGGCACGAGACCCGCCTCCTGGCACAGCGCCGCGTAGCGCGCGAGCCCGTTCGCGTTCACGGCGAGGCACGCCCGGCTGGGGATGTCGTCGCCGATGGTGATGACGGCACGCCACTTCGCGAAGCGCGCGCCCATTGCGGCGTACTCGGCAAGACGGTTGCGCAGGCCGTCGAGTCCCTCGGTGACCATCTCCCCATCATGGCCGGCGAGTGCCTTCGCGCCGGCGTCGACCTTGATGCCGGGGACGATGCCGGCGGCGGCGAGCGCGGCGGCGAACGGGTCGCCGGCATTCGTCTTCTGCCGGATCGTCTCGTCGTAGAGGATGGCGCCGCTGATGCACGACGACAGCTTCGGCGTCGTCACGATCATGTCCCGGTACTGCCGGTGCATCTCCGCAGTCTGCGCGATGCCGAGCTTGGCGAACCTCTTGTTGGCGGTGCCGGTGCTCTCGTCCATCGCCAGCAGGCCCTTGGCGTCGGCGACGAGCGCATGGGCGGTCTCGGTGAGCTTCGTTTCGTTCATGGTGTCTCTCGTGTGTCGGCGCCGATCGCGCGGTCGACGACCCGCTGGGCCTCGGCGAGGATGCGCTTCAGGTGCTTCTCGCCCTTGAAGCTCTCGGCGTAGATCTTGTAGATGTCCTCGGTTCCCGACGGTCGGGCGGCGAACCAGCCGCTCCTGGCGACCACCTTGATGCCGCCGATCGCCGCATCGTTGCCAGGCGCCTTGCCGAGCACGCGCTCGATCGGCTCGCCGGCAAGGTCGTCGACGCGCAGGTCGGCGGGCTCGATCGCCGCGAGCTTCTTCTTCTGCGCGGGCGCGGCCGGCGCGTCGATCCGGTCGGCCACGGGCTTGCCGAGCGCCGCCGTGATCGTGTCGTACAGCTTGCCGGGGTCGAGGCCGGTCCGCGCCGTCATCTCGGCGGCGAGCAGGCAGGGAACGATCCCGTCCTTGTCGGTGGTCCAGACCGAGCCGTCGATGCGCAGGAACGAAGCGCCTGCGCTTTCCTCGCCGCCGAACCCGAGCGATCCGTCGAACAGGCCCGGGGCGAACCACTTGAAACCCACCGGCACCTCGTACAGGCGCCGACCCAGCTTCTCGGTGACGAGGTCGATCAGACAGCTCGACACCACCGTCTTGCCGACGGCGGCATCCGCAGGCCAGCGCGGCCGGTTGCTGAACAGCCAGGCGATGGCGACGGCCAGGTACGCGTTGGGCGGCAGGAGGCCGGCGCCAGGGGTGACGATGCCGTGGCGATCGTGGTCGGTGTCGCAGGCGAACGCCAGGTCGAAACGGTCCTTCAGCGCCAGCAGCCGCTGCATCGCGTAGGGCGACGACGGGTCCATGCGGATCTTGCCGTCCCAGTCGACCGTCATGAACCGGAAGGTCGGGTCGACGACGTCGCTCACCACCGTCAGGTCGAGCCGGTGCCGTTCGGCGATGCGCGCCCAGTAGTGCACGCCGGCGCCGCCGAGCGGGTCGACGCCGAGTCGCACCGATGAGCCGCGAACCGCGTCGAGGTCGACCACGTGGTCCAGGTCGTCGACGTAGCGGCCGATGTAGTCGTGGCGGTGCGTCGTCGCCGCGGTCAAGGCCTGCGCGTGCGGCATGCGTCGCAGACCCTTCAGCTTGGCGACGAGGAGCGCGTTCGCAGCCTTCTCGATCGGTCCGGTGATGTCGCCGCCGGCGGGGCCGCCGTCAGGCGGGTTGTACTTGAAGCCGCCGTTGTCGGGCGGGTTGTGCGACGGCGTGACGACGATGCCGTCGGCAAGGTGCTCGGTGCGGCCGCGGTTGTGGGTGAGGATCGCGTGCGAGATCGCTGGCGTCGGCGTGTACTCGTCGCCCTCGGCGAGCATGACGTCGACGCCGTGCGCCGCGAGCACCTCGAGCGCGGTGGCAGCGGCGGGCACCGAGAGCGCGTGCGTGTCGATGCCGAGGAAGAGCGGGCCGTCGATGCCCTTGCGCCTGCGCTGCTCGCAGATCGCCTGCGTGATCGCGAGCACGTGGTTCTCGTTGAAGGAGCCGTCGAGCGACGATCCGCGATGGCCGGAGGTGCCGAAGGCCACGCGCTGGGCTGCCACCGACGGATCGGGGCGAATGTCGTAGTAGGCGGCAAGCAGCCGGTCGACGTCGACGAGGATCGAATCCGGTGCAGGCTTGCCGGCGACCGGGCTGATCCGGGTGCTCATGCCGACCTGCCTCGCAAGTGCCGATAGCGGCGGATCAGCGTGTTGGTCGAGCTGTCGTGCGCGAGGTCCGGTGCGTCGTCGCTCTCGAGCTCCGGGATGACGCGCTGCGCGAGGACCTTTCCGAGCTCGACACCCCACTGGTCGAACGAGTCGATGCCCCAGACGACGCCCTGCACGAACACGCTGTGTTCGTAGAGCGCGACGATCGCGCCGAGCGCGTGCGGCGTCAGCCGCTCGGCGAGGATCGTGTTGCTCGGCCGGTTGCCTTCGAAGGTCTTGTGCGCAACGAGGTCGGCCTTGACACCTTCCGCGCGCACCTCGTCGGCGGTCTTGCCGAAGGCGAGCGCTTCGCTTTGCGCGAACAGGTTCGACATCAGGAGATCGTGCTGTCTCCCGACGGCGTTGAGCGGCTCGGCGAAGCCGATGAAGTCGCAAGGGACGAGCCGCGTTCCCTGGTGCACGAGCTGGTAGAACGAGTGCTGGCCGTTGGTTCCGGGCTCGCCCCAGAGGATCGGTGCGGTGTCGGTGTCGACCGGCTCGCCGTCCTGGCGAACGTGCTTGCCGTTGCTTTCCATCGTCAGCTGCTGCAGGTAGGCCGGCAGGCGCTTCAGGTATTGCTCGTAGGGCAGCACGGCCAGGGTAGAGGCGCCGAGGAAGTTGGTGTTCCAGATCGACAGCAGGCCCAGGAGCGTCGGCATGCTGAGCCCCGGCGGCGCGCTGCGGAAGTGCTCGTCCATGGCATGGGAGCCTTCGAGCATGGCGTCGAAGTTCGCGGCGCCGACGGCGATCAGCGTCGACAGGCCGATGGCCGAGTCCATCGAGTAGCGGCCGCCGACCCAGTCCCAGAAGCCGAAGGCGTTCTCGGGGTCGATGCCGAACTCACGAACGCCTTTCGCGTTGGTCGAGACCGCGACGAAGTGCTTCGCGACGGCCGCTTCGTCGCCGAGCGAGCCGACGACCCAGTCCCGTGCGGCGTGGGCGTTGGTCAGCGTTTCGAGGGTGGTGAACGTCTTGGAGCAGACGATGAAGAGCGTCTCCTCGGGATCCAGGTCGTGCGTCGCCTCGACGAGGTCGGTGCCGTCGACGTTGGAGACGAAGCGCACGGTGAGCGACCGGTCGCTGTAGTGGCGCAGGGCCTCGTATGCCATCACCGGGCCGAGGTCGGACCCGCCGATGCCGATGTTGACGACGTTGCGGATGGGTCGGCCGGTGTGGCCCACCCAGCTGCCGTCGCGTACCCTGGCCGCGAACGCCTTCATCCGGTCGAGCACGCCGTGCACCTCGGCGACGACGTCGGTGCCGTCGACGACGAGCGATGTCCCTCGGGGCATGCGCAGCGCCACGTGCAGGACCGAGCGACCCTCCGTGGTGTTGATCGCATCGCCGCGGAACATGGCGGCAATCCGATCGGCAACGCCGCACGCCTCGGCCAGGGCGACGAGCCGTCGCACGGTCTCGTCGGTGACGCGTTGCTTCGAGAAGTCGAGGTAGAGGCCTTCCGCCTCCAGCACGAGCCGCCCGCCGCGATCCGGATCCGCGGCGAACAGATCGCGCAGCGTCGTCGAGCCGATCTCGTCGTGATGCGCCTGCAGCGCCTGCCACGCCGGACGGCTCGTCAGCGACGGTAGCTGCTCGGTGTCGGGCGACGTTCGCGTCACCGGCCCGACCCGGCTTCATCGGCGCTGGCCAGCGCGGCCGTCTTCTCGCCGATGCCGGCGATCAGGCTGCGCCACGACTTCGCGAACGATTCGGCGCCTTCGCGCTGCAGCCGAGCGCCGAGCGCGTCGTCGTCGATCCCGACCTTGCGGTAGGCGGCGATCACCGCCTCGCCGTCGCTCGCGTCCTCGTTCATCGCCGTCCA
>JBBSPY010000142.1:0-8470 GCA_038258415.1 Burkholderiales bacterium
GAAGCGACGATAGCGCAGCGCGATCAAGGCGCGTTCGTCGACGAATCGACACGATTTCGGGTTGACTCCGGCGCGAAGTTTGCTATGGTCCGCGCCGATGCGAAACGCGCTGGCCACGGCAGCCATCGGCGTCGCCCTGTCATGGGGCGTCGTCGCTCCGGTCGTCGCCAATCCCGGCGAGGCAGGCGACCCGGTCGTCGAATTCCTGCACGACAAGGGCCTCGTCGCGCCCGAAGGTTCGACGCCCGAGGTGCCCGAGGTCTCGACCGGAACGGTGCGCGCGCCCACCTTGCTCGGCCGCGTTCGCGACCGCGCCTCCGAGCTCGTCGTCGAGGCCATGGGCTACATCGGCGTCCGCTACCGGCGTGGCGGCAACTCCGCGGAGACCGGATTCGACTGCAGCGGCTTTGTTCGCCACGTCTACGAGGCCAGCCTGGGACTGGTGCTGCCGCGGCGCGCCGACCAGCAGGCCGGCGACGCACAGCTCGCCAAGGTGGACCGTGCCGATCTCCGACCCGGCGACCTCGTCTTCTTCAACACCATGCGTCGCACGTTCTCGCACGTCGGCATCTACATCGGCGGCAACCGCTTCATCCACTCGCCAAGAAGCGGCGAGGACGTGCGCACCGAGAACATGACCTTGGGCTACTGGGCACGCCGATTCACCGGCGCCCGCCGCGCGATCGAGCCCGAAGCAGGAGCGGCCGCGTCGGCTGCCGCATCGGCCGCCTCGCCCTCGTCCTGACGCCGTCGGGGTCGCCGCACAGGGGCCTCCGCTTCACCCCGTGCGCGGGGTCACAATCGGCGGCGTGACACATCGTGTGATCCCGCTTGCGGACTGGCGTACCGCCGGCTCCCGCCTCGCCGTGCCAAGGCCGGCGGTCGCGCCCGACGGACGCGTGCTCGACGCCCTGCACCGCCCGCTGCACGACCTGCGCATCTCGGTCACCGACCGCTGCAACTTCCGCTGCACGTACTGCATGCCGAAGGAAGTGTTCGACAAGCACCATCGCTTCCTGCCCCACGACGAGTTGCTGAGCTTCGAGGAGATCGCGCGGCTGGCGCGGCTCTTCGTCGCGCACGGCGTCCGCAAGATCAGGCTGACGGGCGGCGAGCCGCTGCTGCGCCGCGACCTCGACCGCCTGATCGTCTTGCTGGCCGAACTGCGCACGGTCGACGGGCGACCGCTCGACCTCACCCTCACCACCAACGGCTCGATCCTCGCGCGCAAGGCAGCCGGCCTGCGCGCCGCCGGGCTGCGACGCGTGACCGTCAGCCTGGATGCGATCGACGACGCGGTCTTTCGCCGCATGAACGACGCCGACTTTCCCGTCCGCGACGTGCTGGCCGGCATCGACGCCGCCGAGCGCGCCGGGCTGGGTCCGATCAAGGTCAACATGGTCGTCCAGAAGGGCGTGAACGACAGCGAGATCGTGCCGATGGCCCGCCACTTCCGCGGCCGCGACATCAGCCTGCGCTTCATCGAGTACATGGACGTCGGCGCCACCAACGGCTGGCGGATGGAACAGGTCGTGGCGTCGGCCGAGGTGCTGGCGCGCGTCGGCGAGGCCTTCGCGATCGAGGCCTTGCCCGCATCAGCAGTGGGCGAGACGGCCGAGCGCTGGCGCTACGCCGACCCAGGCGTCGCCGGTGAGATCGGAACCATCTCGAGCGTCACGCGGGCGTTCTGCCGCGACTGCAACCGCGCCCGGCTGTCGACCGAAGGCAGGCTTTATCTGTGCCTGTTCGCAAGCCGCGGCCACGACCTGAAGTCGCTCATTCGCGACGGCGCAAGCGACTCCGAGGTCGCCGGGGCGATCGGTGCGATCTGGCAAGGGCGCGACGACCGATATTCCGAGCTGCGGGGACTGGCTGCGCCGACGGGTGCAGAGAACGAGCCCCGAGTGGAGATGCACTACATCGGCGGCTGAGCGACTTCACATGTAGGGACGCCGCGCGGCCAACAGCTTCCAGGTTTCGACGACCGTGTCGGGGTTCAGCGAGATCGACGCGATGCCCTCGTCGGCGAGCCACTCGGCGAAGTCGGGGTGATCGCTCGGCCCCTGGCCGCAGATGCCGACGTACTTGCCCGTGGCGCGGCAAGCGGCGATGGCACGCGAGATCATCGCCTTGACGGCGGGGTCGCGCTCGTCGAAGTCGCGCGCCAGCATTTCGAGGCCGGAGTCGCGGTCGAGGCCGAGCGTCAGTTGCGTGAGGTCGTTGGAGCCGATCGACATGCCGTCGAAATGCTGAAGAAACTGCTCCGCGAGGATCGCGTTGCTCGGCACCTCGCACATCATGATCACCTTCAGCCCGTCGGTGCCGCCGGCCGCGGCCCGCTTGAGGCCCCGGGCGGCGAGCATGCCGACCACGGTCTCGGCCTGGCCGAGCGTGCGAACGAACGGCACCATCACCTCGACGTTGGCAAGACCCATGTCCTTTCGGACCCGCACCAGCGCCTCGCACTCCATCGCGAACGCCTCGCCGAACGCCTCGCTCACGTAGCGCGACGCACCGCGAAAGCCGAGCATCGGGTTTTCTTCCTCCGGCTCGTAGCGCGATCCGCCGATCAGCTTGCGATATTCGTTGCTCTTGAAGTCCGACAGGCGAACGATGACCGGCTTGGGCCAGAACGCGGCCGCGATCGTCGCGATGCCTTCGGTGAGCTTGTCGACGTAGAAGGCGCGTGGCGAGGCGTGGCCGCGGGCCACGCTCTCGACCGCCTTCTTGAGGTCGGCGTCGACGTTCGGATAGTCGAGGATCGCCTTCGGGTGCACGCCGATGGCGTTGTTGATGATGAACTCGAGCCGTGCCAGGCCGACGCCGGAGTTCGGCATCTGCGCGAACTCGAACGCGAGCTGCGGGTTGCCGATGTTCATCATGATCTTGACCGGCGAGTACGGCAGCTCACCACGCTCGATGTCGCTGACCTCCGTCTCGAGCTGGCCGTCGTACACGTAGCCGGTGTCCCCCTCGGAGCAGGCGACGGTGACGAGCGCGCCCGCTCGCAGCACGTCGGTCGCATTGCCGCAGCCGACGACGGCAGGAATGCCGAGCTCGCGGGCGATGATCGCCGCGTGGCAGGTCCGTCCGCCGCGGTTGGTGACGATCGCCGCGGCGCGCTTCATCACCGGCTCCCAGTTCGGGTCGGTCATGTCGGTGACGAGCACGTCGCCGGGCTGGACCTGATCCATCTCGTCGGGGCCCGAGACCAGGCGCACCCGGCCGGTGCCGATCCGCTGGCCGATCGCGCGACCTTCGACGAGCACCGTTCCGGTCCCCTTCAGTTTCCAGCGCTGCTCGACGCGCTCGGCCGCATTGCTCTTCACCGTCTCGGGTCGCGCCTGCAGGATGTAGAGCTTGCCGTCGTGGCCGTCCTTGCCCCATTCGATGTCCATCGCCCGACCGTAGTGCTGCTCGATGACGACGGCGTAGCGTGCGAGCTCGGCCACGTCGTCGTCGCTCAGCGAATAGCGGTTGCGCTGCTCGGTCGGCGTGTCGATCGTCGTCACGAGCTGGCCGGTCGCGACGCGCTCGGCGTCCGAGGCGTAGCCCATCTTCACGAGCTTGGAGCCGAGGCTGCGCCGGATGATCGCCATCCTGCCGTTCTTCAGGGCGGGCTTGTGGACGTAGAACTCGTCCGGGTTGACGGCACCCTGCACGACCGTCTCGCCAAGCCCCCAGCTCGACGTGACGAAGACGACTTCGGTGAAGCCCGACTCGGTGTCGAGCGTGAACATCACGCCCGAGGCGCCGAGATCCGAGCGGACCATCTTCTGCACACCGGCCGACAGCGCGACGTCTGCGTGCGAGTAGTCCTGGTGCACCCGGTAGCTGATGGCGCGGTCGTTGTACAGGCTGGCGAACACCTCGTGAATCCGCATCAGCACGGCATCGATGCCGGTGACGTTGAGAAACGTCTCCTGCTGACCGGCGAAGGAGGCGTCCGGCATGTCCTCGGCGGTCGCCGACGATCGGACCGCGAAGCTCGCCTCCGGCGCGCCCGAGACGAGCGCGTCGAACGCCGTGCGGATCGCCTGCTCGAGCGCCGGCGAAAAGGGTTGCTTCTCGATCCAGCCGCGGATCTCCTCGCCGGCGGCGGCGAGTGCGCGCACGTCGTCGACGTCGAGCGTGGAGAGTCGCTCGGAGATCCGGTGCGCGAGGCCGCCCTCGGCCAGGAAGAGGCGAAAGGCGTGCGCCGTGGTGGCGAAGCCGCCAGGGACGCGCACACCGGACTCGGCCAGCTGGCTGATCATCTCGCCGAGGGAGGCGTTCTTGCCGCCGACCGACTCGACGTCGGTCATCCTCAGACGTTCAAGGGGTGCGACCAGGGCGGTCGCCAGCTCGAAGGAATCCATGGGAAAGCTCCGCAATCGTGGCAAACCGGTGCGTTCCGACACGCCGCATCGACCCCTCGCCGCCTGCGATCGCCAACCGCGCGCAGCGGCATGCCGATGATTCGGCAGCGGGCGCGGCAGGGGCGAGAGGTCATCGGCGCGGTCTCTGGACAGGGGAGCGGAAAAGGTGGCGCCGATTCTACGAGCCGGCTTTCGCCGCGCTGGTGCGCCAGGATGCCGCAGGCGGCGAGAATGACGCCGTGAACCAAGCGCCACCTCCGGCGCAGCCGCCGGGTGCGCGCTGCACCGTCTTCTTCGTCTCCGACGGCACCGGCATCACCGCCGAGACCTTCGGCAACTCCATCCTCGCCCAGTTCAACCTGAAGACCCGGCACGTCCGCCGTCCCTTCGTCGACTCACCCGACAAGGCGCACCAGGTCGTTCGCGAGATCAACCACGCGGCCGAGATCGAGGGCAGGAAGCCCGTCGTCTTCCTCACCCTGGTCGAGCCCGAGGTGCTCGCCGTCGTGAAGGAGAACGCCAACGGCCTGGTGATGGACATGTTCAACACCTTCATCGAGCCGCTGGAGGCCGAGTTCGGCATCACCTCGCATCACCGTGTCGGCCGTTTCCCGGACGCCGCCCAGAGCCAGGAGTACACCGATCGCATCGAGGCGATCAACTTCTCGCTCGTCCACGACGATGGCCAGTCGGCGAAGAACCTGGCAGAAGCCGACGTGATCCTGGTCGGTGTGAGTCGCAGCGGCAAGACGCCGACCTCGCTCTACCTGGCGATGCAGCACGGCATCAAGGCGGCCAACTACCCGTTGATTCCCGAAGACTTCGACCGCGGTCAGCTGCCGTCGACCCTGTCACCTTTCAAGGCGAAGTGCTTCGGCCTGACCATCGATCCGGCGCGGCTGGCGAGCATCCGCAACGAGCGGCGTCCGAACAGCCGCTACGCCTCGATCGACAACTGCCGAAGCGAGGTCCGGGAAGCCGAGTCGATGATGCGTCGCGAAGGCATCGCCTGGCTGTCGTCGACCCACAAGTCGATCGAGGAAATCGCCACGACGATCCTGCGCGACCTGCGCCCGGACCGCCTGATGTATTGACGTCAGGCGGCGCGTTGCCGCGTCGCGTGCAGCACGATCGCGGCGGCGGCGGCCACGTTGATCGACTCCTCGCCGCCTGGCTGCTCGATCCGCCAGGTCGACTCGCAGCGAATGGCGACCGCCGCCGACACCCCTGCCCCCTCGTTGCCGAACACCCAGGCGCACGGCGAGTCGACCGGCGCCGAGGCGATGGACCGGTCGGCGTGCGAGCTGCTGGCGCGCAGCGGCAACCCGAGCGCGGAAAGCGTCTCGTCGGTCGCGCCCTCGATCAGGCGCAGGACGAAGTGCGCGCCCATGCCGGCGCGCAGCACCTTGGGCGACCACAGCGCCGCCGTGCCGCGCATCGCGACGATCTGCGCATGGCCGAACGCGGCCGCGCTGCGCAGGATGGAACCGACGTTGCCGGCGTCCTGGATCTGGTCGAGCACGACCGTCGGCACGCCGTGCGCGGGCTGCAACTGAGGCGGCAACGCCACCAGGAACGCGACCGGTGCAGGCGATTCGAGGCTGCCGATGCCGCCCATCAGCGCGTCACTCAGGACCGTCGTCTTGGCCGCGCCCGCGGCGCACAGCTCGGCGTAGCGTCCATCGTGCCACGCGCTCTCGCCAACCAGCGCGTGGAGTGCCCGCACGCCCCCGCGCTCGGCCCACGCGCGACACAGATGCTCACCCTCGAGCAGCACTTCGCCGGCCTTGCGGTACTCGGCGGCGTGCCGGACGAGCTTCTTCAGCCGCACGACGAGCGGATTGGCCGCTGACACGATGGTGCCCGGCTTGTGCAACGGCTCGACCACCTCGACCTTAGAACAGCGGTCGCACCAGCGACTCGCGAACCGGCGCGAAACTCCTGCGATGCTGCGGGCACGGCCCGTGTTCGCGCAGCGCCTTGAGGTGCTCAGGCGTCGAGTAGCCCTTGTGCCCGGCGAAGCCGTAGCGCGGATGCTCGTCGTGCAGGCGCTCGAGCAGTCGGTCGCGGTGTACCTTGGCGACGATCGACGCAGCCGAGATCGCCCGCACCCGAGCGTCGCCGCCCACCACCGTGCGCAACGGCATCGCCACCTCGAAGCGCTGGTTGCCGTCGACCAGCACCACGCCGGGCTGCTGTGCCAGCGCCTCGACGGCGCGCCGCATCGCCAGCAGCGCCGCGCGCAGGATGTTCAACGTGTCGATTTCCTCGACGCTCGCTTCGGCCACCGCAAAGCACACCGCCTTGCGGCGGATCTCGGCGTCGAGCCGTTCGCGCTCCGCGGGCTCGAGGCGCTTCGAATCGTTGAGGCCGCGGATCAGCCGGTCGTCGTCGAGGATGACCGCGGCGGCGACCACGGGCCCGGCGAGCGGGCCGCGGCCGACCTCGTCGACGCCGGCGATCAGCCCGGTCGCGCCGTCGAGCAGCGCGCGCAGCCTGGCGGCACGGAAGAAGGTGCGGGCGTGCATGGACGGCAGCAGATGGTCCCGCGACTCAGGCCGCTTCGGGCTCGCTGCCGGACGGCCGGCGCGTGCCGGCGTCGAGCGCGTTCGCGGCCCCGCCGCGGCCGTCGTCGACACGCGAGGGGCCCAGCAGCGAGGCGATCGCCTCGGCCGCCAGCCGAGGCGTGTCGCGTCGCAGCTCGTGGTGCAACGCCTCGAACCGCAGCGCCAGTGCGGCGCAGGCCTCCGGGTCGTCGAGCCATTTGAGCGCTGCTGCCGCGATCTTCTCGGGGGTGGCGTCGCGTTGCAGGAGCTCAGGCACCGCGTGATCGCGCAGCAGGATGTTGGGCAGCGAGATCCACGGTTGGTAGTGCATGCGCTTGCCCATCTGCCAGCTGAGGGCATGCATCACGTAGACGACGACCATGGGCTTGCGGAACAGAGCGGTCTCGAGCGTCGCGGTGCCGCTCGCGACGAGCGCCACGTCGCACGCGGCGAGCGCATCGTGAGCGCGCCCTTCGAGGAGCTCGATCGGCACGTCGTTCGCATACTGCTTGCGCAGTGGCTCGATCAGGTGGCGCAGCCCGGTGACGACCGGGACGACGAAACGCAGGCCCGGGCGTTCCTTCGCCAGCCGGGCGGCGGCCCCGAATAGACGCGGCGCGACGTACTGGATCTCCGAACGACGGCTGCCGGGGAGGATCGCGACCAGCACGTCGCCGTCGGCGATGCCCAGCACGGCGCGGGCGCCGTCTCGGGGTGCCTCGAGCGGAATCGTGCCGGCCAGCGGATGGCCCACGTAGACGGCCCGGATGTCGCGCTTGGCGAAGATCTCGGGCTCGAACGGAAAGATGCACAGCACCAGATCGGCCGCCTTCTTGATCTTCTCGATCCGCTTGCCGCGCCACGCCCAGATCGACGGGCTCACGAACTGCACCGTCTTCACGCCGGCGGTGCGCAGCTTCACTTCGAGGTCGAGGTTGAAGTCGGGCGCGTCGACACCGATAAAGCAGTCGGGCTTGTCCTCGAGCAGCCGCGTGGTGAGCTGACCGCGGATCGCCGCGATCTCGCGCAGGTGGCCGAGCACCTCGGCATAGCCGCGCACCGACAGCTTGTCGTGAGGCCACCAGGCGCGAAAGCCCCGCTCGGCCATCTCCGGACCGCCGATGCCGAACGCGTCGTGCCGCGGCCAGCGGCTGCGCAGCCCGTCGAGCAGCAGCCCGGCGAGGACGTCGCCCGAGGCTTCACCCGCCACGATGGCGAAGCGAGGGCGCGGCTCGTCTGTCGGCGCGGTCATCTGGCGATGCCTCGGCCTGCGTCGTCGAGAAACGCCGACATCATGCGGACGTCGTCTTCGGCCTCCGGTGCGTCGCCGGCAAGCGCCGCGATCCGCTCCCTCGCGGCCTCGAGCGTGAGGCCGTCGCGGTAGAGGAGTCGGTGCATCTGTCGCACCGCGGCGATCCGTGCCGACGAGAAACCACGCCGCCGCAGCCCTTCGGCGTTGACACCGCGCACCGACAGCGGATTGCCGTCGACCATGACGAACGGCGGGACGTCCTGCGACACGTGGCTCTGGAAGCCGCACATGGCATGCGCGCCCATCTTCACGAA
>JBBSPY010000143.1:0-8250 GCA_038258415.1 Burkholderiales bacterium
CTCGGTGCCGGCTTCGCGAAGTGGCAACTGCCCGACCGCTATGAACGCATCGACCAGGTTCCGCGCACGTCGACCGGGAAGTTCTGGAAGCTCAAGCTGCGCGAGCGTTTCCCGCGATAAGTCGCGTGGCAGCTGACCGGTTCAGCTGCCGGCGGTGTCTGCGCCTTCGCCGAGCGCGATGTCGAGCATCATCTCGCTGGCCAGGCCGCCGAGCGCCTGGCGCAGTTCGTCGTCGCTCGACGCTGCGGGGACGAGCAGCTGGGCGTCGACGCGAAACGTCTTCTGTCCGGTCGCGTCGTCGTCGCCGACCTCCGTATGCAGGTGCTCGATGCTCACGCCGCGATCGGCAAGCAGTTGCGTGAGCTGGCTGACGATGCCGATGCGGTCGGCGCCGACGAGCGTGAGCGCCACGCCACGAAGACCCGCCGGCGCGACCGAGCCGACGCTGCGCGACACGATGACGCGAAGCCCCGACGACTCGAGCCCGCGCAGTGCCTCGGCCAGCGCGTCGGCGCGATCCGGTTCGACCTCGAAGTGGATGACGCCGGCAAACTCGCCAACCATCTGCGACAGGTGGCTCGCCGCCCAGCTGGCGCCGTGCCGCTCGGCGCGGTCGGAGAGCAGGCGAACGATGCCGGGGCGATCGGCGCCTATGACGACCGCCACGAGCGGCGCCGTCGCCGCGGGCTTGTCGTCGTCGATGACGACGGCGCGGCGCAGCATCGGCGCGCGGGTCGCGAAGCGCGGATCCTGCGTGTGCGCCGGCAGTTCGCCGTGGTCGCGGGCGTGTTCGACCACTTTCGACAGCAAGGCGAGCCCCATCGGCGCGAGCGCGCGCTCCCAGAGATCGCGGGCGTTCTCGCCGCGGCCGACGAAGCACCAGTCCTGCGCCGCGATGGCGCCCGCGTCCCAGCCGTCCGCGAGGTGGTAGACCGAGCCGCCGGCGATCGGGTCGCCCTCGAGGATGGTCCACTCGACGGCGGCGATGCCGCGATGCCGCGGCAGCAGCGACGGGTGGTAGCCGACTCCGCCGAGCCGCGAACGCGCCAGTGCCTCGTTGCTGACGCGCGCGTGGGTGTGCGCTGCGACGATGAGGTCGGTGCCGGCGGCGATCGCCTCGCCGGGAACGGTCTTCGGGTTCTCGAGCACATGCACGGTCAGGCCGGCCGCCTCCGCGGCGCGCGCCAGACGATCGTCGGCGGCGGGCGCGACCACGCCGGTGAATTCCACCCCGGGCAACTTGCGCAGCGCCTCGAACACGGTCGCCCCGAAGTAGCGCGAGCCCACCACGGCGCAGCGTATCGTCTTCGTCATCGCATCGATCCCCTTTCAGCGGCGCATTGTGCTGGTGTTCAGCGCGGCGGCGGCCCGCCTGTTCGGATTTGAACCCACCCTCCCGTGACCCCTGATCTCTTCGACCTCCCCCCCATGGCTGGCGACACGGTCTCGCTCTCCGAGTACGCGGAGCGCGCCTATCTCGAGTACGCGCTCTCCGTCGTCAAGGGGAGGGCGCTGCCCGCCGTCGCCGACGGGCAGAAGCCCGTTCAGCGTCGCATCCTCTACGCCATGGCGCGCATGGGCCTGGCGTTCGCGGGCAACGCCGGCCCCAAGGCCGTCAAGAGCGCGCGGGTGGTCGGCGACGTGCTCGGCCGCTTCCATCCGCACAGCGACCAGGCCGCCTACGACGCGCTGGTGCGCATGGCTCAGGGCTTCGCGCAGCGCTATCCGCTGGTCGACGGCCAGGGCAACTTCGGCTCGCGCGACGGCGACAACGCCGCCGCGATGCGCTACACCGAAGCGCGGCTCGCGCCCATCTCGCGCCTGCTGCTCGACGAGATCGACGAGGGCACGGTCGAGTTCGTGCCGAACTACGACGGCTCGACGGAGGAGCCGCGGTTGCTGCCGGCGCGGTTGCCGTTCGTGCTGCTCAACGGTGCCAGCGGCATCGCCGTCGGCCTGGCGACCGAGATTCCCAGCCACAACCTGCGCGAGGTCGCCGCTGCCGCGGTGGCGCTCCTGAAGGACGATCGGGTCTCAGACGATGCGCTCGCCGCGCTGCTGCCCGGCCCCGACTATCCCGGTGGTGGCCGGATCATCAGCGCCGCCGCCGACATTCGTGCCGCCTACGCAACGGGTCGCGGCTCGCTGAAGGTGCGTGCCCGCTGGAAGACCGAGGAGCTGGCCCGCGGGCAGTGGCAGATCGTCGTCGAGGAGCTGCCCCCGGGCGCGTCGGTGGCCAAGGTTCTCGAGGAGATCGAGGAGCTCACGAACCCGAAGGTGCGCGCCGGAAAGAAGGCGCTCGCTGCCGAGCAGGTGCAACTCAAGGCGACCATGTTGTCGCTGATCGACGCGGTGCGCGACGAGTCGAGCCGTCAGGCGCCGGTGCGGCTCGTCATCGAGCCACGCTCCCGCACCACGCCGCCGCAGGAGCTGCTCTCGGTCCTGCTCGCGCACACCAGCCTGGAGAACTCGGCGCCGATCAACCTCACGGTCGTCGGCATCGATGGCCGGCCGATGCAGAAGAGCCTGCGGCAGATGCTGCGCGAGTGGTGCGAATTCCGTCTGGCGACGGTCGAGCGCCGTTCGCGCCACCGGCTCGACAAGGTGGCCGCCCGCATCCACGTGCTCGAGGGCCGGCAGCTCGTGCTGCTCAACATCGACGAGGTGATCGTGATCATCCGCGCTGCCGACGAGCCGAAGGCGGCGCTCATCGAACGGTTCGCCCTTTCCGATCGGCAGGCCGACGACATCCTCGAGATCCGCCTGCGACAGCTTGCGCGACTCGAGGCGATCCGCATCGAACAGGAGCTCGCCGGACTGCGCGGTGACGAGGCGAAGCTCGCCGACATCCTGGCCAGCCCCGCCGTGCTCCGGCGCACCGTCATCCGCGAGATCGAGGCCGATGCCAAGGCGCACGGCGACGAGCGTCGCACGCTGATCGCCGAGGACGCGCGCGCCGTCGCCGAGGTGCGCGTCGTCGACGAGCCGGTCACCGTCGTCGTCAGCCTGAAGGGCTGGGCACGCGCACTCAAGGGACACGAGGTCGACGCGGTGCAGCTGGCGTTCAAGGCCGGGGATGGCCTGTATGGCGCCTTCTCCTGCCGCAGCGTCGACGCGCTGGTCGTCTTCGGCAGCGACGGTCGCGTGTATTCGACGGCGGTGGCGGGCCTGCCCAGCGGGCGCGGCGACGGGCAGCCGATCACCTCGCTGGTCGACATCGCCGCCGGCACGCAGGCAGCCCACTTCTATGCCGGGCCCGCGGCGCAGCCGCTGCTGCTCGCCGGCACCGGCGGCTTCGGCCTCGTCGCCCTGGCCGGCGACCTGGTCGCGAGGCAGCGCGGCGGCAAGTCCTTCCTCGACCTCGAGGCCGACGAGAAGCCCCTGCCGCCGACGATCGTCGCCGCGTCGGCCACGCGTCTGGCGTGCCTCACGCTGGCCGGGCGGCTGCTCGTGTTCGGCCTCGACGAGGTGAAGCTGCAGCCCAAGGGCGGGCGTGGGCTGACGCTGGTCGATGTCGACGAAAAGGACGCGTTGGTGAGCGTCGCTGCGTTCGGCGACGTGGTGCGCGTCGTCGGAACGGGACGCGGCGGCAAGGCGAAGGAGGAGACGCTGCGCGGCGCCGCGCTCGAGCCGTATGTCGGTCGTCGCGCGCGCAAGGGCCGCCGGCAGGACACGATGCAGAAGGCGCTGCGCGTCCTCCCTTGAATTCGCCGCCCACTCGCTACGATCGCAGCACCACAAACGCAAAACCCGACAGGAGCGCCGCATGAAGAAGATCGTCACCGACAGCACCGACGCGTTCGACCAGCGGCTCGACGTTCTGCAAGCCGCTCATGCGCCGCAGGTGGAGGTCGACGCCGCGACCGTCGTCTACGAGCGGCTGCGCACCGCGCAGTCGATCTGCCAGGCGCTGGTGCCCGGCGCCTACTCCGAAACGGCGGTGTTCGCGTTGCTGCAGGCGATCTCCGACGAGGTCGCCCTCAACAGCACGCTCGACGAGTAGACGAAACGCCGCGGGTCAGCGGCGCGGCCGGCGAAACGTCGTCAGCAGCGCCATCAGGGCGCAACCGCTGCACAGCGCGAAGGCGACCATCGCCCAGACGTCGTAGGGAATGCCGGCCAGCGAGACGGCAGCGTCGGCGCAACTGGCGCGCGCCTCGAACACATCGGGCAGCAGCGACGGCAGGCTGCTCGCGTTCATCACCCGGTCGGCGAGCGTGAGGTTGCACGACGCCGACTTCGACGCGACGAGGTGC
Source organism: Burkholderiales bacterium (assembly GCA_038258415.1). GTDB lineage: Bacteria > Pseudomonadota > Gammaproteobacteria > Burkholderiales > Burkholderiaceae_C > Schlegelella_A. The sequence goes on from JBBSPY010000143.1 coordinate 4,257, forward strand.
TGCCATGCCGCCGCGGCGATGCCGAGGTCGGCGAGCACCGTCGCCACGCCGGCTGTCAGCGATCGACCGACGTCGCTGCGCCACGCGAGCCCGAGCAGCGCCGCGGCGCCGACCACGACGAAGATGAACCGCTGCAGCACGCACCATGCGCAAGGGTCCATGCCGAACGCGTGTTGCGAGACGAGGGCAACGCCGACGGCGCCGAAGGCGATCGCCGCGACGGCCGCGAGCCAGCCGGTCGCCGCGCGTCGGGCCGCGCCCGAAGGCATGGTCACTCCGATGCCTGCGCGATGAGCTCGATCTCGACGCAGGCGCCGAGCGGCAGTTGCGCGACGCCGTAGGCGCTGCGCGCATGCGCGCCCTTCTCGGCGAAGACCTCGCCGAACAGCTCCGAGCAACCGTTGGTCACGAGGTGGTGCTCGGTGAACTCGGCGCTGCTGTTGACGAGGCTGGTGATGCGGACGATGCGCTCGATCTTGTCGAGATCGCCGACGGCGGCGTGCAGCGTGCCGAGCAGGTCGATCGCGACCGCGCGTGCCGCCTTTCGACCGGTGCCGGTGTTCATGTCGCGGCCGAGCTGGCCGACCCAGACCTTGCCGTCGCGCTTGGCGATGTGGCCGGACAGGTAGACGAGGTTGCCGACGCGGACGAATGGCACGTAGGCGCCGGCCGGAATCGACAGCGGCGGCAACGAGATGTCGAGGTCGGTGAGGCGATCGTAGATCGAGGACATGGTCGAAGGAAGCGCGCGGTGCACTTCGGGTAACCGGGGCGGAAATCGTACACCTCGGTCGTCGGCCGCCTGCCTACACTTCCGACGATGCGGGCACCCTCGGCTGGCGCGCGGATCGCCGGGTTCGGCCTCGCCTGGCTGCTCGGCATCGCCGTGCAGTTGCAGGAGCCGACGCTGTCGACGGCGGGCTTCTACGCCGCGATCGGCGGCTTCGCGGCGGTGTTCCTGGTCCTCGCCATCGCGACGCGGCGTCGTGCCCCATGGCTCGCCGCGTTGACCGGAGCCGCGGCGATCTCCGCCGCCGCGTTCGCCACCTCGGGCTGGCGTGCGACTGACCGTCTCGCCGACGTCCTTCCGTCGGTGCTCGAGGGCCGCGACGTCGTCGTCGACGGTGTCGTCGCCAGCCTGCCGCAGCGCGGCGCCAACGGCGTGCGCTTCCGCTTCCGCGTCGACGAGGCGGCGCGCCGCCGCGACACCGGCGTGCTGCCGCCGCTGCTCGCCGTCGGCTGGTATGCCGGATTCCACGAGGACGCTTCGACGCTCGCGCCCGGTCGCGAGCTGCGCGCCGGCCAGCGCTGGCGGCTGACGCTGCGTCTGCGCCGACCGCACGGCAACGCCAATCCGCACGGATTCGACTACGAGCTGCTGCTGTTCGGCCAGGGCATCGGCGCGACGGGGTACGTCCGCGACGCGCCGGCACCGCTGCGCCTGGCCGACGCCGGCGGCTACCCCGTCGAGCGTTTGCGCCAGCGTCTGCGCGACGCGATCGATGCCCACGTGCCCGACCGTCGCGCCGCCGGCGTGCTCGCCGCGCTGGCGATCGGCGACCAGGGCGCGATCGACCGCGACGACTGGGAGCTCTTCCGCAACACCGGCATCGCCCACCTCGTGTCGATCAGCGGCCTGCACATCACCATGTTCGCGTGGCTGTTCGGGCGCATCGTCGACGCGGCGTGGCGGCGCAGCGCCCGGGCGATGCGGCTGCTGCCGGCGGTCAGCGCCGGGCGCTGGGGCGGCATGGCGGCCGCTGCGGCGTATGCGGTCGTTTCGGGGTGGGGCGTCCCGGCGCAGCGCACGGTCTGGATGCTGGCGACGGTCGCGTTGCTGCGCTCGCTCGGACTGCGCTGGCCGTGGCCGCTCGTGCTCCTCGTCGCCGCCGTCGTCGTCACCCTCGTCGACCCCTGGGCACTGACTCAGGCCGGCTTCTGGCTGTCGTTCGCGGCCGTCGGCTTGCTGATGGTGTCGACACCGGTGCAGCCGCCGGTCGCGGCGCCGCGCAGCACCACGCGATCGCCATGGCGCGAACGCCTCGACCGCGCGTTCGGCCACCTCGGCGCCGGCCTTCGCACGCAGGTCGTCGCCACCATCGGCCTGGCGCCGCTCACGCTCGTCTTCTTCCAGCAGATCTCGCTCGTCGGCTTCGCCGCCAACCTGGTCGCGATTCCGCTGGTCACGCTCGTCGTCACGCCACTGGCGCTGCTCGGCGCCCTCGCCGCGCCGCTGTGGTCGCTCGGCGCTCTGGCCGTCCAGGGGCTGGCCGGCTACCTGTCGTGGCTCTCGTCGTGGCCCGGCGCGGTGTGGGTCGTGCCGGCGGCGCCCCCGTGGGCGCAGGCCGCGGGGCTCGTGGCCGCCGTCCTGCTCGTCCTGCCGCTGCCGTGGCGGATGCGCGCCTTCGCGCCCCTGCTGGCGCTGCCGCTGCTCGTTCCGCCGCGCGAGCTGCCACCCGACGGCAGCTTCGATCTCGTCGCCGCCGATGTCGGACAAGGTTCGGCCATCCTCGTTCGAACGAACCGCCATGCCTTGCTGTTCGACGCCGGCCCGCAGTACTCGCGCGACAGCGACGCCGGTCAGCGCGTGCTCGTGCCGCTGCTGCGAGCGCTCGGCGACACCCGTGTCGACATGCTCGTGCTCAGCCACCGCGACCTCGACCACGTCGGCGGCGCGAGGGCCGTGCTCGGGTCGCTCGACGTCGCCGCCCTGTCGAGCTCGCTGGAGTCCGGGCACCCGGTCGTGGCGCTCGCCGGTGCGCGTGCATCGCGGTGCGAAGCCGGCCAGCGCTGGACCTGGGACGGTGTCGAGTTCGCGGTGCTGCGCCCCGACGGCGACGACTACCGCGACGCCGCCGCTCGGCCGGCCGAGCGGCCGCTCCAGGCCAACGCGATGTCGTGCGTGGTTCGCGTGTCGGCGCGCGCCGGCGGCAGCGCGATCCTCACCGGCGACATAGAGCGCGACCAGGAAGCAAAGCTCGTCGCGGCGATCGGCGAAGGCCTGCGCAGCGACGTGCTGCTGGTGCCGCACCACGGCAGCAGGACGTCGTCGACGGCGGCCTTCGTCGACGCCGTCGGCCCGCGCATCGCCGTCGTGCAGGCTGGCTACCGAAACCGGTTCGGCCATCCCGCTGCCGACGTGATGGCGCGTTACCGCGAGCGCGGCATCCGTGTCGTCGACACGGTGTCGTGCGGCGCCTGGACCTGGCGCGCGTCCGGCACGGCGGCATCGAACGGCGGCGTCTGCGAGCGCGAGCGATCTCGACGCTACTGGCGCGCCGACGCGCTGCCCTGAGACGACCGCGTCTTCAGGGAGGTCTGAGGACGGCGTTCGTCCGACGCGCCCATGGCGCAGACTTTGCTACCCTCGGTGCCGGAGGTGGGCATGGCCTTGGAATTCGACGAGATGCGGGCGGGCGAGGGTGCCGTTCGCGAGCACTACAGGAGCTTCGACCGCTGGCTCGGCGAGCAGCCGCAACCGCTCATGCGCTCGCGGCGCGAGCAGGCCGAGGTCATCTTCCGGCGCGTCGGCATCACCTTCGCGGTCTACGGCGCGAAGGACGAGGACGGCCGCGGCACCGAACGCCTGATCCCGTTCGACCTGATCCCGCGCGTCATTCCGGCGCACGAGTGGAGCGAGATGGAGCGTGGCCTCGAGCAGCGCGTGACAGCGCTCAACCGGTTCATCCACGACGTCTACCACGACCAGGAGATCCTCAAGGCCGGCGTCGTGCCTTCCGATCCGGTGCTGAAGAACACGCAGTTCCGTCGCGAGATGCAGGGGTTCGACGTGCCGGGCGGCATCTACTCGCACGTCGCCGGAATCGACATCGTGCGCGCCGCCAACGCCGACGGCAGCGGCAGCTACTACGTGCTGGAAGACAACCTGCGCGTGCCGAGCGGCGTGAGCTACATGCTCGAGAACCGCAAGATGATGATGCGGCTGTTCCCCGAACTCTTCAGCCGGCACCGCATCGCGCCGGTCGCCCACTAC
>JBBSPY010000144.1:0-8234 GCA_038258415.1 Burkholderiales bacterium
GAGGACGACGACCATCGCCGTGGCGACGGGCCCGGCGTCGCGGGCGTCGATCTCCATGCCCCGGCCGCGGGCAACGCCGTCGAGCACGGCCCGGACGGCGGTGGTCTTGCGCTCGAGCACGAAGCGGAAGTGGAGCTCGAGTTTGCGGTGGTTGGAGAGCAGGTCGTCGAGATCGCGGTAGAGGAAGCGGTACTGCCAGATCAGCTCGAACAGCATGTGGAAAAAGAGCCAGGCGTCTTCCACGTTCTCGACGCCGTCGGCGGCGCGCAGCAGCTCGGTGAGCGACGCGTCGTAGCGGTCGAACAGCTGCGTGATCAGGCCTTCCTTGGCGGGGAAGTGGTAGTAGAGATTGCCGGGGCTGATGCCGACTTCGGTGGCGATCGCCGTCGTCGACACGTTGGGCTCGCCGTGGAGGTTGAACAGCCCGAGCGCCGCGTCGAGGATGCGTTCGGCGGTGCGGCGCGGCGCCTTCTTCGTGGCCATGGCGGCGACGCTAGCAGCGGCGGGCGCGCCCGCCACTGAGGCCTTCCCTAGAATCGCGCCCCTCGATGCCCGCCATCTCGTTCCAGAACGTCTCGAAGACCTACGCCGGCGCGCGCGGCCCGGTGCACGCACTCGACGACGTGAGCTTCGACATCGAGGAAGGCGAGTTCTTCGGCCTGCTCGGCCCCAACGGCGCCGGCAAGACGACGCTGATCTCGATCCTCGCCGGGCTGGCGAGCGCCAGCGACGGCCGCGTCTCGGTGCTCGGCCACGATGTCGTCGCCGACTACGCGGCGGCGCGCCAGCGGCTCGGCGTCGTGCCGCAGGAGCTCGTCTTCGACGCCTTCTTCACCGTCCGCGAGGCGCTCACCATCCAGAGCGGCTACTTCGGGGTGCACGGCAACGGCGCCTGGATCGACGAACTGCTCGCCAACCTCGGCCTCGCCGACAAGGCCGACGCCAACATGCGGCAGCTGTCGGGTGGCATGAAGCGCCGCGTGCTGGTCGCGCAGGCGCTGGTGCACCGGCCGCCGGTGATCGTGCTCGACGAGCCGACCGCCGGTGTCGACGTCGAGCTGCGGCAGACGCTCTGGCAGTTCGTGGCGCGGCTGAACAAGGAAGGGCACACCGTCTTGCTGACGACGCACTACCTCGAGGAAGCCGAGGCGCTGTGCGGCCGCATCGCGATGCTCAAGCTCGGCCGGGTCGTCGCCCTCGACCGCACCACCGCGCTGCTCGCCGGAACCGCGAGCACGATGCTGCGGTTCAAGCTCGACCGGCCGCTGCCCGAGTCGCTGGCGGGCCACGCGCGCATCACCGGCCGCATCGTCCAGATCACCGCGCACGACGCGCGCGAGGTCGAGTCCATCCTGGCGGAGCTGCGCACGGCAGGCTGCGAGCCCGAGGACCTCGAGATCGGCCGCGCCGACCTGGACGACGTGTTCCTCGAGATCATGCGCGGCCCTGAAGGCCAGGCGAAGCCGGCCGATCGGGTCGCCGCATGACGACGGCGAGCGAGCGAGCGGGTCCGGCGCCGGGCGTGTCCGTCGAGCACGGCGTCTTCGCCGGAGTCGGCACGCTGCTCTACAAGGAGGTGCTGCGGTTCTGGAAGGTGAGCTTCCAGACGGTCGCGGCGCCCGTGCTCACGTCGATCCTCTACCTGCTCATCTTCGGCCACGTGCTCGAAGGCCGGGTGCAGGTGTTCGGCTCGGTCGGCTACACGAGCTTCCTGATCCCGGGCCTGGTGATGATGAGCGTGCTGCAGAACGCTTTCGCCAACTCGAGCTCGTCGCTGATCCAGAGCAAGATCACGGGCAATCTCGTGTTTTTGCTCGTCACGCCACTGTCGCACTGGGCGTGGTTCTTGGCGTATGTCGGCGCGTCGATGGTGCGCGGGGTGGCGGTCGGCGCGGTGCTGCTGTTCGTCACCTACTGGTTCGCGCCGCTGACGTTCGCCGAGCCGGCCTGGATCGTCATCTTCACGCTGATGGGCGCGGCGCTGATGGGCGCGCTCGGGCTCATCGCGGGGCTCTGGGCAGAGAAATTCGACCAGATCGCGGCGTTCCAGAACTTCGTCGTCATGCCGATGACGTTTCTCTCCGGCGTGTTCTATTCCGTGCAGTCGTTGCCGCCGGTCTGGAACGAGGTGAGCCACCTCAACCCGTTCTTCTACATGGTCGACGGCTTCCGGCGAGGCTTCTTCGGCACCAGCGACGTCTCTCCGTGGTTGAGTCTGGGCATCGTCGGCGTCGGCCTCGGCCTCGTCTGCGGCCTGTGCGTCTGGCTCCTGAAGATCGGCTACAAGATCCGGCATTGAGCGGCCGGTGGACCGTCGACGGATAATCTCCCGATGGCTGACCCGACCACCGCCGACATCGAGCGCTTCATCGCCGCGGGGCTCGTCTGCGAGCACGTCTCGGTCGACGGCGACGGACGGCACTTCTTCGCGACCATCGTGTCGCCGGAGTTCGAGGGCAAGAGCCGGATCGCGCGGCACCAGCGCGTCTATCGCGCCCTCGGCGACCGGATGCGCGAGCAGATCCACGCGCTGTCGATGAAGACGTTGACTCCGGACGAGCACCGGCACGATCCTTCCCTCCATTCCGCCTGAGGCGGGAGGGCCCTTCCGATGGACCGACTCCGCATCCGCGGCGGCCGCCGCCTTCAGGGCGAGGTCGTCATCTCCGGCGCCAAGAACGCCGCCCTCCCCGAGCTGTGCGCGGCGCTGCTGACGGCCGAGCCGGTCGTGCTGGAGAACGTGCCACGCCTGCACGACATCGCGACCATGAGGCGGCTCCTCGAGACGATGGGCGTGGTGGTCACGGCGTCGTCGAACGGCGAGAACACCGTCTCGATCGACGCGAGCCGCATCGACACGCGCGAGGCGCCTTACGACCTAGTGAAGACGATGCGCGCGTCCATCCTCGTGCTCGGTCCGCTCGTCGCCCGCTTCGGCGAGGCGCGCGTGTCGCTGCCCGGCGGCTGCGCGATCGGCACGCGCCCGGTCGACCAGCACATCAAGGGCCTGCAGGCCCTTGGCGCCGAGGTGACGGTCGAGCACGGCTACATCGTCGCCAGGGCCGCGCGGCTGCAGGGCGCCCGCATCACGACCGACATGGTCACCGTCACCGGCACCGAGAACCTGCTGATGGCGGCCACGCTCGCCGAGGGCGAGACCGTGCTCGAGAACGCAGCGCAGGAGCCCGAGATCACCGATCTCGCCGAGATGCTGGTCGCCATGGGCGCTCGCATCGACGGCATCGGCACGGGGCGGTTGCGGGTCGAAGGCGTTCGCACGCTGCACGGCGCGACGCACCGCGTCATCCCCGACCGCATCGAGGCCGGCACGTTCGCCTGCGCCGCCGCGGCGACGCATGGCGACGTGACCTTGCGTGGCGCCCGTGCCGACCACCTCGACGCGGTGCTCGACAAGCTTCGCGAGGCGGGCGCCGAGATCGAGGCGGGCGACGGCTGGATCCGCGTTCGCGGGCCGCGCGGGCGACTGCGCGCGGCGGGCTTTCGAACCAGCGAGTACCCGGCGTTCCCCACCGACATGCAGGCCCAGTTCATGGCGCTCGGCTGCGTCGCCGACGGTGCCGCGAGCATGTCGGAGACGATCTTCGAGAGCCGCTTCAACCACGTGCCCGAGCTGGCTCGGCTCGGTGCGCGGATCGAGGTCGACGGCCGCACGGCGCTGGTTCAGGGCGTCGAGCGGCTGTCGGGCGCGACCGTGATGGCGACCGACCTGCGCGCGTCGGCCGGGCTCGTGATCGCCGGCCTCGTCGCCGAGGGCGAGACCGTTGTCGATCGCATCTACCACCTCGACCGCGGCTACGACCGCATGGAGGTCAAGCTCGCCGCCCTCGGCGCCGACATCGAGCGGGTGAAGGCGGCCGCGTGATCACGCTTGCGTTGTCGAAAGGCCGCATCCTCGACGAGGCGCTGCCGCTGCTCGCGCGCTGCGGGATCGTCCTGGCCGAGGACCCGGAGACGAGCCGCAAGCTCATCGTCGCCACGTCGCGCAGCGACCTCCGCGTCGTCCTCGTGCGCGCCAGCGACGTGCCGACGTACGTGCAGCGCGGCGGCGCCGATCTCGGCGTCGTCGGCCTCGACACGCTGCTGGAGCACGGCGGCGAGGGTCTCTACCGTCCGCTCGACCTGCGCCTGGCCGCGTGCCGCCTGAGCGTCGCAGCACCGGTCGACTTCGACTACGCCGCGGCAGTGCGACAGGGCTCGCGCATCCGCGTCGCGACCAAGTACACGGCGATCGCGAACCGGCACTTCGCCGACAAGGGCGTCCACGTCGACCTGATCAAGCTTTACGGATCGATGGAGCTGGCGCCGCTCACGGGTCTTGCCGATGCGATCGTCGACCTGGTTGCGTCGGGGCACACGTTGAAGGCCAATGCGCTGGTCGAGGTCGAGACGATCATGCCGATCTCGGCGCGCCTCGTCGTCCACAAGGCGGCGCTGAAGCTGCGCCGCGAGCCGATCCGCTCGTTGATCGAAGCGCTGGCCGATGCCGTCGCCGCTTCGCATTCAGGCGACACGGCATGACGATCGCCATCCTGCGCCTCGACAGCGGCGGAATCGGCTTCGACGCCGCGCTCGCCGGGCGGCTGGCATACGCGGCCGCCGTCGACGCCGAGGTCGAACGCAGCGTCGCCGCCATCCTCGCCGACGTGCGCACGCGCGGCGACGCGGCGGTGCTCGACTGCACGAAGCGGTTCGACGGCATCGACGTTGCATCGGTCGCGGAGCTCGAGGTCTCGCGCGACGAGATGGCGGCGGCGCTCGACAGCCTCGGCGAGGCGCGCCGCTCGGCGCTGGAGGCCGCCGCCGTCCGCATTCGCGAGTTCCACCTGCGTCAGCTCGAGCAGGTCGGCCGCGGCTACAGCTACCGCGACGCCGACGGCACGCTGCTCGGCCAGAAGGTGACGCCGATCGACCGCGTCGGCCTCTACGTGCCAGGCGGCAAGGCGGCGTATCCATCGAGCGTGCTGATGAATGCGATCCCGGCGAAGGTTGCCGGTGTCGGCGAGATCGTCGCGGTGGCGCCCATGCCGGGGGGGGATCGCAATCCGTTGGTGCTTGCCGCGGCCGCGGTCGCCGGTGTCGACCGCCTGTTCACGATCGGCGGCGCGCAGGCGATCGGCGCGCTCGCCTACGGCACCGACACGATCGCCGCGGTGCACAAGATCACCGGCCCGGGCAACGCTTACGTGGCCGCGGCGAAGCGCCGCGTGTTCGGCACCGTCGGCATCGACATGATCGCGGGCCCGAGCGAGATTCTCGTGCTCGCCGACGGCACGACGCCGGCCGACTGGGTGGCGATGGATCTCTTCAGCCAGGCCGAGCACGACGAGCTCGCGCAGAGCATCCTGCTCTGCCCCGACGCGGCCTATCTCGACGCCGTTCTCGCCGCCATGGAGCGCCTGCTGCCGCAGATGCCTCGGCGCGACGTGATCCGCGCCTCGCTCGAGAACCGAGGCGTGCTGGTGCGCACCGTGTCGATGGAGGAGAGCTGCGCGATCGCCAACCGCATCGCGCCCGAGCATCTCGAGGTCAGCGCCCGCGACCCCGGCCGCTGGGAGCCGCTGCTGCGCCATGCCGGCGCGATCTTCCTCGGCGCCTACACGAGCGAGAGCCTGGGCGACTACTGCGCCGGCCCGAACCACGTGCTCCCCACGTCCGGAACGGCGCGCTTCTCGTCGCCGCTTGGCGTCTACGATTTCCAGAAGCGCACCAGCCTCATCGAGGTCAGCGAAGCGGGCGCTCGCATTCTCGGAATCATTGCCGCCGAGCTGGCCGAAGGCGAGGGCCTTCGGGCGCACGCCGAAGCTGCGGCGATGCGCTCGCGTTGAGTTGACATCCGACGTCTCGACGCCCCGACCCATGACCCCGCTTGCCGACCGCATCCGCTCGACCATTCGCCAGGACGTCGCGTCGATGCACGCCTATGCTGTCCAGCCGAGCGCGGGGTTGGTGAAGCTCGACGCGATGGAGAACCCGTATCGACTGCCGGCCGAGTTGCAGCGCGAGCTCGGCGAGCGTCTCGCTGCCGTGGCGATCAACCGCTACCCGGGGCAGGGCCCGGCCGACCTCGCGGTGGCACTCGCCAGGCACATCGAGTTGCCGGCCGGTTGCAGGCTGATGCTCGGCAACGGCTCCGACGAGCTCATCGACCTGCTCTCGGTCGCGTGCGACGTGCCCGGCGCGACCATCCTGGCGCCGCTCCCCGGCTTCGTGATGTACGAGATGTCGGCGAAGCTGCGCGGGCTCGGCTTCGCGGGCGTGCCGCTCACCGCCGACTTCCAGCTCGACGAACCGGCGATGCTCGACGCGATCGAGCGCCATCGCCCAGCGCTCACGTACATCGCGTATCCGAACAACCCGACCGCGAACCTGTTCGACGATGCGGTGATCGACCGCATCGTCGCGGCGGTCGGCGCGCAGGGCGGCTTCGTCGTGATCGACGAGGCCTACCAGCCGTTCTCGTCGCGCACCTGGCTGCCGCGGCTGGCCGACCCGAACCACGGCCACGTGCTGGTCCTGCGCACGCTCAGCAAGTTCGGCCTCGCCGGCGTGCGAATCGGCTACCTGTGCGGCGCGGCGCCGCTGATCGACGAAGTCGACAAGGTGCGCCCACCGTACAACGTCGGCTCGCTCAACGCAGCGGCGGCGCTGTTCGCGCTCGACCATGCCGACGAATACGAGCGACAGGCCGCCTCGCTGCGGAACGAGCGTGCGAAGCTGGTCGCGGCGCTGAAGTCGATCGACGGCGTGACCGTGTTCCCGAGCGAGGCGAACATGGTGCTCGTCCGCGTCCCCGACTCGGCAAGTGCCTTCGCCGCCATGAGGTCGCGCGGCGTGCTCGTCAAGAACATCGCCGGGCTGCATCCGCTGCTCGCCCAGTGCCTGCGCCTGACGGTGGGCACGCCGGAAGAGAACGCGCAGATGCTCAAGGCGTTGAAGGAAAGCCTCTAGATGACGAACCGCACCGCCACCGTCCAGCGCGACACGAAGGAAACGAAGATCGCCGTCACCGTCGACCTCGATGGCACCGGCGCCTCGACGCTCTCCACCGGCATCGGTTTCTTCGACCACATGCTCGAGCAGATCGCCCGGCACGGCCTCGTCGACCTGCAGATCGACGCCAAGGGCGACCTCCACATCGACGGCCACCACACGGTGGAGGACGTCGGCATCACGCTCGGCCAGGCGGTCGCGAAGGCGCTCGGCGAGAAGCGCGGCATCGCCCGCTACGGCCACGCCTACGTGCCGCTCGACGAGGCGCTCTCGCGCGTGGTGATCGACTTCTCCGGGCGCCCCGGCCTCGAGATGCACGTCGCCTTCAAGGCCGGGATGATCGGCGGCTTCGACACCCACCTCGCGCACGAGTTCTTCCAGGGCTTCGCCAACCACGCGCTCGCGACCGTCCACATCGACAACCTGCGCGGCGAGAACGCGCACCACCAGTGCGAGACGGTGTTCAAGGCGTTTGCGCGGGCGCTCCGGTCGGCGGTCGCCCTGGATCCACGCGTGGGCGACGCGGTGCCGTCGACCAAGGGCACGTTGTAGAACGGCCGCGAGCACGGCCATGCGCACCGTCGCGGTCGTCGACTACGGCATGGGCAACCTGCGCTCGGTGTCGCAGGCGGTCGCCCACGTGGCGCGCACGGCCGGCGGCTTCGAGGTGATCGTCACGTCGAGCCCCGATGCGGTGCGTGCCGCGGAGCGCGTCGTGCTGCCGGGGCAGGGCGCGATGCCGGACTGCATGCGCGAGTTGCGCGGGTCGGGGCTCGAGGCGGCGGTCCGCGAGGCGGCCGCGACCAAGCCGCTGCTGGGCGTGTGCGTCGGCATGCAGATGCTGCTCGACCGCAGCGAGGAGGGTCCGGACGTGACGGGGACGCCGGGGCTCGGCATCGTCGCCGGCGAGGTGATCCGCTTCCGCCTCGACGGTCAGCTCCAGGACGACGGCAGCCGCTACAAGGTGCCGCAGATGGGCTGGAACGAGGTGGTGCAGGCGCGGCCGCACGCGCTCTGGCGAGGCATTCCGGACGGTGCTCGCTTCTATTTCGTGCACAGCTTTCATGCCCGGCTGGCCCGACCCGAGAACAGCCTCGGCGAAACCACGTACGGCACCCGCTTTACCTCCGCACTCGGCCGCGATAACATTTTCGCGACCCAGTTCCACCCGGAAAAAAGCGCAGCGTTCGGTCTGGCCCTCTACGACAACTTCCTGCACTGGA
>JBBSPY010000145.1:0-8109 GCA_038258415.1 Burkholderiales bacterium
CCTGCACGCCGGTCAACACCGGACCGACGGGCGTCTCGTCGTGCGCGCCCTCGGGCCCGACCTCGATCAACAGCTGGACCACCACCACCTGCGCGCCGAACAACACGGCCTGGACGCCCATCCTGTCGTGCACACCTGTAGCCGCAGCCTCGGGTAACTCCTGGGTGCAGACACTTTGCCAGACCGTGCCGACTGGCCCGACGCCGGTGGCGAGCTGCACGACGGCAACCGCCAACTCGGGCAACACGTTCACCAACACGACCTGCAACACGATCGTCGTTCAGCCGTGGGCGAATGTCGGCTCTTGCACTCCGGTCGCGGCCAGCGCGGGCAACGGCTACACCGCGACGCTGTGCCAGACGTTGAACGGGGCACCGGTGGGAGTCGCATCGTGCACGCCCAGCGGCCCCAACGGTTCAGGGCAGGGCGTGGGTTGCAACAACGTGGTCACGCCGACGGTCGGAGTGCCCTCGTGCACGCCCCAGATCGGCAACGCGGGCAACAGCTACGTCAACATCACGTGCGGCAACAACAACACGGGCCCCACGCTCGTGGCGTCCTGCGCCGCCTCCGGCCCGAACGGCGGCAACGCCTGGACGACGACGACCTGCACGCCGAGCTCGGTCGGCCCGACTGCCGTCGGCAGCTGCACGCCTGCGATCGCAGGCCCGGGCAACACCTACACGGCGACCACCTGCACGCCGAACAACACCGGCCCGACAGCGGTGCAGACCTGCTCGACCATTCCGCCATCCTCCGGCAACAGCTACACGACGACGAGTTGCGCCGACGTGATCGGCGGGCCGATCGGGGTGCAGACCTGCAGCTACGTCGCAGCATCGAGCGGCAACTCGTGGACCGAGACCAATTGCACGCCTGTCAGCACGGGGCCGACGCTGGTCGCGTCGTGCACGCCGCAAGTGCCGAGCTCGGGCAACAGCTGGACGACCGTGAACTGCCCGACCGTGCTCACAGGCCCTGACCCGGTGAGCACGTGCACACCGCAAACGGGAAACGCCGGCAACAGCTTCGTCTCGGTCACCTGCAACACCACGACCAGCCCCGACCTCGGCGCGGGCAGCTGCACGCCGGTGACGGCCACCATGGCGAACAACTGGACCGAGACCCAGTGCGCGACGCTCACCAGTGGCGGCGGCATCAACGCCTGTACCGCGCAAACGGCCAACTCCGGCAACAGCTGGGTCGAGATCACCTGCACCCCGGTCAACACCGGACCCACGCTGGTGGCGAGCTGCATAGCCGATCCCGCCAATTCAGGCAACAGCTGGACGACGACGACCTGCAACAAGGTCACCACCGGTCCGACGTTGGTCGGTTCGTGCACGCCGGCAAACGCGATCGGCGGCAACAACTTCGTCGAAACGACTTGCGACCCCGTCGCCGGCAGCAAGCTCGTCTACACGACGACGCAGACCGTGACGACGCAGCTCTTCAACGCCGGCAACCCCATCGGTGCGCCGACGGTGTCGACGGCGACCAGCGCGGCAACCGACCTGGACGGTGTCTGCTACGCGCCGACAACCGCTCCGGCGCTGCCGAACCCGAACCCGGAGAAGGCCGGGCTGACCGCCGGCCCGTATCCGCCTGCGGGATGCAGCGCGTGGCCGTGCAGCACGGTCACGCCGAACTCCGGCGGCAGCATCGATTCGCTCGCCGACGTAGCGCAGTACTACTACAAGACCGACCTGCGACCACTGATGATCGACAACGTCCGCCCCGTGGCGACCGGTCCGGAGGACGATCGCGCCGTGTGGCAGCACATGACGACGTTCACTGTCGGTCTGGGCGTGTCGGGCACGCTGAACTACAAGCCAGACTACAAGACCGCCTTGACGGGAGATTTCGCCGACATTCGCTCAGGCGTCCGGAACTGGCCGCTGTGGCCCGATCCAGCGCTCAACTACGACGGGTTCAGCGGCGGTAGCTTCGGCCTCTGGAACAATCCCAAGTCGATCGACGACTTCTGGCACACGGCCGTCAACGGTCGCGGCACCTACTTCAACGCGAAGAAGCCGGAGTCGCTCGTCACGGGCCTGGCGGATGCGTTGTCGAGTCTGGCGGTCGAGACGGGATCGGGAAGCGGCATCACCGTCTCCAACCCCGAGCCGGTGGTAAACGACAACTTCGCCTTCACCACGCTCTACACGACCCAAAGATGGACCGGTGACGTCCAGGGCTTCAACATCGACGTGACGACAGGGTTGTTGTCGGCGGTGCCGAACTGGTCGGCGCAGACCAAGCTCGACACCAGGACCAGCGGTGCGTGCGACAGCCGGAACATCTATCTGTTCCGTGCCGGCGCGGTCGACAACAAGGTGAATTTCAGCTGGAACTCGTACGGCTGCGACGGCGCCGGCAATCCCGCCGGCGCGCCGGACAACGGCCTCAACGTGACGGAGCGTGCCTACTTCGACAACACCAACGTCTCCAACCTGGGCCAGTACCTCTCCATGACCGACGGCACGCTCGGCACGGTGGACCAGCGCACGGCGGCCGAAGGTGCCAACCTCGTGAACTTCCTGCGCGGGCAACGTGGCCTCGAAGGCTTTGTGGCAAACGACCTCGGCAAGCTGTATCGGTCCCGTGCAGCCATCCTCGGTGACATCGTCAATGGCCAGGCGGCTTACGTGAAGGCACCCTTCGCCTCGTTCCAGGACGCGGGCTACGCAGCGTTCAAGACGGCCAACGCGTCGCGTACGCCGATGCTCTACGTTCCGGCCAACGACGGCATGCTGCACGCCTTCTATGCCGGCGCGAGCGCATCCGATCCGCAAGGCGGCGACGAGGCGTGGGCCTTCATGCCCACGACGGTGCTGCCCAACCTGTGGAAGCTCGCCGACACGTACTACAAGAACCACCACGAGTTCTTCGTCGACGGAACGCCGGTCGCAGCCGACGCATTCGACGGCAGCGCCTGGAAGACGATCGTCGTGGCAGGGCTGAACGGTGGCGGCAAGGGCTACTACGCGCTTGACGTCACCAACCCGACGGCGCCGAAGGCGCTGTGGGAGTTCAAGCACAGCACCACCTGCTACAACGGAACGCCGGCCACCGCCGGGGCTGACTGCCACCTCGGCTACACCTACGGCAAGCCCGTGGTGACCAAGCTCGCCAACGGCACCTGGGTCGTGTTGGTCACGTCGGGCTACAACAACGTCAACGCGACGCCGACCGCAGGTGACGGCGTGGGCTACCTGTACGTGCTCGATGCGTTCACCGGGCAGATCATGCACAAGATCTCGACCGGTGCAGGCGATGCCACGACGCCGAGCGGGCTCGCGCATATCAATGCGTTCATCGACTACGCGGTCTTCAACAACACGGCGCGTCAGGTCTACGGCGGCGACCTGCTCGGCAACGTCTGGCGTTTCGACATCAACGACACGATCGCTCCGGGGGGGCGCGAAGCAGCGTTGCTAGGCACCGCCAAGGATCCGGGCGGCGTTGCGCAGCCGATCACGACGCGGCCGGAGCTCGCCGAGCTCAGCGGCAAGCCGATGGTCTTCATCGGCACCGGGCGCCTGCTGGGCGCAACGGACTTCGCGGACACGCAGGTTCAGTCGGTGTATGGCATCGTTGACACGCTGGGCCCGGGCACCGTGTATCCGGGCGCCTTGCGAACGACGTTCAAGCCACTCGAGCTCAGTCCGATGGGCGGTTCCAACCGCACGGTGATCTGCACGGGATCGTCGGCGCAGTGCGGCTCGACCGACGGATGGGTCGTCGACCTGCAGGTCGGCGGTCAGCCGGCGACCGGGGAGCGGGTGAACGTGGAGATGAGGCTCGCCCGAGGAACCCTGGTGTTCGCGAGCAACCAGCCGTCGGATATCCCGTGCGACACCGGCGGCAAGAGCTGGCTCAACCAGCTGAGTTTCGCCACCGGTCTGCCGGTCACCACGGCGGGGGGCGTCGCATCGCTGTCGCTGTTCAATTCGTTGGCGACCGGCGTCAATGTGATCGGCATCAACGGTGGCCTGCAGGGGTTGAGGCGGTTCTCGAACGGTCAGAACCAGAACGACCCGGTGTCGTTCGACACCCCGCCGCCGACCGGCAAGCGCATCAGCTGGCGCGAGATCGCCCAATAACGTGGGCGACACGACCGAGGGCCGCGCGAGCGGCCCTCGGCGTTTCACGCGCACGCCGTGGCGTCGCTTGTGGCCGGCCGCGACGGCTGTCGCAGCGGCGCACCTGCTGTTGCTCGGCGGATGGCCGGTCAACCGGACGGGTCTGCTGACGCCGCAACGCGCCGACGCGCCAACGATGGCCGTGCGCACGTTTCGCGACGATCGTCCGATTTCGGCCGGTCCGGCGCAACCGCAACCGTTACCGCAGCAGCCGGCGGCACGCGTCGGCGCCGAGGTTGCGCGCATCGCTTCGCTTGGCGCTCAGGAAAAGACGGCGATCGCGTTTCCGCCCGCGCCGGACTACCGCGCTGCAGGCCTCGACCCGGGCCCCAGGCCCCTGGGCGACATCGATCCCATCTATCCGCCCGAGGCGGGGCTTCAGGTCGGCAGCGTCGTCCTGAGACTGCGAATAGGTGCCGATGGCAAGGTCGACGACGCCAGGGTCGTTCGGTCGAATCCGAAAGGTGTTTTCGACAGCGCAGCCGTGGAAGCGTTTCTGGCAGCGCGCTTCTCGCCTGGCCTGTTTCTCGGCGTCCCGGTGAAGAGCGAGATCACGATCGAAGTCGAGTTCACGCCGACGAACCGCGGCGCCGAGGTGTCGCCGAGGACTTACTGACCCCGACGGTCGCGGGTGACGCGAGGCATGCCACGGCGCGGTCCTTGCTGCGGTGCAGTATCCTGTCGAACCGACTGCCGACGACCGAGATCGCCATGCGTTTCCACGCCGTGCCGCCCGCAGCCTCCACCGCACCGTCCAGCGCCGAAATCGTCGCCGCGCGCGAGGCCGGGCTCTACGACCCCGCCACCGAGCACGACGCCTGCGGCGTCGGCTTTGTCGCGCACATCGCCGGCGACAAGTCGCACGCGATCGTGTCGCAGGGCCTGAAGATCCTCGAGAACCTCAACCACCGCGGCGCGGTCGGGGCCGACCCGCTGATGGGCGACGGCGCCGGCATCCTGGTGCAGATCCCCGACGAGTTCTACCGAGCCGAGATGCAGGCGCAGGGCGTCGAGCTGCCGGCGCCGGGCGAGTACGGCGTCGGCATGGTCTTCATGCCGAAGGAGCAGGCGTCGCTGCTCGCGTGCATGCAGGAGCTCGAAAGGGCAATCCGCGCCGAGGGGCAGGTGCTGCTCGGCTGGCGCGACGTTCCGGTGGACCGCGAGATGCCGATGTCGCCCGCGGTGCGCGCCAAGGAGCCGGTGATCCGTCAGCTCTTCATCGGCCGCGGCCCCGACGTGATCGTTCCCGACGCGCTCGAGCGCAAGCTCTACGTGATCCGCAAGACCGCGTCGAGCGCGATCCAGGCCTTGAAGCTCACGCATAGCCGCGAGTACTACGTCGCGAGCATGAGCTGCCGCACGGTGATCTACAAGGGCCTGCTCCTTGCGGACCAGGTCGGCCAGTATTTCCGCGACCTGAAGGACGAGCGCTTCGTCTCCGCACTCGCGCTCGTGCACCAGCGCTTCTCGACCAACACCTTCCCGGAGTGGCCGCTCGCCCACCCGTACCGCATGGTCGCGCACAACGGCGAGATCAACACCATCAAGGGCAACTTCAACTGGATGCGGGCGCGCGAGGGCGTGATGAAGTCGCCCGTGCTCGGCGACGACCTGAAGAAGCTCTACCCGATCACGTTCGAAGGCCAGAGCGACACTGCCACGTTCGACAACGCGCTCGAGCTGCTGACGATGAGCGGCTACACCCTCGCCCACGCGGTGATGATCATGATTCCCGAGGCGTGGGAGCAACACCCGGAGATGGACCCGCGTCGCCGCGCCTTCTACGAGTACCACGCGGCGATGATGGAACCGTGGGACGGCCCTGCGGCGATGGCCTTCACCGACGGCAAGCAGATCGGCGCCACGCTCGACCGCAATGGCCTGCGGCCGGCACGCTACATCGTCACCGACGACGGGCTCGTCGTCATGGCGTCGGAGACCGGCGTGCTGCCGATCGCAGAGAACCGAATCGTGCGCAAGTGGCGACTGCAGCCGGGCAAGATGCTGCTGATCGATCTCGAGCAGGGTCGCATCGTCGGCGACGACGAGCTGAAGGCGCAGTTCGCGTCTGCACGACCCTATCGGCAGTGGATCGACGCCGTGCGCGTCCGCCTGGAGGACCTGCCACCCGAGGACTCTCGCACCGAGTTCAGCGAGTCGCTGCTCGACCGCCAGCAGGCCTTCGGCTACACGCAGGAGGACATCAAGTTCCTGATGAGCCCGATGGCGCAGGCCGGCGAGGAGGGCATCGGCTCGATGGGCAACGACTCGCCGCTCGCGGTGCTGTCGGACCGAACGAAGCCGCTCTATCACTACTTCAAGCAGCTGTTCGCGCAGGTCACCAACCCGCCGATCGACCCGATCCGCGAAGCCATCGTGATGTCGCTCGTTTCGTTCATCGGGCCCAAGCCCGACCTGCTCGACATCAACGCCGTCAACCCGCCGATGCGGCTCGAGGTCGGCCAGCCGATCCTCGACTTCGCCGACATGGCGCGCCTGCGCGGCGTCGAATCGCACACCAGCGCCAAGTTCAAGAGCTGGGAACTCGACATCACGTATCCGGTGGCGTGGGGGAGGGAAGGCATCGAGGCGAAACTCGCGTCGCTGTGCGCCGAGAGCGTCGACGCGATCCGGAGCGGGAGCAACATCCTCATCCTCAGCGATCGCAAGATGAGTCGCGAGCAAGTCGCGCTGCCGGCGGCTCTGGCCTTGTCGGCGGTGCACCAGCACCTGGTCCGCGCCGGCTTGCGCACGACGGCGGGTCTCGTCGTCGAGACGGGTTCGGCGCGCGAGGTGCACCACTTCGCGGTGCTCGCCGGGTACGGCGCCGAAGCCGTCCACCCCTATCTCGCGCTCGAAACGCTCGCGTCGCTGCACGACGACCTGCCTGTCGAACTCGGCACCGAGAAGGCGGTCTACAACTACATCAAGGCGATCGGCAAGGGTCTGTCGAAGATCATGTCGAAGATGGGCGTGTCGACGTACATGTCGTACTGCGGCGCGCAGCTGTTCGAGGCCGTCGGCCTGGAGAAGGGCCTGGTCGACCAGTACTTCCGCGGCACCGCGAGCCAGATCGGTGGCATCGGCATCTTCGAGGTCGCCGAGGAAGCGATCCGCATGCACTGCGCTGCCTTCGGTGACGACCCGGTTCTCGAGACGATGCTCGACGCCGGCGGCGAATACGCCTGGCGCACCCGCGGCGAAGAACACATGTGGACGCCCGACGCGATCGCCAAGCTGCAGCACGGCGTTCGTTCCGGCCGCTTCGACACGTACAAGGAGTATGCGAAGCTCATCAACGACCAGACGAAGCGGCACATGACGCTGCGCGGCCTGTTCGAGTTCGTCGTCGACCCTGCGAGGTCGATTCCGATCGACGAGGTCGAGCCCGCGTCGGAGATCGTGAAGCGTTTCGTGACCGGCGCGATGTCGCTCGGCTCGATCTCGACCGAGGCACACGCAACGCTCGCCGTCGCGATGAACCGGATCGGCGGCAAGTCGAACACCGGCGAAGGCGGCGAGGACCCGGCGCGCTACCGCGCCGAGATGAAGGGCGAGACCATCGTCGACGGCACGCGCTTCAGCGACGTGATCGGCAAGGGCGACATCGTCGTCGACTTCACGCTCAAGGCCGGCGACTCGCTGCGCTCGAAGATCAAGCAGGTCGCCTCGGGTCGCTTCGGCGTCACCTCGGAGTACCTCACCAACGCCGACGACATCCAGATTAAGATGGCCCAGGGCGCCAAGCCCGGCGAGGGCGGCCAGCTGCCCGGTCCCAAGGTGTACCCGTGGATCGCCACGACCCGGCACGCCACGCCCGGAGTCGGTCTCATCTCGCCGCCGCCGCACCCCGACATCTACTCCAGCGAGGATCTCAAGCAGCTGATCCACGACCTCACGCACGCCAACCCGGCGGCGCGCATCCACGTGAAGCTCGTCTCAGAAGTCGGCGTCGGTACGGTCG
>JBBSPY010000146.1:0-8082 GCA_038258415.1 Burkholderiales bacterium
GGGCGGCGGTTTCGGTGCGACGACGACGATCCGCGGCTTCGGCGGCGGCGGCTTGATCGTGATCTCCGGCGGCGGGATGAACGGCGGCGGTGGCTCGTACGCCGGCGGCGGTGGCAGCGCGATCTCGGGCAATGGCGGCGGCGGCTTCTTCGGCTCCTCGATCACCTTCGTCTCGATCGGATCGCGAACCACGTCGACGATCCGCTTGCCGAGGCCGCTGAGCAGCGCGTAGACGAGCGCGACGTGAAACAGCACCACGAGGACGATGCCGGGGAGCCGCTTCGACAGGTCGGGCCGACCGACGTAGTTCATGTCGCCTTTCGAGCGCTATAACCACTGCATGTACATCCGCAACGCATGGTACGTCGCCTGCACCCCCGACGAGCTCGACGGCAGGCCGCTCGGCCGGACGATCTGCGGCGAGCGCATGGTGCTGTTCCGCGGCGAAGGCGGCGCCGTCTCGGTGCTCGAGGACTTCTGTCCGCACCGCGGCGCACCGCTCTCGCTCGGCACCGTGCGCGACGACGGGCGGCTCGTCTGCGGCTACCACGGCCTCGTCATGGGCGGCGACGGCCTCTGCGTGTCGATGCCGGGCCAGCGCGTGCGGCCGACGATCCGGCGCTACCCGGCGCTCGAGCGCTATGGCTTCGTCTGGGTCTGGCCCGGCGAACCCACGCTCGCCGACCCCGAGAGGCTGCACCACCTGCCCTGGGCCGAGGACCCGTCGTGGACCCACGCCGGCGGTCTCTTCCACGTGAAGTGCGGCTATCGGCTGATGATCGACAACCTGATGGACCTCACGCACGAGACCTACGTGCACGCCTCGAGCATCGGCCAGCGCGAGATCGGCGAGGCCGCGCCCGAGACCCGCGTCGAGGGCGACTCGGCGATCACGAGCCGGCGCATGGCCGACATTCCGGCACCGCCGTTCTGGCGCGCCGCGCTTCGCGGCAACCACCTCGCCGACGACGTGCCCGTCGACCGCTGGCAGATCTGCCGCTTCACGCCGCCGAGCCACGTGCTGATCGAGGTCGGCGTCGCGCACGCCGGACATGGCGGCTACGACGCGCCGGCGGATCGCAAGGTGTCGTCGATCGTCGTCGACTTCATCACCCCCGAGACCGACACGTCGATCTGGTACTTCTGGGGCATGGCACGCAACTTCAACATCGGCGATGCAGCGCTCACCGAGACGATCCGCGAAGGCCAGCGCGGCATCTTCGGCGAAGACATCGTCATCCTCGAGCGCCAGCAGCAGAACCTGTCGGAGCAGCCGCAGCGGCGCCTGATGCGACTCGACATCGACAGGGGCGGCGACGAGTCGGCACGCATCCTCGACCGGCTCATCGCCGACGAGCGTGCCGCCTCGAGCCCTGCCTGAGCACCTCTGTGTCCGAACGCGCGCACTTCATCATCGGCTTCGCCGAAAACGGCATGCGTCGGCGCGCGGTGTGACCGACCGCGTCGGTGCCGAGCGCCGGCATGCGATGGTCCGCGACCAGATCGCAGCGCGCGGCGTCCGCGACGAGCGCGTGCTCGACGCGATGCGCAGCGTCCCGCGCGAGCAATTCGTCGACGCCGGCATGGCCGAATTCGCCTACGACGACTCACCGCTTCCGATCGCCGAAGCGCAGACGATCTCGCAACCCTACATCGTCGCAGCGATGCTCGAGGCCGCCGAGGTCGGACCGGCCGACCGCCTGCTCGAGGTGGGCGCCGGGTCGGGCTACTCCGCCGCAGTGGCGAGCCGCATCGTCGCGCAGGTTCACGCCATCGAGCGGCACGATGCGCTGTCGCGCCTCGCGCGCGAGCGTCTCGAAGCGCTCGGCTGCGCGAACGTCGAGGTCCACACCGGCGACGGCAGCCTCGGCTGGCCGGAAGCCGCGCCGTTCGACGCCATCCTGGTCGCCGCCTCCGGGCCTGTCGTGCCGACCGCGTTGAAAGCGCAACTCGCGATCGGCGGCAGGCTCGTGATGCCGGTCGGCGAAACGGGCCGGCAGCGGCTGGTCAAGGTCACCCGCACCGGCGACGACACGTACGACCAGCAGACGCTCATCGAGGTGGCGTTCGTGCCGCTGATCGGCGCCCAGGGCTGGGCCGGCGACGGCGTGCCGGCGTGCGCCGTCGCCCGTCGCCAGGGCCATGGCCAGGGCGGCACCGGTCCACAGGATCGAGCCGAACAAGCCGCGCCACAGGAAGGTGCGCCCGTCGTCGCCGCCGAGCGCCGTCTCCGCAGGCGCCGCCGCGGGCCATGAAGCCCCGACCGTCGCGACCAGCGTGCGTTGCATCCGATCCTCCCACCGGCCATACGCATAGCTGCCGACCCAGATCGACGCCACGATCACCGCCCACGCGCAGAACCAGAACCTCGCCACCGGCAGCATCCGGTGCACCGCTTCAATCTTCGATTCGCCAAACATCCCGGGACCTCGACGAGGACGTCGCACGACGGCGCGACGGCGATCCTCTCTTCCCAAGACGGAATTGCGACCGCGAACCCGACAGGTCGCGCCGTCGTTTTCGCAACGATCGGTTGCGCGTCAGGTCGGCTCGCTGCCTCTCGTGAGGCGCTCGCCCATCACCGGCGGCTTGCAGCCGGTCGCGCAACACCGGCCCGGCTGCTGGCCGGCCTTCGCCGGCGCGGCCGGATCGGCGACGACGCCGCGGTCCATCAGGGCGGCGATGAGCTGCGTCTTCTCCTCGACCGGGTAGTGGCGCCAGATCTCGCGCTTCATCGCCTCGGGGGAGCCGCCGCCGTGCAGCGAAATGAGCGAGTACCAGCCGCCCTGGTTCGAGACGGTGAGGTCTTCCATGACCCGCGCCAGGGCGACGCGATGACCGGGCTCCTGGCCGGCGCGACCCGCGAAGATCGAGTCGAGCGCCGCCGCGGCCTCGGGGTTGTGGTCCTCGTCGGGCGACGGCAGCGCGACGAGCAGGCCGCCGGACACGTAGTGGGCGAGACGGTGCATGTCGTAGATCTGCGTCGCCAGCAGCAGCTTGCCGACGTTGGCGAACACCGGGTCGGGCATCGCGCAGCCGCTTTCGTCGCGCTTGCCGTAGACCGACGACGCGACGCCGCAGGCGTAGAAGCCCTCGACGATCTTGATGAGCTCGACCATGGCGTCGCGCACATGGTGGTGGCGCTCCGGATCGAGGCCGTTGGCGTCGATCATCATCGCGCCGGCGCCGATCAGCAGGTCGCCGAAGCCGGCGCGCGCGCCGATGCACGAGTGCCGGTGGTGCGTCGCGTAGCTGGTGGTCGCGTAGCCGGCCTCCTCGTGCTCGCCGGCGAGGAAGACGCGCTCCCACGGCACGAACACGTCGTCGAGCACGACCACGCCGAGCGACTGGCCGTAGCGCTTCGAGAAGGTCGCGGTCTTGACGCCGGGACGGCCGGCTGGCGTGGCGTGGACGGTGATGCCGTCGGCGTCGATCGGCACCGCGCAGCACACCGCGTAGTCGGCCTCGTCGGCGTGCATCTGGCGGCACGGCATGACGAGCAGCTCGTGCACGTAGGGCGCGCCGGTGACGATCGCCTTGACGCCTCGGATGACGATGCCGCCGGCCTTGCGTTCGACGATGCGGACGTAGGCGTCGGGGTCGCCCTGCGCGCCGGGCCGCTGCGAGCGGTCGCCCTTTCGGTCGGTCATCGCGCCTCCGATGGCGAGGTCCTCGTCCTGCACGCGGTGCAGGTAGGCGAGCAGCCGCTGGTGGTAGTCGGTGCCGTGGTTCGCGTCGGCGCGCTGCGTGGCCATGTAGAGGCCGTTGAGCATGTCCTGCGCGATGTAGCGCTGCGCGCAGCCGGCCTCGCGGCAGACGAGGCGCGTGGCCTCCAGCTTGTCGAGCAGGTCGTCGGCCGTCTCGTTGATGTGCAGCATGCGGTTGACGACCTTGCCCGACGTGCGCTGCGTCGCGGTCATCAGCTTGGCGAACTGCGGGTTGAGCGCGTAGTCGTAGGTGACGCCAATGGCGGCGATGCCCGGAGCGAACATCGGCTCGTCGGCCACGCTCTCGACCGGCCGGCCATCGACGGTGACGCGTGGCTTGTAGCGGCGCAGCGACTCGCGGTAGGCGTTGGAATCCATCATCGCGCGGGTCTCCGGGGCAGCATCGGACGCCGCGGAGGATAGACCGCGCCGCCGCGCGCCGGGCCGCTGCCGGGCCTCAGACGCTCCGGGCCGGCGCCTGGGCGGCGCCGAGGAACACGGGACCGCCGATGGCGGTCGAGGGGTAGCCACGGTCGACGTCGAGCCCGGTGATGTGCCAGTCGTGTGCCGGCAGCGCCAGCGGGTGGACGACACGCTCGTACGACCGCATCGGCCACGTCACGCCGAAGTGGCGGGCATGGTCGTGGGTGTCGACCTCGGCGACGGCGCCTCGGGTTCCCGGGAAGCCTTCGAGCGTGAAGCGCACCCGCCGCGTCAGCCGGTCCCGGCGGTCGATGCACAACGCGATGCGGTCGCGGCCGACCAGGCCGAGCCCGGGCGACAGCCACGCCTCGACGACGTCGCAGTCGCGCCCGTCGACGCGCTCGATGCCGGCGCGGCGCATCGGCAGCGGCGCGTCGGCGAGCCAGAGCGGGCCGAGCAGGAACAGCAGGTAGCCGTCGGCCACGAGAGCGGCGGCCTGCTGTGAGGCCCGATCGCCGCTGCGCGTGCCGTCGAACCACACGGAAACCGTGCCGAGATCGTCGCCGCCGAAGGCGCCCCGATGGCGCGCGACCTGCTTGCGTCCCTGCGGGCCGGCATAGGTCTGTGCGTAGACGCGGTCGGCGGGGCGGAACCGTTCCTCCGACGACACGCGGTATCCCGCGTCGACGATCTCGGGCTGGATGCCGCCGATCAACGGCCGCCAGACACCGGTGTAGGCGACGTTGACGTCGCTCAGCGCGCGGTACGCGGAGAGCCCATGCGCGTCGGCGCTCTCGGCGACGAGGCGCGCCGCGTCCGGGTCGGCTCCCGCAGACGGCGGCGGCACGAGCGGCAGCGGCGTGCTGCAGGCGGTGACGAGAGGCAGGGCGCCGATCGCGCCGATCGACCGCAGCAGCTGCCGCCGCGAGTGGTCCATCACTTGGCGATCGGTCGAACGGTGGTGAACCCACCGTCGACCGGGATCACCTGCCCGGTGATGCGCGACGCCCGATCCGACAGCAACCACGCCATCGCATCGGCCACCTGCTCGGCCGTCTGTACCCCGCCGAGCGGATACTGCCGGCCCGCGCCTTCGCGCATCGCGTCGATCCGGAGCATGCCGGCGGTCATCGGCGTGTCGGTCATGCCGGGCGCGACGGCGTTGATGCGCAGGCCGTCGGTCGCGTAGGTGGCCGCAGCGCTGCGAACCAGCGCCTCGACGGCTCCCTTGGCCGCCGCGATCGCCTCGTGGTTGGCCACACCGACACGGGCCACGACGCTCGAGCACAGCACCGCCGTGCCCTTCAGCCCTGCCGAGCGCATCGCCTCGACCCAGGCATGCAGCACGAACACGCTGCTGTCGACGTTGGCGCGCATCACGTCGCGGTACTGGTCGACGGTGGTGCGGTGCAGCGCTGCGACGAGCGTGTTGCCGACACAGTGCGCCAGCAACGTCGGCGGCCCACCCAGCTCCTCGCTGCAGGCCGCCACGGCGGCAATCGCCCCTTCGGGCGTCGTCACATCGGCCGCCACCATCGCGTCTGAATCGAGTTCGACGAGCCCGGCGCGGTTGCGCCCGCACACCATGATGCGATGCCCGGCGCCGCGCAGCAGGGCCGTGACGGCGCGGCCGATGCCTCCGCGCGCGCCGGTCACCAGCGCGATCGCCGGTGTGGTGGTCATGCCTTCTTCGCCCAGGCGCTGCACCAGCCCGCCGACGCGACCACCTTGCCGGCGAACAGCGGGCACGGCGCGTGAGCGTCACCCGACTTGCCCTGGTAGAGCGCGCAGTTTCCGCAATGCTGGCCAGCGGCGTACTTCGGATACTTCTTTGCATCGGCTTTCGTGGCGTTGGCGACGTAGCCGAGCGCGACCGCCTGCGGATCCTTTTCGTCGACCTTGGCTTGCGCATGCACCAGGGTCGCGAAGCCGGCGCCGGAAGCGGCGAGGGTGGCGAGGAACACACGGCGTGGGTGGTGATGCATGGCGTTGGGAAGATTCGATGCGAGTCGGGCCGCGAGTTTGCACGATCCGACTCGATATCGAAACGTCTGCCTGAATCACCCGCCCGGATGGCCCGATAATCGACCTCATTCCCGACTCACTGGTTTCGCATGCCACGAACCCGACGACCCCCCAGTTCCAGTTCCGCAGGGGCCAGCGCCCCGCGCTACCGCAGCGGCGCGGTCGCCGGGATGCTGCGCATGCCGGTGGCGACCCTGCGCATCTGGGAGCAGCGGCATCGCGTCGCGGCCCCCGAGACGAGTCCGGC
Organism: Burkholderiales bacterium; assembly: GCA_038258415.1. GTDB lineage: Bacteria > Pseudomonadota > Gammaproteobacteria > Burkholderiales > Burkholderiaceae_C > Schlegelella_A. The sequence continues at coordinate 6,403 of JBBSPY010000146.1, forward strand.
GGGCCACCGCCTCTACAGCTCGGCCGACGTGCAGCGGCTCGCGCTCGTCAAGCAGCTCGTCGACCTCGGCCACGCGATCGGCGCGGTCGCGCCGCTCACGCTGGTGCAGCTGCGCGAGGCCGCAGCCACCCACGCCGGCGCGCTCGCGTCGGGCGCTGCGCCGCGTGCCCGCACCACGGCTGCAGGGCCCTGGCGTGTGGCCGTCATGGGCGCTGGCCTCGCAGCCAGGCTCGCCCGTCCCGCGACGGGCCAGGCGCTGCAGCGCAACATCGTCGTCGCATCGGCCAGCGACAACGCCGCTGCACTGCCGGGCAACGGGTCGCGCACAAAGGGGGAGCCGGTGGATGCACTGCTCGTCGACAGCCCCGTGCTCGCCGACGACCGGCGATCGCGCGCGGCGCTGCGCCGGGCCGCCACCGCTTGCGGCACGGCTGCCGTCGGCGTCGTCTACCGGTATGCATCGACCGCGACCTCCGCCGCATGGCGTGCCGACGGCTTTGCGCTGCTGCGCGAGCCAGCCGACGACGACGCGTTCGCGGCCTGGCTGCGTCGACTCTCCGACCGCGCGCCGGAGCGACCCGCAGGCGACGCTCCGTCAGATCCCGCCGCGCTTCGCGCGAGGGCACTCGCACTCGACCCGCCTGGCCCGCGGCGCTACGACGACGCCACCCTCGCCGGCTTTGCCGCCCTGTCGTCGACCATCGCCTGCGAATGCCCGCAGCACGTCGCCGAGCTGCTCATGCAGCTCTCGCACTTCGAAGACTACAGCGCGCAGTGCGCGAGCCGCAGCCCGTCCGACGCGGCGCTGCACCTGTACTTGCAGCGCGTGGCGGGCACGGCACGCGCCTTGTTCGAGTCGGCGCTCGAGCACGTCGCGGTGCAGGAAGGGCTCGTGCTGGCGGACTGACGCGCCACGGCGCCCCACGGCCGCGTCAGCGGTGCTTGCCGACGCTCCAGCCACGACCCGCCAGGTGCTCGGCGCCAACGGCGACGGCATCGCCTTCCATGACCGTGCCCATCGAGTCGTTCCAGCGGTTGAGAAAGCCGAACAGCGCGACGACACCGAGGATTTCGACGATTTCGTCGTCGCTCCAGTGCGCGCGCAGCTCGGCGGCGACCGCGTCGTCGACGGCGTTCGGAACGCTCGCCGCCGCGAGCGCGAACTCGAACGCCGCCTTCTCGGCCGGCGTGAAGCGTGCGCTCTCGCGGAACGACCACAACTCGGCGAGGCGCTCGTCGCTGGCGCCGTAGCGCTTCGCGGCGAGCACCGTGTGCGCCTCGCAATAGCGACAGCCGGCGGTGGCGCTCGCGAGGTGGCCGATCAGCCGCTTCTGTTCGCTCGTCACGCGGCCACCGTTGTCCATGACGGCGCGGTTGAGGTGGGTGAAGGCCTTGGCGATCTCGGGTCGGCGCTGCATCGTGAGCACGCTGTTCGGCGGGAAGCCGAGCGTCTCGTTGAAGAACTGCGCCACGCGGGCGACCTCGGGCGAATGATCGGCGGGAAGGGGTTCGACGAGCGGCATGGCGCCATTCTCGCGGAGCGGCGCGACGTTGCGAACCGGGCCGTTCAGCGGGCTCGCGGCGACGACCCGTCGCGCCACGCCGCGACGCAGACGAGCACCGCCGCGCACGCCCACAGCCAGCCGATCGAGCGGATCGGCCCTGCTGCGGCGTAGAGCA
>JBBSPY010000147.1:0-8056 GCA_038258415.1 Burkholderiales bacterium
ACGGCCAGCGCATCCGCGCCTGCCTGAAGCAACCGCAGTTCGAGCCGGTGGCCGTGCCGGCTCAGATCGCCGTGCTGCTGGCGCTGACGGCCGGCCTGTTCGATGCCGTGCCGCTGCCGCGCATGGCCGAGGCGCAACGCGCCGTCCAGGATGCCGCGGCCCGACTCGACGCACCGCTTCGCGACCGCCTGCTCGGCGCGAAGAAGCTGAGCGACGAGGATCGCAAGGCCGTTGCCGACAGCGCGGATGCAGTGCTGAAGGCCTTCTTGCCGAAGCCCGACGACGAGCCCGCGGCGAAGGCGGCCACGTGAGCGACGGCCTCGCGTCGCTGCACCGCAAGATCACGGGTGCACGCGATCTGCACGCCGTGGTGCGCACGATGAAGGCGCTGGCGGCGTCGAGCATCGGCGACTACGAACGCTCGGCACGTGCGCTCGCCGACTACGACCGCACGGTCTCTCTCGGACTGGGTGAGTGCTTTCGACAGGCCCGTGCGAACCCCGCCGCCGCACCCGAGGGCGCGCCAGCAGGCGCGTCGGGCCTCGTCGGTGCCATCGTCTTCGGCTCGGACCAGGGGCTTGTCGGCCCCTTCAACGACGTGATCGCCGACCACGCGATCGGCGCCATGGGCGGCCTTCCGGGTCGGGCCCAGGTCTGGGCCGTCGGCGAACGGGTCCAGGCGCGCCTGAAGGATGCGGGCCTGGACGTGTTGGGAACCTACGCGGTGCCAGCTTCGGTCGACGCCATCACATCGCTGGTGGCGCGAATCCAGATCGACAGCGACGCGCACCGCCTCAAGAGTGGCATGACCCAGGTGCATGTCTTCCACAACCGCCCGCTTGCCGCTTCGCTGTACGAGCCGGTCGGTCAGCAGCTGTTGCCGCTCGACGCCGCGTGGCATCTGAGCCTGGCGGCTGTGCGTTGGCCTGGCGCCGTGTTGCCCGAAGTGCTGGACCACGGCGCGACGACGCTGCGCGCGCTGATTCGCGAGTACCTGTTCATATCGCTGTTCCGCGCCTGCGCCGAATCGCTGGCGAGCGAGAACGCCAGCCGGTTGGCGGCGATGGAGCGCGCCGACCGCAACATCAACGACCTGCTCGAGCACCTGCAGGGTCGTTTTCGGCGACTGCGACAAGGTTCGATCGACGAGGAGTTGTTCGACGTCACCGCAGGTTATGAAGCCCTGGCCAGCTCATGACCATCCTGACCCTCAACGCCGGCTCGTCGAGCATCAAGTTTGCGTTCTACCAGGAAGATCCGGCGCTGCGGCGCCTGCTCGCCGGCCAGGTCGAGCGCATCGGCCACGCCGATGCCACCATCGATGTCGAGGGAGGGGACAGTGCGCCCGGAAGCGAATCAGCCTCGCCGCAGCGCATCGCCGGCGACAGCTTCGACAGTGCCGCGACGGCGCTGCTGTCGTGGCTCGAGGCGCGGCCGGAATTCGCGACGATGACCGGCGTCGGGCACCGCGTGGTGCATGGCATGCAGCACAGCGAGCCGGAACACGTCGGCGACACACTGCTCGATGAACTGCGCCGCCTGGAGCCCGAGGACCCGGACCACCTGCCGGGCGAGATCCGGCTGATCGAGCTGTTGCGCGAGCGGCTTCCCCAGGTGCCGCAGGTCGCCTGCTTCGACACCGCGTTCCACCACGACATGCCACGCGTCGCGCAGATGCTGGCGATTCCGCGCCGCTACGAGCGCCAGGGCCTGCGGCGCTACGGCTTCCACGGTCTTTCGTATGCGTACCTGATGGAAGAACTCGCGCGCGTCGCCGGAGCCGAGGCGGCGCAGGGCCGCGTGATCCTGGCGCACCTGGGAAGCGGCGCCAGCCTCGCCGCTGTTCATGCCGGCCGCTGCATCGACACCAGCATGGCGTTCACGCCGACGGCGGGGCTGCCGATGGCCACGCGTTCGGGTGATCTGGATCCCGGCATCGCCGCGCACCTGGCGCGGAGCGAGGCCATGAACGCGGAGCGCTTCTACGACGTGGCGAATCACGAGTCGGGGCTGCTCGGCATTTCCGAGACCAGCGGCGACATGCGCGACCTGCTCGTCGCCGAAGCCAGCGACGTGCGGGCGGCCGAAGCGGTGGCGTATTTCTGCTACCAGACGAAGAAGTGGATCGGCGCTTACGTCGCTGCGCTCGGCGGCCTGGACACGCTCGTGTTCGCCGGTGGCATCGGCGAGCACGCGGCGCCAGTGCGCGCGCGCATCGTCGAAGGGCTCGGCTTTCTCGGCATCGATTTCGACGTGCAACGCAATGCGCTGCATGCGCCGTTGATCTCCGCAGACGGCAGCCGCGTCAAGGTGCGCGTCATGCACACCGATGAAGAACTGATGATCGCGCGCGCGGTCTGTCGTGAACTCGCGCGCGGTACGGGTACCACCTGTCTGGAGCGTGAAGATGAATCCTGATGCGACCACCGAGACGGCCCGACCGCCGGAAAGCGCCAGGGTCATCTACACCTGCCCGATGCATCCCGAGGTGCGGCAGGACCATCCCGGCCCCTGCCCGAAGTGCGGCATGGCGCTGGAACCGGAAACACCGACCACCGCCGGCCGCGATGGCGCCGAGGGTGCCGCGCTTCGCGACATGACCCGCCGCTTCTGGATCGGCGCGGTGCTGACCCTGCCGGTGTTCCTGCTCGCGATGTCGCACCTGGTCCCGGCGCTTGGTCGCCAGGCCTGGATGGAGAGCGAAGGCGCGCGCTGGCTGCAGCTCGCGCTCGCCACACCGGTGGTTGGTTGGGCCGGCTGGCCGTTCTTCGTTCGAGGCTGGCGCTCCGTCGTCAGTCGGCAACTCAACATGTTCACGCTGATCGCCCTCGGCGTCGGCGCGGCGTACCTGTTCAGCATGGTGGCGATGTTGCTGCCTGGCTTGCTGCCGCAAGCGTTGCACCACGACGGCAAGACGCCGCTCTACTTCGAGGCCGCGGCGATGGTCGTGGTGCTGGTGCTGCTCGGCCAGGTGCTCGAGCTGCGCGCACGCAGCCGCACCGGCAGCGCGATCAAGGCGTTGCTGAATCTCGCGCCGCCGACGGCGCGCAAGGTGGGCACCGACGGCGACCACGACGTGCCGCTGGCGCAGGTCCAGGTCGGCGACCGCCTGCGCGTCGTGCCCGGTGACAAGGTGCCGGTCGACGGCGTCGTCGTCGAGGGCCATTCCAGCGTCGAGGAATCGATGATCAGCGGCGAGCCGCTGCCCGTGGAAAAAGGCATCGACGATCGCGTGACCGGCGGCACGGTCAACGGCACGGGAAGCTTCGTGATGCGCGCCGACCGGGTCGGCAGCGACACGCTGCTCGGGCAGATCGTCGGCATGGTGGCGCAGGCGCAGCGCAGCCGTGCGCCGATCCAGGGCCTGGTCGACAAGGTCGCCGGCGTTTTCGTGCCGATCGTGATGGCGGTGTCGGTGCTGACCTTCATCGTCTGGCTCTGGCTGGGGCCCGAGCCGCGGCTGGCGCACGCGATCGTCAACGCCGTGGCGGTGCTGATCATCGCCTGCCCTTGCGCGCTGGGCCTGGCCACGCCGATGTCGATCATGGTCGGCGTCGGGCGCGGCGCGCAGCAAGGCGTGCTGGTGAAGAACGCCGAGGCGCTCGAGCGGCTGGAGAAGGTCACGGTGCTGGTGGTCGACAAGACCGGCACGCTGACCGAGGGCAAGCCCCGGCTGATGGATGTGCTGCCCGCTCCCAATGTTGACGCGGACGAGTTCCTGACGCTGGCCGCCTCGCTCGAGCAGGGCAGCGAGCATCCGCTGGCCAGCGCCATCGTGCAGGGAGCCAAGGCGAAGGGACTCGCGCTCGAAGCGGCGACGGACTTCCGCTCGGTGACGGCCGGTGGCGTTGCCGGCACGCTGAAGGGTCACGCGGTGATGGTGGGCAAGCCGGAGTTCCTGCGCAAGGAGAAGGTCAACGGGCTGGACGCTCTCGAAGCCGCCGCCATCGCCCTGCAGGAAGACGGCAAGACGGCCATGTTCGTCGCCATCGACGGCAAGGCCGCCGGCATCCTCGCCGTTGCCGACCCGATCAAGGACAGCAGCGCCGAAGCCATTGGAGAACTGCACGCGCTCGGGCTCAAGCTGGTCATGCTGACCGGCGACAACCGCCGCACCGCCGCCGCTGTCGCCAAGACGCTCGGCCTCGATGATGTGCAAGCCGAGATCGAGCCGGCCGGAAAAGTGGCGCATGTCAAGAAACTGCGCGCGGCCGGCGAACACGTGGCGATGGCCGGCGACGGCATCAACGACGCGCCGGCGCTGAGCGAAGCCGAGGTCGGCATCGCCATGGGCACCGGCACCGACATCTCGATGCAGAGCGCGGGCATCACGCTGGTCAAGGGCGATCTGCGCGGCATCGCGCAAGCCATCCGCCTGAGCCGGGCGACGATGTGGAACATCCGCGAGAACCTGTTCTTCGCGTTCTTCTACAACGCGGTCGGCATTCCGATCGCGGCCGGCGTGCTCTATCCCTTCTTCGGCCTGCTGCTGAGCCCGGTGATCGCCGGCGCCGCGATGAGCCTGAGCTCCGTGTCCGTGATCGCGAATGCCTTGCGCCTGCGGACGGCAAAACTTTGAGACGAACCTCGGGCCCATCTGCACCATGAGCACCCACACCCTGACGTCGGACCTCGCCCGGCGCATCGACGCCTACTGGCGTGCCGCGAACTACCTGTCCGTCGGGCAGATCTACCTCTACGACAACCCGCTGCTGCGGCGGCCGCTCGCGCTCGGCGACATCAAGCACATGCTGCTCGGGCACTGGGGCACGACGCCGGGGCAGAACTTCATCTACGTGCACCTGAACCGGGTCATCAAGGAATACGACCTCGACATGATCTACGTCTCGGGTCCGGGCCACGGCGGCCCGGCGGTTGTCGGCAACACCTACCTCGAAGGCACCTACAGCGAGGTCTACCCCGACATCAGCCGAGATGAAGCCGGCCTGCAAAAGCTCTTCCGCCAGTTCTCGTTTCCCGGCGGCATCCCCAGCCACGCGTCGCCCGAATGCCCGGGCTCGATCCACGAGGGCGGCGAGCTAGGCTATTCCCTCAGCCATTCCTTCGGTGCGGTGTTCGACAACCCCGAGCTGATCGTCGCCTGCGTCGTCGGCGATGGTGAGGCCGAGACCGGGCCGCTGGCCACGGCGTGGCATTCGAACAAGTTCCTCGACCCGGTCACCGACGGCGCCGTGCTGCCGATCCTGCACCTCAACGGCTACAAGATCGCCAACCCGACCGTGCTGGCCCGCATCACCCACGAAGAGCTGGAGCAGTTGATGCGCGGCTATGGCTGGGCGCCGATCTTCGTCGCCGGCCATGAGCCGGAGCTGATGCACGAGGCCATGGCGACGGCGCTGGATCAGGCGATCGAGCAGATCCGCAGCGTTCAGAGCGAGGCCCGTGCGACGGGCAAAGCGGCGCGCCCGCGCTGGCCGATGATCGTGCTCGATTCGCCGAAGGGCTGGACGGGGCCGAAAGTGGTCGACGGGCTGCAGATAGAAGGCACCTTCCGCGCCCATCAGGTGCCGATCACCGACCCGGCCACGCACCCCGGTCACCTCGCGTTGATCGACGCTTGGCTGAAGAGCTACCGGGCAGAGGAACTGTTCGACGAGCAAGGCCGGCTGATCCCGGAGCTGGCCGAGCTCGCGCCTGTCGGCACGCGGCGCATGGGCGCCAATCCGCACGCCAACGGCGGCCTGCTGCTGCGCGACCTGCACCTGCCGGACTTCCGCGAGTACGCCTGCGACGTGCCCATGCCCGGCGTTCCGGGCATCGGCGACACCCACGTGCTCGGTCCCTTCCTGCGCGACGTGGCGAAGTGGAACGACGCGCAGCGCAACTTCCGTGTCTTCGGACCCGACGAGACGCTTTCCAATGGCCTGGGGGCGCTGTTCGAGGTCACGCAACGGCAGTGGGACGCGGCAACGCAGCCCAACGACGAGTTCCTCGCACCCACCGGCCGCGTGATGGAGATGCTCAGCGAGCATCAGTGCGAAGGCTGGCTCGAAGGCTACCTGCTGACCGGCCGGCACGGCATCTTCAACTGCTACGAAGCCTTCATCCACATCGTCGACTCGATGTTCAACCAGCACGCGAAGTGGCTGAAGATCACGGCGCACATCCCGTGGCGGCGCAGACTAGCGTCGCTGAACTACCTGCTGGCCTCGCACGTCTGGCGCCAGGACCACAACGGCTTCACGCACCAGGACCCGGGCTTCATCGACCACGTCGTCAACAAGAAGGCCGAGATCGTTCGCGTCTACCTGCCGCCCGACGCGAACTGCCTGCTGTCGGTGATGGACCATTGCCTGCGCAGCCGCCACTACGTCAACGTGGTGGTGGCCGGCAAACACCCGGCGCCGCAGTGGCTGACGATGGACGCCGCCGTCAAGCACTGCATCGAGGGCATCGGCATCTGGGAATGGGCCAGCAACGACGGCGACGAGGCACCCGATGTCGTGATGGGCTGCTGCGGCGACGTGCCGACGCTCGAGACGCTGGCCGCCGTGTCGATCCTGCGCGAGCACCTGCCGGCGCTGAAGATCCGCGTGGTCAACGTCGTCGACCTGATGCGATTGCAGCCATCGACCGAGCACCCGCACGGCTTGGACGACGCCGACTTCGACGCGCTGTTCACGACCGACAAGCCGGTCATCTTCGCCTTCCACGCCTACCCGTGGCTGATCCACCGGCTGACCTACCGCCGACGCAATCACCACAACCTCCACGTGCGCGGCTACAAGGAAGAAGGCACGATCACGACGCCGTTCGACATGACGGTGCTGAACGAACTCGACCGCTTCCACCTCGTGATGGACGTGGTCGACCGCCTGCCGCAGACCGGAGACAAGGGCCTGGCGCTGAAGCGACGGCTCAAGGACAAGCTCATCGAGCACCGACAGTACATCTGCCTGCACGGGCAGGACATGCCGGAGATCCGCACCTGGCGCTGGGGAGCCCCGAGATGAAAGTGGCACGACGAATGCCCCTTGCGAAGGTGTGCAGGGACCGGCCACAATCCCAACCCTATGCCCAACATTGCCGCCCTCCTCAAGTCTGAAATCTCGCGTGTCGCCCGCAAGGAGATCCGCGCCCACAACGAGGCCGTCGCCAAGACGACCCGAACCCAGAAAACCGACATCGGCGCGTTGAAGCGCCGCGTGCAGGAGCTCGAGCAGCTGGTAAAAAAGCTGGCCAAGGGCGCGCCCTTGCGCCCGCCGGTGAAAACGACCGGCGACGCCCGGCTCACTCGCTTCAGCGCCAAGGGCATGGCGTCGCACCGCAAGCGCATCGGCTTGAACGCCGACGACTACGGTCGCCTCCTCGGTGCATCGGGCAACACGATCTACAACTGGGAAAGCGGCGCCTCCAAGCCCCGTGCGTCGTTCCACGCTGCGATCGCCGATGCCCGCACGCTCGGCAAGCGAGAAGCGGTGGCTCGCCTGGCCCGAGACGGGGGGTAGAAGCGTCCAGAGGTCCCGGCTATCGGGGAAGAATCCGTAAACGGCCGAGGTGAAGCAATGCTGGGGACCGCAGTTTCCGCAAGGCAGTACCGATTGATTCTCGATAGGGCTCGGTCCAATGGCTCGAGGCCCTGTCTTGAATTCGATGAACGGGTCGTGAATGCGTCGTACAACCAGGCGCCGTTCCTGCTGCGGCATCGTTTGAACGAGCATCCTGCGTTCTCGCTCGAATCGCTGTTCGACCTGAGCCTGAGGATGGATCGCCGAGACGTCGCGGTTCGCGCCGGGATGGTGCCCAAGGACTGCGCCTTCGACACGTCGCTGATCGACTTCCGGCAAGGTCTGACGCTCGAGGAGGCGATTGGCGATCTGGAGGGACGACGGGCGTATATCGCCATCTACAACCCCGAGAAGGATGCGCAGTACCGGCCGCTGATCGAACAGTTGCTCGGCGAAATCGGCGTCGCCGTGCGTCGCCATGATCGGCGCATCAACTGGTACTCGACCTATGTATTTATCTCGTCGGCGGAGTCGCTGACTCCCTATCACATGGACCGCGAGATGAATTTCCTGCTCCAGATCCGCGG
>JBBSPY010000148.1:0-7973 GCA_038258415.1 Burkholderiales bacterium
ACCAGCCACACCGCGACCTTCCTGCGCGCCCTCGGCCCCGAGCCGTGGAAGGCCGCCTACGTGCAGCCGAGTCGTCGGCCCAAGGACGGCCGCTACGGCGACAACCCGAACCGCCTCCAGCACTACTACCAGTACCAGGTGGTGCTCAAGCCCGCGCCGGCCGACATTCTCGACCTGTACCTCGGCTCGCTCTCGGCGCTCGGCCTCGACCTCGCGAGCAACGACGTGCGTTTCGTCGAAGACGACTGGGAGAACCCGACGCTCGGTGCCTGGGGGCTCGGCTGGGAGGTCTGGCTCAACGGCATGGAGGTGACCCAGTTCACCTATTTCCAGCAGGTCGGCGGCATCGACTGCAAGCCGATCACCGGCGAGATCACCTACGGGCTGGAGCGGCTGGCGATGTACCTGCAGGGCGTCGACAGCGTCTACAAGCTGAAGTGGACGGGCGACCTGACCTACGGCGACGTGTACCACCAGAACGAGGTCGAGCAGAGCACCTACAACTTCGAGCACAGCGACGTCGCCTTCCTGCTCGACGCCTTCGCCGCGCACGAGCGCGTCGCGAAGCGGCTGATGGACGAACAACTGGCGCTGCCGGCCTACGAGCAGGTGCTCAAGGCCGCGCACAGCTTCAACTTGCTCGACGCGCGCGGCGCCATCAGCGTGACCGAGCGGGCGGCGTACATCGGCCGCATCCGCACGCTGGCGCGCAGCGTGGCGAAGAGCTACCTCGAAAGCCGTAGGCGGTTGGGGTTCCCGATGGCACCCAAGGCGTGGGCCGAGGAGGCGACGGCGCAGATCGACGCGCGCGAGCGCGCGGCCGAGGCGCGGTCGTGAACGGACGCAATACCCTGCTCGTCGAGCTGCTCGTCGAGGAACTGCCGCCAAAGTCGCTCGCGGCGCTCGGGACGTCGTTCGCATCGGGCATCGCCGAATCGCTGCGCGCGCAGGGGCTGGCGTCGGCGGACGCCGTCGTCGTGCCGTACGCGACGCCGCGCCGTCTCGCCGTCTCGATTGACCCGGTGACGCCGCGGGGCGCCGACCGTGCCGTGTCGGTCAAGCTGATGCCGGCGAGCGTGGGTCTCACGGCGAACGGCGAGGCGACGCCGGCGCTGCTGAAGAAGCTCGCTGCGGTGGGTGCCGATGCGTCCGTGCTCCCCGATTTGCAGCGGCGCGCCGACGGCAAGGCCGAATCGCTGTTCCTCGACACGGTGGCGCCTGGCGCGGCGCTCGGCGACGGCCTGCAGCGCGCGCTCGACGCCACGCTCGCCGCGCTGCCGATCGCCAAGGTCATGCAGTACCAGCTCGCCGACGGCTGGACCAGCGTGAGCTTCGTCCGCCCGGCACACGGCCTCGTCGCGCTGCACGGTGCCGACGTCGTGCCGGTTCGGGTGCTCGGGCTCGACGCCGGCCGCGTCACGCACGGGCATCGCTTCGAAGGCAGCCGCGAGCCCATCGTGCTGGCCGATGCGTCGCGCTACGCGGAACAGCTCGAAGGCGAGGGAGCCGTGCTCGCGTCGTTCGATTCGCGGCGCGACGAGATCGCGCGTCAGCTCGCGGCGGCGGCGGCGTCGTGCGGTCTTCGCGGGGTCGACGATGCCGATCTGCTCGACGAGGTCACCGCGCTCGTCGAGCGACCGAACGTCATCGTCTGCGCCTTCGACGCCGCCTTCCTCGCGGTGCCGTCGGAGTGTCTGATCCTGACGATGAAGGCGAACCAGAAATACTTCCCGCTGGTCGACGCGGCGGGCGCTCTGACCGAGCGCTTCCTCGTCGTGGCGAACGTGACGCCGGCCGATCCGAGCGCCGTGGTCGAAGGCAACGAGCGCGTCGTTCGCCCGCGCCTGGCGGATGCGAAGTTCTTCTTCGACCAAGACCGGAAGCGAACGCTCCAGTCTCGGCGAGGCGAACTCGGGCGCGTTGCCTACTTCGAGCGTCTCGGCAGCCTCGACAACCGGGTTGAGCGCATTCGGTCGATCGCGCGAGACGTCGGTGAACTTGTCGGAGGACGCCCTCTTGCCACGAAGGCCGATGCAGCCGCATCACTTGCGAAGGCCGATTTACTCACCGACATGGTTGGCGAATTCCCGGAGTTGCAAGGCACGATGGGTCGTTACTACGCGCTGCACGATGGCGTGGCTGCCGACGTAGCGGAGGCGATCGCCGATCAATACAAGCCTCGCTTCTCCGGTGACTCGCTGCCGACCAACGACGTAGGACTCGTTCTCGCGATCGCCGACAAGTTGGAATCCATCGTTGGCATGTTCGTTGTGGGGAAGAGCCCGACCGGCGATCGGGATCCATTTGGCCTGCGAAGAAGTGCGTTCGGCATCGTGCGGATGCTGGTGGAACGCCGTCTTCCCTTGACATTGAATGAGTTGCTCCAGCTTTGCGTGGTGCCTTTTTCGGAGGCGAAAGACAGTGTCGAAGCGATGGCGACGCTTCGCCAAGACATGGACGTGCGGGGCGCCCAGTCCTGGGCCAAGCTGACGCTCGGCGTAACGATCGATGACGAAACGATCGATCGCGTCGCAGCGTTCGTTCGAGATCGGCTCGAAAGCTATTTGCTAGAGCGAGGCTATGCGGCGCGAGAGATCGCATCGGTGCTCGATGTGGAGCGCGACCGATGGGACCGGGTTGTTCCGAAGTTGGCCGCCGTCCGATCGTTCCTCCAACTGCCGGAAGCGCCGAGTCTCGCTGCCGCCAACAAGCGAGTGGGAAACATCCTGAAGAAGGCGGAGGATCGATTCGAGCCGAGCATCGGCGACGCCGTCCTGATCGAACCAAGCGAACGCCGGTTGATTGCGACCATCCGAGAGCTCGAGCCTGCCGCCGAGAAGGCCGCTGCCGAGGGCGACTACGTGGCGGCACTCAGGACGTGGGCCGGGGCACAGGCGCCGGTCGACGCCTTTTTTGCCTCGGTCATGGTCAGCGTTCCGGACGCATCGCTTCGTACGGCGCGCTTGTCGTTGTTGTGCAAGTTGCACGGTGCCATGAACCGGGTGGCAAACTTGTCGCTCCTTGCAGCCTGACATACGCTTCGGCATGGACTACCACGAGATCATCACCGTCGACCCCGAGAAGATGGGCGGCAAGCCGTGCATTCGCGGACAGCGGATCACCGTATATGACGTCATGGAGTATTTGGCTGGCGGGATGAGCATCGATGACCTGCTTGTCGAACTACCGTCGCTCGCCCGCGAAGACGTTCTCGCAACGTTCGCGTACCTCGCCGACCTGGAAGGTCGGATCGCGCGCGCAGCGTGAAGATCCTGGTCGATCAGAATCTTCCGATCCGACTCGTTCCCGTGCTAGCCGCTTGGCCGTGGGCTGGCGAGGTCGTGCACACGTCCAGCAAAGGATGGGGCAATGCTGGCGATCTGTTCATCTGGCGTGCGTGTTCTTCCGAATCCTGGTTGATCCTTACGAAAGACAAAGACTTTGCGATGCTCAGCCTGACCCTCGGGCATCCGCCGAAGGTGGTGTTGCTGCGACGGGGGAATTGCAGCGTCCTCGACGTGATTGCCAATGTGTCCGCGCATCGTGATTCAATCGAGGCATTCGCGCGCGCCGATGCATTCGGCCTACTGGCCATCGACCGCGTGGCATGAAGCTCGTCATCCTCGACCGCGACGGCACGATCAACGAGGATCGCGACGACTACGTGAAGACCGCCGAGGAGTGGGTGGCGATGCCCGGCGCGCTCGAGGCGATCGCCCGGCTCAACCACGCCGGCTGGCACACCGTCATCGCGACCAACCAGTCGGGGCTGGCGCGCGGCCTCTTCGACATGGAAGCGCTGACGGCGATCCACGCCCGCATGAACCGCGAGCTGGCGATGGTCGGCGGCCGGATCGACGCGGTCTTCTTCTGCCCGCATGGACCGGGCGACGGCTGCCGCTGCAGGAAACCCCTGCCGGGACTGTTCGAGACGATCGCCGCGCGCTACGGCAGCGACCTCGCCGATGCCCACGTCGTTGGCGATTCGCTGCGCGACCTGCAGGCCGGCGCCGCGGTCGGTTGCCGCACCCACTTCGTCCGCAGCGGCAAGGCGGCGCGCCTCGACGACGTGGAGGTCGCCGCGGTGCTCGCCTCCGTTCCCGGCGCGCAGGCTCACGCCAGTCTGGCTGCCTTCGCGCAGGACCTGCTGCGCGACGAGCGGCGCGACCGTGGCATGCCGCCCGGCGAGGACTCGGCGTTCGGGGCGCTCCAATGACTCCACCGCTCGCCGCCTTCCGCTCTGCGCTCTACGTCATCTTCCTCGCGGTGACCGTGATCCCGTGGGGGACGGCCGCGGTCGTCTACTCCGTGTTCGTGCGCGGCGAGAAGCTCTACTGGATGTGTGCCGGCTGGCTGAAGCTCTCGATCTGGGGCGCGCGCGTGATCTGCGGGGTGCGCCACCGCGTCCTCGGCTGGGAGAACCTGCCCGACTCGCCGGTGGTGATGCTCTCCAAGCACCAGTCGACCTGGGAAACCTTCGCCTACCCCGCGCTGATGCCGCACCCGCTCTGCTACGTGTTCAAGCGCGAGCTCATCTACATCCCGTTCTTCGGCTGGGCGATGGCGCGCATGGACCTGATCCAGATCGACCGCAGCCGCCGCACCGAGGCGTGGAACAAGGTCGCCGAGCAGGGCCGGAAGTACATGGCGCAAGGCAACTGGGTGATCATGTTTCCCGAAGGCACGCGCGCCGTGCGTGGCGGTCAGGGCACCTACAAGAACGGCGGCACGCGGCTCGCGGTGCAGACCGGCCGGCCGGTGCTCCCGGTCGCGGTGACGTCGGCGCGTTGCTGGCCGCGAAAGAGCTTCGTGCTGCGCCCCGGAATCGTCGACATCTCGTTCGGGCAACCGATCGACTCGACCGGACGCGACGCGGACTCGCTGATGCGCGAGGTTGAGGCGTGGATCGAGGCCGAGATGCGACGCCTCGACCCGCAGGCCTACGCCGCCTCGGGAGAGGCGAGGGCGGGCGGCGGCGCGGCCGGAGCGGGAGCGGCATGATCGGCAGCGTGGCGCGCGGCCTGCGTCGTGTCGTCGACGTGCTGCAGCGCTCGCTGTTCGACGATCACGTCGAGGCGGCGCCGACCACGCCGGAGCCGCGTCTTGCACCGCCGTCGCAGGGCATACGGGCGTCGTCGCTGAACGGCCGGCGCGTTTCCTGGACGCTGCGTCGAAGTCGTCGGCGCAGCATCGGTTTCATGGTCGGCCCGGAAGGACTCGTCGTGTCGGCGCCGAACCGCGTGTCGCTGCGCGAGATCGAGTCGGCGCTGCAGGACAAGGCCCGCTGGGTCGTCGCGAGACTCGACGAGCAGACCGGCCGACAGGCGAGTGCGGAGGCGTCGCGCATCGTCTGGGCCAGCGGCGCTGTGGTTCCGTACCTCGGCAACCCCTTGCGCGTCGTCGTCGACCCGGAGGGGGTCGAGCCGGCGTCATTTCTCGCCAGCGACGGACCCGGCGCCGCAGCGCAGCTGCGCGTCGCCCTTCCGCTCGACGCCGCGCCGGAGCGGCTGCGCGACACCGTGCACGGCTGGCTGCAACGTCGGGCGGTCGATCACTACACCGCGCGTTGTCGGCATTTCGAGGCGGCGCTGGGGGTTCGCGTTCGCAGTGTCAAGCTGTCTTCGGCGAAGACGCGCTGGGGCAGCGCGACGTCGCGCGGCGACATTCGCCTGCACTGGCGGCTCATCCAGCACGCCCCGGCGACGATCGACTACGTCGTCGCCCACGAGCTCGCCCACCTGCGCGAGATGAACCACGGGCCGCGGTTCTGGAGCGCGGTGCGCTCGGTGGTGCCCGACGTCGACGGCGAGGTCGTGCGGCTGCGCGAGGCGTCGCGCGACGCCGGCCTCGCGGACGATGCGCCGATGCAGCGCTGATCAGACCGCAGCGACAGCCGCGAACCGCATCACCTTGTCGTCGCCGGGCCGACGCGCCAGCTTTCCCGCGTGCCACAGCGCGTGCAGGTGGGCGATCGATTCGCCCATCGCGAAGCTCATCTGGTGCGCGTCGAGCGGCCGGCGGAAGATCACGGGAACGAGTTCGTAGGCCGACTGCGGCCCCTTTTCGCGGATCGCGTCCATCACCTCGGTGAAGCGGTCTTCGTGGTGCGACTGCAGCTGGTCGATGCGGGTGTGCAGGCCGCGGAAAGGCCTGCCGTGCGATGGCAGCACCAGCGTGTCGGCGGGGACACCGCGCATCTGCTCGATCGAGTCGAGGTAGAGACGCAACGGGTCGGCCTCGGGCTCGATGTCGATCACGCTGACGTTGGTGGAAATGCGCGGCAGCACCATGTCGCCGCTGATCAGCACGCTGGCCTCGGCGTCGTGCAGCGAGATGTGCTCCGGCGCGTGGCCGTAGCCGGCGATGCAGCGCCAGGCGTGGCGCGCCGCGCCGCGGCCGATCTCGACCATCGCGCCGCCGATCAGGCGCCGGTACTCCGAAGGCACCTGCGGCACGAGGGTGCGGTAGTAGTTGCTTCGCTTGCCGATCTCGGCGGCGTTCGGGTCGGCGGCGAGGCCGTGCTCGACCATGAACGCGTTCGACACCGGCGCGTTGAAGCCGCTCGTCGCACCGGATGCGATGCGGGCGATGTGGAAATCGGTGGCGCTGATCCACAGCCGTGCGCCGAAACGCTCGCACAGCCAGTGTGCCGAGCCGATGTGGTCGGGGTGCATGTGCGTGACGACGACGCGCAGCACCGGCTCGCCGCCGAGCGGGCCGGCGAGGACGCGGTCCCAGTCGGCGCGGGTGGCGGGGTTGTCGACTCCGGTGTCCACGAGGGTCCAGCCGGCTCGGCCGTCTGCCTCGTCGCGGATCGCCCAGACGTTGATGTGGTCGAGCTGGAACGGCAGTCCCATGCGCATCCAGAGGATGCCAGGTGCAACCTCGATCGCGCTCCCGCGCTCGGGCAGCGCGTCGCCGAAGGGATAGTCGAGCTGGCTTTCGAGAAGGTTCATCGCCGCATTACACTTTACGTAAACGTCAACTGTGGAGTGTAGACGCCGATGCCGTCCGTGCACTACTCGATCGGCGAACTCGCGCACGAGTTCGGCGTCACCACGCGCACGATCCGCTTCTACGAGGACTGCGGCCTGCTCGCCCCTTCGCGTGCCGGTCGCAACCGGATCTACACCGCACGCGACCGCGCGCGCCTGCTGCTCACCGTGCGCGGCAAGCGGCTCGGCCTGAAGCTGGCCGAAGTGAAGGAGCTGATCGAGATGTACGACAGCAAGCGCGACACCGGCCCGCAGCTGCGGCGCTTTCTCGCCGTCCTCGCTGCGCACCGGACGCAGATCGAGCAGCGCATGGCGGACCTGCAGGCCACGCTCGACGAGGTCGTCGAGCAGCAGGCGGCCGCGCAGCGCGTGTTCGATGCGAAGCGGAGGGCGGCATGAGCGACGAACCCGGCGCCGGCAGCGACGAGATGACCGACTCGCTGGCCGAGTTGTTCGCCCGCAACCGTGCCTGGGCCGCCAAGACCGAAGACCGCGCGCCCGGCTTCTTCACCCGCCTCGACCACCAGCAGAACCCGAAGTACCTGTGGATCGGCTGCGCCGACAGCCGGGTGCCGGCCAACGAGCTCGTCGACCTGATGCCCGGCGAGGTGTTCGTGCATCGCAACGTCTCGAACGTCGTCGCCCACGGCGACCTCAACTGCCTGGCGGTCGTGCAGTTCGCGACCGACGTGCTGAAGGTGCGGCACATCATGGTCGTCGGCCATTCGCGGTGCGGCGGCGTCACCGCGGCGCTCGAGGGGCGCCGCGTCGGCCTTGCCGACAACTGGCTGCGCTACGTTCAGGACGTGCGCGACCGTCACGCCGACTGGCTCGACAGCCTCGACCCGGAGGTGCGCGTCGACGCGCGCGGCGCGCTCAACGGCGTCTAGCCGGCGCGCCCCGTCTGCGAGACGACGGTGGTGAGCGACGCCTGGGCGCGAGGCCAGCCGGTCGTCGTCCACGGCTGGTTCTATCGCT
>JBBSPY010000149.1:0-7927 GCA_038258415.1 Burkholderiales bacterium
CGGGCTGCCGGTCGTCGAGGTCCACCTTTCGAACGTGCACGCACGCGAGCCGTTTCGCCATCGCTCGCGGATCGCAGCGGCGTGCGTCGGCGTCGTCGCGGGGTTCGGCGTCGCGAGCTACACGATGGCGATCGACGGTCTTTGCACCAGGCTGAAAGCCGCGACGACGTGATCGACAAGCAGGTCGCCTCGCTCGCCGCAGCCGTTGCCGACGTGCCCAATGGCGCGACGGTGATGATCGGCGGCTTCGGCACCGCCGGCCTCCCGAACGAGCTGGTGCACGCGCTCATCGACCAAGGCGCGAAGGACCTGGTCGTCGTCAACAACAACGCCGGCAACGGCGACATCGGCCTGGCCGCGCTGATCGCGGCAAGGCGGGTGCGCAAGATCGTCTGCTCGTTCCCGCGCCAGGCCGACAGCCACCACTTCGACGGCCTCTACCGCTCGGGCAACCTCGAGCTCGAGCTCGTGCCGCAGGGCAACCTCGCCGAGCGCATCCGCGCCGCGGGCGCCGGCATCGGCGGCTTCTTCACGCCCACCGGCTACGGCACCGAGCTCGCCGAGGGCAAGGAAACACGCGAGATCGACGGCAGGATGTATGTGCTCGAGTCGCCCATCCACGCCGACTACGCCTTCATCAAGGCCGAGCGCGGCGACCGATGGGGCAACCTCACCTACCGCATGACGGCACGCAACTTCGGGCCGGTGATGGCCATGGCGGCGAAGACGACCATCGCCACCGTGCACGAGATCGTTCCGCTCGGCAGCCTCGACCCCGAGGCGGTGGTGACGCCAGGGATCTTCGTGCAGCGTGTGGTGAAGATCGACCGCGTCGCGACGAGCGGCGGCGGGTTCAAGTCATGAGGGACGGGCGATGAGCGACGGCGCGCGTTGGGATCGCAAGGTCATGGCCGCGAAGGTCGCCGCCGACATCGCCGACGGCTCGGTGGTCAACCTGGGCATCGGCCTGCCGACGCTGGTCGCGAACCACCTGCCGCCGGACCGCGAGATCGTCCTGCACAGCGAGAACGGCGTCATCGGCATGGGCCCGGCGCCCGAGGCCGGCGCGGAGGACTACGACCTCACCAACGCCGGCAAGCAGCCGGTGACGCTGCTGCCCGGCGGTTCGTTCTTCCACCACGCCGACAGCTTCGCGATGATGCGCGGCGGCCACCTCGACGTCTGCGTGCTCGGCGCCTTCCAGGTTGCGGCCAACGGCGACCTGGCCAACTGGCACACGGGCGCGGCCGACGCGATCCCCGCCGTCGGCGGCGCGATGGACCTGGCGATCGGCGCCAAGCGGACCTGGGTGATGATGGAGCACGTCACCAAGTCGGGCGAGGCGAAGATCGTCGAGCGCTGCAGCTATCCGCTCACCGGCGTGGCCTGCGTGTCGCGCATCTACACCGACCTCGCGGTGATCGACGTCACCGACGCCGGCCTCGTCGTCCGCGAGATCGTCGACGGCCTCGCATTCGCCGATCTGCAGCGGCGCACCGCCGCCACCCTCCAGGAACGACCATGACCGACGCCTTCGTCTGCGACGCCGTTCGCACCCCCTTCGGCCGCTACGGCGGCTCGCTCGCCTCGGTGCGCGCCGACGATCTCGGCGCCGTTCCCCTCAAGGCGCTCGTCGCGCGCAATCCGAAGGTCGACTGGTCGGCTGTCGCCGACGTGCTCTACGGCTGCGCCAACCAGGCCGGCGAAGACAACCGCAACGTCGCGCGGATGGCGCTGCTGCTCGCCGGCCTTCCGGTCGAGGTGCCCGGCGCGACGATCAACCGCCTCTGCGGCTCCGGGATGGACGCCGTGGGCACCGCCGCGCGCGCCATCAAGGCCGGCGAGGCGGAGCTGATGATCGCCGGTGGCGTCGAGAGCATGAGCCGTGCACCGTTCGTGATGCCGAAGGCCGAGAGCGCGTTCTCGAGAGCCAACACGGTGTATGACACGACGATCGGCTGGCGCTTCGTCAACAAGCTCATGAAGGAGCGCTACGGCGTCGACTCGATGCCGGAGACGGCCGAGAACGTCGCCGCCGACTTCGGCATCGAGCGCGCGGCGCAGGACCGGATGGCGCTCGCCTCGCAGCAGAAGGCCTTGGCGGCGCAGCAGCGCGGCTTCTTCGACGCCGAGATCGTGCCGGTGACGATCGCGCAGAAGAAGGGCGACGCCATCGTCGTCACCAGAGACGAGCATCCGCGCGAGACCAGCCTGGAGGCACTGGCCAGGCTCAAGGGCGTCGTCAGGCCCGATGGCTCGGTGACGGCGGGCAATGCGTCGGGCGTCAACGACGGCGCCTGTGCGCTGCTCGTCGCCGGCGAGAAGGCGGCGGCGCGACACGGGCTGACGCCGCGGGCGCGCGTCGTCGCGATGGCCACCGCGGGCGTGCCGCCGCGCGTCATGGGCATGGGCCCGGCGCCGGCGACCCGGAAGGTGCTCGAACGCGCCGGACTGGCCTTGTCGCAGATCGACGTCATCGAGCTCAACGAAGCGTTCGCGGCGCAGGGCCTCGCCGTGCTGCGCGACCTCGGCCTTGCCGACGACGACCCGCGCGTCAACCCGAACGGCGGCGCGATCGCGCTCGGCCACCCGCTCGGCGCGAGCGGCGCTCGCCTGGTGACGACCGCCGTGAACCAGCTGCACGCCGGTGGCGGTCGCTACGCGCTCTGCACGATGTGCATCGGCGTCGGCCAGGGCATCGCCATGGTGCTCGAACGGGTGTAGTCCGCCCTGCCCGGTCCGGCCCTGTAGGCGCGGGCCGACGGAGCGACGTGCCATCGTCGGAGCGCGGCCGGCGCCGCCGCGAGGTAGATTGATCGTTCGAACCCACTCGAGCGCAAGCCACCATGTCCAACAGCAACCTCCTCGGCGGCGAACGCGCGCCTCAGCAGCCCAAAGGCACCGACGCGGAGTATCTCGGCCCGAGCGACACCTCCGACAGCGGCAGCGACATCGTCGGCGCGACCCGCCTGAAGACCGACACCGAGCAAGGCGAGCTCGGCGGCGCGACCCCGATCGACCTCGACTCCGACAGCGATTCGATGGGCACCGGCGAGCGCGCCGAGGCCGTTCCCGAAGGCGCCCGCGACGGCGCCGACATCGCCCCGGACCGCATCGCCGGCTCGAAAGACGCGATGGACTCGGCACGCTCGATCACCGGCGACGACGACGAGATCGAGTTGCTCGCTGCCGAGACCGACGACGACAACGAAAGTGACGATCAGTAGCGCGAGCGGACTCGACTCCCACCCGACCATGGCAGACAAGGACGACCCCGAATCCAGCACGCCGAAGCGGATCCGCCCCGGCTGGCGAACCGCGATCCTCGTCTGCAAGGCCTGCGAGAAGCGACGCAGCGGACCGCGCAAGACCAAGGCCAAGGAGATCGGCAGGGCCATCGCCCGCGCCGCTCGAGACAGCCGGCTCGGCAAGGTGCGCGTGGTCTACACGACCTGCCTTGGTGCGTGCCCGAAGAAGGCGCTGACCATCGCCGCGACGCCGCCCGGCCAGCCGGCGACGATGATCGCGTTCCGCAAGGGCGACGAACCGGCCGCAGCGGCGGCCGCGCTGTTCGCCGTCGCGGCCCGGCCCGATCCGAGCCCCGAGACGTTGTAGGCGTCGACGGAACCACGACCCGCAAGGAGTGACGATGCAAGACCCCAAGCCCCGCACCTGGACCGAAGAAGACGTGTACTGGCGCGACAACCACCGCAGCCGTCCCTACTTCGATCCGACGGTCACGTACGACGACTACGGCCCTGCCTATGCATACGGCGTGGACTCGTTCGGGCGTCACACAGGAAAGCAATGGGAGAACGTCGAAGGCGACCTCTCCCGCGACTGGGAGCAGTTCAAGGGCAAGTCCAGCCTGACGTGGGAGCGTGCGAAGCACGCCGTCAAGGATGCGTGGGATCGGATGACCGGCTGACCGTCACCATGACAGCCGAGACCCGAAAGACCTATCGCATCGCCGCGATCCCCGGCGACGGCATCGGCAAGGAGGTCATGCCCGAAGGCCTGCGCGCCCTCGACGCCGCGTCGCGGCGGTTCGGCTTCACGCTCCGCGTCGAGCCGATCACGTGGGCGAGTTGCGACTATCACCAGGCCACCGGCAGCATGATGCCGGCCGACTGGAAGACGCAGCTCGCGCCGATGGACGCGCTCTACTTCGGCGCCGTGGGCTGGCCGGCTCTGGTGCCGGACCACGTCTCGCTGTGGGGATCGCTGCTGAAGTTTCGCCGCGAGTTCGATCAGTACGTGAACCTTCGGCCGGTGCGCCTCTTCAAAGGCGTTCCCTGCCCGCTGGTCGACCGTCACGGCAAGCCGCGCAGCCCGGGCGACATCGACTTCTTCGTCGTGCGCGAGAACACCGAAGGCGAGTACACGAACTCGGGCGGCGTCCTGTTCGCCGGTACCGACCGCGAGATCGTCATCCAGGAGTCGGTCTTCTCGCGGCACGGCTCCGACCGCATCCTGCGCTATGCCTTCGAGCTGGCACGGTCGCGTGAGCGCAAGCGGCTCACGGTGGCGACCAAGAGCAACGGCATCGCCATCAGCATGCCGTGGTGGGACTCGCGGGCCGACGCCATCCACGCCGACTATCCCGAGATCGCCGTCGACAAGCAGCACATCGACATCCTGTCGGCGCGCTTCGTGCTCCAGCCCGACCGGTTCGACGTCGTCGTCGCCACCAACCTGTTCGGCGACATCCTGTCCGACCTCGGCCCCGCGTGCACCGGAACCATCGGCATCGCGCCGTCGGCCAACCTCAACCCCGAGCGCGCGTACCCGTCGTTGTTCGAGCCCGTGCACGGCTCGGCGCCCGACATCCACGGGCAGAACATCGCCAACCCGGTGGCGATGATCTGGTCGGGCGCACTCATGCTCGAGTTCCTCGGCGAGCGCGCGGCCCACGACGCAATCGTCACCGCGATCGAACAGGTGCTGGCCGAAGGCCCGCGCACGGCCGACCTCGGCGGCAGCGCCACGACGACCGAAATGGGCGAGGCGATCGCGGCGCGGATCGCCTGAGCCGCCCCTGGCGTCACGCCGGGTCGGTTCGCTTCTCGAGCGTGCTCACCACCTGCTGGGCAAGGAACCGCAATGCCTCGACCTGCTCCGTCCCCGCCTGTCTCGGCTTGACATCGAGGACGCAGACGGTGCCGACGGCGTGCCCGGACGACGTGATCAACGGTGCGCCTGCGTAGAAGCGCAGATGGGGGTCGCCGGTGACGAGCGGGTTGTCCGCGAAGCGCGGATCGAGCGTCGCGTCCTCGACGACCATGACCTCGCCCGGACGGCGGATCGCATGGTCGCAGAAGGCCCATTCGCGCGGCGTGTCCGACAGGCCGCTGCCGACGGCGGACTTGAATCGCTGCCGGTCACCGTCGATCAGCGACACGAACGCGATCGGCGCCTGGAACATGTCGGCCGCGGTTCGGGTGATGTCGTCGAGCGCGGTGTCGGCGAAGGCGTCGATCGCGAGGCGGTCGAGCGCGGCCTGTCGCGCGGGTTCGTTCACGTCGTCCTGGGTCATCGCGTCGGCCTCCAGGGCAGGAGGTTAGCCGACGATCGGCACGAGGACCGGCGGACGCGACCCGCGCGAAGGTCGCGGTCCGCAGCTAGAGTCGTGGCTGGTCCATCCTCGACTCCGGCCTCGACGCCGGCGCGACTCCCATGTCGAAACTCAGCCTCCTGGCGATCTGCGCCGCGCTCGCATCCTGCCTCCCGGGCTGCGAGCTCATCAAGCGCAACGAGGACGCCCAGGCGACGATCAACCAGCGCGTGATCGGCATGTCGAGCGGCGACTTCTTCGACCGCTACGGAAGGCCGACGTCGCGCTCGCCGAACCCGGACGGCAGCATCGACTACCGCTGGGAGTCAACCGTCGGCTTCGCGCGAGCCGGCCCCGACGGACTCGACGAGCGGGTCTGCCGGCTGCGCCTGTTGGCCGACAAGCGGGGCCGCATGAGCAGCGTCGAGATCGAGTACGACCCGCCGGGCTTCACGACCACCTCGCGCTGTCGCGAGATCTTCCTCGCCGCCTGACGGCGCGGCGACAAGCGGTCAGCCGCCCAGGCGCTTGATCGCAGCGGCGAGCGTCTGCCGGCAGCCGGCGTAGCCCGCCCAGGGATCGGCGGTCTCGAACGACAGATGCTCGCGCGCGTCGGCGATGGTCCACTGGGCGCCGCCGGTGAGCGACGGCAGCGTCTCCCACGCAACCGGCATCGACACGCCGAGCCCGGGCCGGGCTCTGGCCGAGAACGCCGCCGCGGTGGTCGCGCCGCGGCCGTTGCGTATCCAGTCGACGAAGATCCTGCCGATCCGGTTGGCGCCGCCGCTCTTCGCGACGAATCGCTGCGGGATGGTCCTGGCGAGGTGTTGCACCGCGCGTTGCGAGAACGCCTTGACGACGTCGTAGTCGAGCGAGGCCCGCCTCGTCGCGTCGATCGGCACGACGACGTGCAGGCCCTTGCCGCCGCTCGTCTTCAGCCAGCTCGCCAGGCCGAGCTCGTCGAGCAGCGCACGCACCAGCAGCGCCGCTTCCTGGATCTGCGCCCACGCGACGCCCTCGCCGGGATCAAGATCGAAGATCACGCGGTCGGGCCGATCGATGTGCGCGACCGTGGAATTCCAGGTGTGGAACTCGATGACGTTCATCTGCGCGCAGCCGAGCAGCGCCTCGACACTGGACACCTCGAGCATCGCCGGATGCCCCGGCCACAGCGCCGGGTCGAGCTCGACGATGCCGGGGATGCCGAGCTTCTCTCCGTGCTTCTGGAAGAACAGCGTGCCGCCGACGCCGCTCGGACCGCGCACCAGCGACACCGGCCGACCCGCGAGGTGCGGCAGGATGCGGTCGGCCACGCTCTCGTACCAGCGCACGAGGTCGAGCTTGGTGAGTCCGGTCGAGGTGTCGATCACCCGGGTCGGGTGGCTGATCGCGACGGTCGGCGGCGGCTTCGTGGCGCCCGCTTCGGGCCCGTGCAGCGAGTGGAAGACCGGGTGGCGAATGTGGCCATCGGGCGTCCACTCGGCGAAGCCCACCTCGACCTCGACCCGCGGCCGCACCCAATGCTCGCCGCCGCCGGCCTTGCGCGTCCAGCGACCCCGCTCGGGCGCGTGTGCGGCGTCGAACGGCGACCGGTCGGTCTCGAGCGCCGCGAGCGTCTTGCGTATCGATGCCGCTGCCTTCGCGTCCCATCCGGTGCCGACGTTGCCGACCCAGCGCAGCGGCCCGTCGCGCCGCTCGCGCGTGCCGAGCAGCAGGCTGCCGACCTCGCCGACGGCCGCCTCCCGGTCGGTCCAGCCGCCGACGACGAAGCGCTCGCGTCGCTGGCACTTCAGCTTCAGCCACGCTTCGCTCCGCCGCGACGCGTAGGTGCTGTCGCGCCGCTTGCAGACGATGCCTTCGAGCCGCATCCGGCACGCCGACGCGAGCACGCTCGCCGCGTCGCCCTCGAACGCGGCCGACAGGCGCAGGCGGTCGCCGTGACGGTCGTCGGCGCCGACGAGCCGCGACTGCAGGATCGCCCGACGCATCTCGAGCGGCAGCGGGCGCAGGTCGTGGCCGTCGAGGAAGGGCACGTCGAACAGGAAGCAGACGATGCCTTCGGTCGCGGCGCCGTCGAACGCGTTCTGCAGGGCGTTGAAGTTCGGCGTGCCGTCGGCGCCGAGCACGACGAGCTCGCCATCGAGCCAGCCATCGGCGATCGGCAGCGTCTCGAATGCAGCGGCGAGGCTCTTCATCTTCGCCGTCCAGTCGTGGCCCTGGCGGGTGTGCAGCTTCACGGTGCCGCCCGTGTAATGCGCGAGCACGCGATAGCCGTCGAACTTGATCTCGTAGAGCCAGCCGGCGCCGCGGACGGCCGCCGGCGACGCGGCCAGTGTCGCGAGCTGCGGCGCCAGGCGCGCCGGCGCCTCGACG
>JBBSPY010000150.1:0-7916 GCA_038258415.1 Burkholderiales bacterium
GACGAGGTCGCGCGAGCGCTCGAGGTCGGCTTCGAGACCGCGAAGACACGGCTGCGCTACGCGATGGCCAAGCTGCGCACCTGCATGGGCGCCTACCTCGATCCGATGCGCGGCGGAACGGCATGACGACCCGCGATCGGCGCGGTGGCGAGGCCCACGACGCCTGGCTCGCCGAGGCGCTGCGCCACGCACCCGACGCGAGCGACGTGCCGCCGCCGACGCTGCGCGAGGCGATCCTCGCCCAGGCACGGGCAGCAGCGCACCGCGCCGCAACGCCGGCGAGCCCTGCGACCGCCGCGACGCGGCGCGGCGCCCGGGCGACCACGCTTGGCCAGCGCCTCGCCGCCGGATGGGCGGCGCTCGCCCGGCCGCCGGTCGCGGCGGGCTTCGCGACGGTGATGGTCGCCGTGCTGGTCGGCGTGATGTGGCAAGGACAGCCCATCGACGAAGCGATGCCGTCGGCGCCACCGATGCAGGACACCGCACAGGCGAACCCGCAGCGCCGTCCATCTGCGCAAGCACCGGCACCGGCACCGGCAACGGCAACGGCACCTCCGCCCGAGCCGCGTTCGGCGCAGCCGTTCCCGGCCCTGACCGCGCCATCGAGCGACAAGCCGGTCGCCGCCACACCGACATCCAGAGCCACGCGCGCCGAAGCGAGTCGACCCCCGGAGCGGGCGGTCGAGGCCGAGTCGCCGCGGCGCGAACAGCAGGTCGCGGCCGCCAGGCAGCGATTGGCCGACGATCGATACGCCGCGCCTTCCGAGTCGGCGCCGGCGACGCCATCGCCGCGCGAGAAGACCGGGGCCGATCGCGACGCTGCCCATGCCTCCGCGCTCGGGCCACGGCTTGCGCCGCCCGCCGCCGCTCCCAAGGCCGCGACCGACGAGGCGAAGCGCGCCGGCGAACCGGTGGCGACCCTCGACCGGGACAACGCCGCAGGGCGGGTCGTCGCACAACCGCGAAGCTTCCCTGGCGCCGCGCCGGCGGCGAGCGCCGGCACGGCCCAGCTGCGGCCGATGGCGGCGCTGCTCCGCTCGCTCGCCACGGCCGATGCGCGCTGGAGCCGCGTCGGTGCGAACGGCACCGAGTCGGCGGTCGACGCGGCGCTTGCCGACTGGCTCGCCAGCGTCGACAGCGCCGTCGTCGGACACTGGCAACGCGGGAGCCCGCCGACATCTGCAGGCGGTCGCGGTGCCTTGACGATCGAGCTGCTTCGCGACGGCCGGACCGCCGCGACCCTGCGCATCGACGACGACGCCGTCGCCTGGCGCGAGGCCGATGGCCGGGCCGCGTACGCGCCGCTCGGGCCGGGCGTCGCCGGGCCGCTGCGCGCGGCACTGCCGACCGCGCGCTGAGGGCGGCGATTCGCCGCGGTGCCACCCCCACGGGGCGGCTGACTATGATGCTCGGTTGCCCTCGACCGAGAACCTGTGAATCAATCCAGCGCGCCCGGACGCCTCGCCGCCGATGCGCCGCGCATCCGCATCCGCGGCGCGCGCACGCACAACCTGAAGGACATCGACCTCGACATCCCGCGCGATCGGCTCGTCGTCATCACCGGCCTGTCCGGCTCGGGCAAGTCGAGCCTGGCCTTCGACACGCTCTACGCCGAGGGCCAGCGCCGCTACGTCGAGAGCCTGTCGGCGTACGCGCGGCAGTTCCTGCAGCGCATGGACAAGCCCGACGTCGACACCATCGAGGGCCTCTCGCCGGCCATCGCCATCGAGCAGAAGGCAACCTCGCACAACCCGCGTTCGACGGTCGGCACCGTCACCGAGATCCACGACTACCTGCGCCTGCTCTATGCCCGCGCCGGAACGCCGTACTGCCCGACGCACGATCTCGCGCTCGAGGCGCAGAGCGTGAGCCAGATGGTCGACGCGACGCTCGCGCTGCCCGAAGGCACGCGGCTGCTGGTGACGGCGCCCGCGGTGCGCGACCGCAAGGGCGAGTTCGCCGAGCTGTTCGAGCGGATGCAGGCGCAGGGATACGTGCGCTTCCGCGTCGACGGCAGGACCGTCGAGGCCGCCGACCTGCCGAAGCTGAAGAAGACCGAGAAGCACGACATCGACGTCGTCGTCGACCGCGTGCGCGTGCAGCCCGGCATGCAGCAGCGCCTGGCCGAGAGCTACGAAGCGGCGCTGCGCATCGCCGACGGCAGGGCGCTGGCGGTCGAGATCCCGGCCGAGGGGCACGGCGCCGAGCATCTCTTCTCCAGCAAGTTCTCCTGCCCGAAGTGCGACTACTCGCTGCCCGAGCTCGAGCCGCGCCTGTTCTCCTTCAACTCACCGGTCGGCGCCTGCCCGACCTGCGGCGGCCTGGGCACGCTCACGGTCTTCGACATCGAGCGCGTCGTCGCCTTCCCGACGCTGAGCCTGGCCAGCGGCGCCGTCAAGGGCTGGGACCGGCGCAACCCCTACACGTTCTCGATGCTCGAGAGCGTCGCCAGCCACTACGCCTTCGACATCGACCTGCCGTTCGAGGAACTGCCGGAGCAGGCCCGCCAGGTCCTGCTCCACGGATCGGGCGCCGACGAGATCGAGTTCGTCTACGCGGCCGAGGGTCCCAAGGGCAGGCAGCGCGTGGTCAAGCGCACGCACGCCTTCGAAGGCATCCTGCCCAACCTCGAGCGGCGCTTTCGCGAGACCGATTCGCCGGCGGTGCGCGAGGAGCTGATGCGCTACCAGGCCGGCAAGCCCTGCCCGGACTGCCACGGCGCACGCCTGCGCACGGAGGCGCGATCGGTCTACCTCGTCGACGCGACGACCGACGAGCGCGAGCCGATCTTCCGCCTGGAGCATTTCACCCTCAGGCAGAGCCTCGAATGGTTCACGCGGCTCGAGCTGCATGGCCAGAAGGCGGAGATCGCCGACAAGGTCGTGCGCGAGATCTGCTCGCGTCTGACCTTCCTCAACGACGTCGGCCTCGACTACCTGAGCCTCGACCGCAGCGCGGAGTCGCTGTCGGGCGGCGAGGCGCAGCGGATCCGCCTCGCGTCGCAGATCGGCTCGGGCCTCACCGGCGTGATGTACGTGCTCGACGAGCCGTCGATCGGCCTGCACCAGCGCGACAACGAGCGCCTGATCGCGACGCTGCGCCACCTGCGCGACCTCGGCAACTCGGTGCTCGTCGTCGAGCACGACGAGGATGCGATCCGCGCCGCCGATCACGTGATCGACATGGGCCCGGGGGCCGGCGTGCACGGCGGTCGCGTGATGGCCTCGGGCACGCCGGACGAGGTGGCCGCCGACCCGGAGTCGCTCACCGGCCGCTACCTGTCGGGCGCGCTCGCCATCGCCGTTCCCGAGCGCCGTGCCGCACCGGCCACCGACGACGACGAGCGCTGGCTCGACATCCGCGGCGCTCGCGGCAACAACCTGCGGGACGTCGACGCGTCGTTCCCCGTGGGCCTGCTCACGTGCGTCACCGGTGTGTCCGGGTCAGGCAAGTCGACCCTCGTCAACGACACGCTCTACGCCGCGGTCGCCAAGCACCTCTACAACAGCCACGCCGAGCCCGAGCCGCACAACGGCATCGTCGGCCTCGACCACTTCGACAAGGTCATCAATGTCGACCAGTCGCCGATCGGCCGCACGCCGCGCTCGAACCCGGCCACGTACACGGGCCTGTTCACGCCGATCCGCGAGCTGTTCGCCGAGGTGCCAGCGTCGCGCGAGCGCGGCTACGGGCCGGGGCGCTTCAGCTTCAACATCGCCGGCGGGCGCTGCGAGGCCTGCCAGGGCGACGGCGTCATCAAGGTCGAGATGCACTTCCTGCCCGACGTCTACGTGCCCTGCGACGTCTGCCACGGCAAGCGCTACAACCGCGAGACGCTCGAGATCCTCTACAAGGGGAAGAACATCACCGAGGTGCTCGAGCTGACGGTCGAGGACGCGCACGCCTACTTCGCCGCCGTGCCGAACATCTCCCGCAAGCTGCAGACGCTGCTCGACGTCGGCCTCGGCTACATCCGGCTCGGCCAGAGCGCAACGACGCTCTCCGGCGGCGAGGCACAGCGCGTGAAGCTCGCGCTCGAGCTCTCCAAGCGCGACACCGGCCGCACGCTCTACATCCTCGACGAGCCGACGACCGGCCTGCATTTCGCCGACATCGAGCTGCTGCTGAAGGTGCTGCAGGCCCTTCGCGACGCCGGCAACACGGTCATCGTGATCGAGCACAACCTCGACGTCATCAAGACCGCCGACTGGATCGTCGACATGGGACCGGAGGGCGGCGCCGGCGGCGGCGCGATCGTCGCGGCGGGCACGCCCGAGCAGGTGGCCGACGTCGCCACGAGCCACACCGGCCGCTTCCGCGCCCCGAAGCTCGTCAACGCGTCCTGAACAGGCCCGTCACTTCTTCACCAGCTCGACGCGACGGTTCTTCGCGCGGCCTTCATCGCCGCGGTTGTCGGCGATCGGCCGCTCGGCGCCGAAGCCAGCCGCCGACAGACGCGCCGGCGCGATGCCGCCGGCACCCACGGCCGTGGCGACGCTCCGGGCGCGCGCCTCCGAAAGCGCCTTGTTCGCGGCCGCCCCGCCGACGTTGTCGGTGTGGCCCTCGACCGCGAGCTTGAGCGTCGGCGCCGCCTTCATCATGGTGACGATCTCGCGCACCGTGGCCGTTCCGTCGGCCTTGAGGTCGGCCTTGCCGGTGTCGAAGTTGATGTAGAGGGCGATGAATCCGTTGCGGTTGATCTCGTCGAGCATCTTGTTCGCGCTCACCACCTGCTGCATCGCCTGCACCTCGACGATCTCGAGCTTGTAGCTGTGCGCCGGCGCGCTGAAGATGCTCGGCTCGACGCGCACCCACACCTCCTTGCCGCCCGCTTCGGCGCGCAGCGTCGTCTCGCCGCTGTCGGCATCCTTCGGCAGCCGCTCGTAGACGACCTCGCCGCCGATCGACTTGATCGCGTTCTGGTAGTTGCGGATCACCTGCAGCGGGCTCGGCTGGGTTGCCGCTTCGTTGTGGAAGTAGGTGATGCGGGTCACCTGCCCCTCGATGCGCCGGCGCTTCGGCGGTTCGCCGGCCACATCGGAGACGGCGACCTCGACGGCATCGAAGTTCGACTGGTACTCGACGATGTGCGAGGCCGGGTAGCGGGTGAGCATCGGATGGTCGCGGCTCTTGGCCACGTCCTTCGGCGCCGCCAGCGACGCATGGCCGGACAAGGTGATCACGGCAAGGAACAGCGCGCGCAGCATCGGGTTCATCGCTTCGGCCTCCTGGTTGTCGGGACGGCATTTTGCAACCCGTGACACTAGACTCGGTCCCCCCGCCCGGGCGAAGCCGAGAAGGAGACCACCTTGAGCCTGACGATCGACTATTACTTCTCGCCGCAGTCGCCCTGGGTCTACCTCGGCCACGAGCGCTTCGCGCAGATCGCCAAGGCGGCGGGCGCCGTGGTCAACGTGCTGCCGGTCGACCTCGGCCGCGTGTTCCCGGTTTCCGGCGGGGTGCCGCTGTCCAAGCGCGCGCCGCAGCGCCAGACGTATCGGCTCGTCGAGCTGCAGCGCTTCGCCGACTACCTCGAGCGGCCGATCATCCTCAACCCGCGCTTCTTCCCGGTCTCGGGCGACGATGCGGCGCACCTCATCATCGCCGTCGACCGCGGCGATGGCACCGAGGCGGCGATGGCGCTCGCCGGCGCGGTGATGCGGGGCGTGTGGGTCGAACAACGCAACGTCGCCGAACCGACGGTGCTGCAGGCGATGCTCGCCGAGTGCGGGTTGCCAGCCAAGCGACTCGACGACTCGCAGTCGCAGGCGGTGCACGAGCGCTACGAGGCGGACTCGCAGGCGGCGATCGATGCCGGCGTCTTCGGGGCGCCGAGCTACCTCGTCGACGGCGAGATCTTCTGGGGCCAGGACCGGCTCGGCTTTCTGGAGCGCCGTCTGGCCCTCGGCTGATCGGCCATGAAAAAGGCCGGCACGAGGCCGGCCTTCGATCAACGAGACGAACCTCAGCTGAGGTGGCCGTTGATCAACTTGGTCATCTCGAACATCGAGACCTGCGACTTCTTGAAGATCTCCTTGAGCTTCGGGTCGGCGTTGATCATGGTCCGCTTGTTCTTGTCCTGAAGGTCGTGCTTCTTGATGTACTCCCAGACCTTCTTGGTGACCTCGGTGCGCGGCATCGGCTTGTCACCGATGACGGCCGCGAGGGCCGGGCTGGGCGTCATTGCCTTCATGAACGCCGCGTTCGGCGTCCGCTTCTTGGCGGGAGCCGCCTTCTTCGCGGGTGCCTTCTTGGCCGGCGCCTTCGCGGCCGGCATCTTCTTCGCTGCCGCCTTCTTGGCCGGAGCCGCCTTCTTCGCCGGGGCTTTTTTAGCCGGCGCCTTCTTCGCAGTTGCCATGTTGATTCTCTCCATCAGGTTTGGTTGATGTGCTCGGAGTGGGTGAACGCCGCATGGACGTTCTTTTCTCCAGGGTTCCGCGCGGGGCGAATGGTACTGCGTGTATACGGGGGTGAGAAGCGAATTTCATAGGAGAGACACGCAATCTTCATAGGAGGATCGCGGTTTTGTCTCGGCGGCGCGTCACTCTCGCGCCAATGTGCTCACGCGACGTCGTCGTTCGCGGCCTCGCGCTTGCCGCCGTGCAGCATCGACGCGACGAGGTTCTCGCGGTGCCGCACGCTCGCCACGAGCACGCCGGCGACGTGCAGCGAGGCGAGCACGACCAGCGTCCAGGCGAGCGCGACGTGCGCGCGTTCCACGATCTCGTCACCCCAGAAGCGGTCGGTCGTGTAGAGCCAGCCCGTGAGCGCCAGACCCGCCACGACCGCGATCAGCGCCACCACCATCCAGCCGCCGAGCGGGTTGTGGCCGACGTGGCGGCGCTCACGCGACGCCGCGAGGTCGCCCGCGTAGCGCAGCGTGGCGGCCGACCCGCGCACGAACCCGGCGAAGCGGGCGCGGCGCGGGCCGACGAAGCCCCACGCGACGCGCAGCGCAACGACCCCGAAGCCGGCCCAGCCGACCGCCTGGTGCCAGCCGCCGAATCCGATCGTCGTCGCCCAGCCGGCGACGACGCAGGCGACCAGTGCCCAGTGGAGGATGCGGACGAGCGGGTCCCAGACCCGGATCACCACCTCACTTCGGCGCGGTGACGATGTCGAACGTCTTCGGGTGGAAGAACGTCTCCATCCGGTTGTTCTTCGCGTCGCGGCCGTAGACCTCGTAGCAGCCGTTGGTGATCTTCACGCGGCTGATCTTCCAGCCCTCGTTGACGAGCTTGCGCTCGAGCTCGGCCTGCGGCTTCCATTCGGCCTTGGGGATCGGCTCGCACTTCTCAGCGTGCTGCGCGTGCGCCGCTGCGGCGACGAGGAGCGCCGCGGCGGCGGCGCAGCGCAAGAGGGTGGTGGTCATGGTGAAGTTTCCTTTTCTTCAGGTATCGGCCCAGAGCCGAAGCAGGTTGTGATACGTGCCGGTCAGGCCGATCACGCCGGGGTCGCGCTCGCCGACGGTCGAGCGCAGGTGCATGAGGTGCCGGTCCATGTCGTGCAGGAGGCGGCGCTGCTCGTCGCTGCGCACCATGCTCTCGACCCAGAAGAAGCTCGCGACGCGAGCGCCGCGCGTCACCGGCTCGACCCGGTGCACGCTGGTTCCGGAATAGAGGACGAGGTCGCCGGCCGGCAGCTTGAGCTGCTGCGCGCCGTAGGTGTCCTCGATGACGAGTTCGCCGCCGTCGTAGTCGGCCGGGTCGGCGATGAAAAGCGTGCAGCTGAGGTCCGTGCGCACCCGCTCGGCGCTCCCGGGCACGAAACGGATGGCGTTGTCGATGTGGTTGCCGAAGGCGTTGGTGGCGCCCGAGTAGCGATTGAAGCCCGGCGGCAGGATGCGCTTGGGCAGGGCCGCCGAGAAGAATCCGTGGTGGCGCTGCAGCGCGCCGAGGACGATGCGCTGCAGCGCC
>JBBSPY010000151.1:0-7847 GCA_038258415.1 Burkholderiales bacterium
ACGCGGTTCACGAAACGCCTCCGCAGGGTCGACCCGTGCGAAGCTCACCGACGTAGGATGATCGGCACGATGCTCGATCCGATCACGCTCGCCGTCCTGCAGAACGGCCTGATGCAGGTCTGCAACGAGATGGATCTCGCGTTCGTCCGGAGCGCCTTTTCGCCAGTCATCGCCGAAGCGCTCGATCGCTCCGACGGCATCTACCACAGGGGCAGCGGCGAGCTGATCGCCCAGGGCGAACTCGGTTTGCCGGTCTTCGTGGGCACCATGCAGTTCACCGTGCAGGCCGTGATCGAGCGCGTGCAGCGGCTGAAGATCGCGCTCGACCCGGGCGATGTCTTCATCGTCAACGACCCCTACCTCGGCGGCACGCACCTGATGGACGTGAAGTTCGTGCAGCCGTTCTTTCGCGACGGCAGGCTCTGGTGCTGGCTCGCCAACACCGGCCATTGGCCCGACACCGGTGGCATGGTGCCGGGCGGTTTCTCCGCCAACGCGACGGAGGTGGAACAGGAAGGGCTGCGCCTGCCGCCGGTCAAGCTCTACAAGCGCGGCGTGATCGACGACGAGATCCTTTCGATCATCCTCAGCAACATCCGCATCGCCGACCAGCGCATCGGCGACATCAAGGCGCAGTCGGCCGCGCTCGCCACGGGCGAGAAGCGCCTGACGGCGCTGCTCGACCGCTATGGCGACGCGACGGTCGACGCCGCCATCGTCGAGCTGAAGCGCCGCGCGGAGCGGCAGATGCGCGAGCAGATCGCGACGATCCCCGACGGCACCTACCGCGGAGAAGCGTTCGTCGATTCCGACGGTGTCGTCGACGAACCGCTGCGGATCTCGATGGCGATCACCAAGACCGGCGGCCGCGATGTCGAACAGGCGACGTTGACATTCGACATGAGCGGATCGTCACCGCCGTGCAAGGGGCCGATGAACAGCGTCATCGCGACCACGCGCTCGTCGATCTACCTGGCGATCAAGCACGTCTTTCCGGACGCCGCGATCAATGCCGGCACGTTCGAGCCGTTGCACGTGATCGACCCCGAGGGCACGTTTCTCTACGCGCACTACCCGCGGCCGGTGTCCGGTTGCGCGGCCGAGGTGAGCCAGCGCATCGCCGAGGCCGTCTTCGCCGCGCTCGGCGTGGCGATTCCCGAGCAGCTGTTCGGTGCGCCTGCCGGCACCAGCGGCAACCTCGGCATCGGCGGTTTCGATCCGGAGAAGAACCGCGCCTACGTGATGTACGTGATCTCCGGCGGCGGTTACGGCGGCAGCCCTGAGGGCGACGGCATCAGCAACGGTTGTTCGACGATCGGCATCTCGAAGACGACGCCGATCGAGATCATGGAGCAGCTCTACCCCGTTCTCTTCGAGGCGTATTCGCTGCACGAGGGGTCGGCCGGGGCGGGCGAGTTTCGCGGTGGCTTCGGCGTGAACTACCGGATCAGGCTGCTGCGCGGCGACGCACGGGTGTCGATGGTGATGGACCACGGCCGTGCTGGCCCGCCGGGCGCCAGCGGCGGCGAGGCCGGCGGCGTCAACACGGTCCGGATCATTCGCGACGGCGCCGCGTATGTCCCGCCGCACCTTTCGAAAGACCAGGACATCGAGATCCGCGCCGGTGACGTGATCGCCGTGTCGACGCCGGGGGGTGGCGGCTATGGCGACCGGGCCAAGCGGCCATGCGTGGCCGTCGAGCGGGACACAGCTCTCGGCTACTTCGGAGCCCCGTGAGCGATCGGACGACGGCCGCCACGTCAGCGTCGGTCGCCGCGGCGCCGGCAGTCGCCTCGCCGTGCACCGGTGTCTGCACGCTGGACGCCACGACCGGCTGGTGCAGCGGCTGCCGACGCACGATCGACGAGATCGCGGCGTGGGGCTCGCTCGACGATGCGGCCCGGCTTGCGATCGTCGCCGCCTTGCCTGATCGCCGCGAACCGGAGTGCCGATGACGCCCGTCGACTTCTGGTTCGATCCCGTCTCGCCGTACGCCTACCTCGCGTTCGAGCGGTTGCCCGAGGCCTTCGCCGGACTCTCGATCACCGTGTCGTACCGGCCGGTCGTCTTCGCGGCGATGCTGAAGCATCACGCCCACAAGGGCCCGGCCGAGATCGAGCCGAAGCGGGCATGGACCTTTCGCCACGTGCACTGGCTCGCCGGGCGGATGGGCATCGAGACGATCACGCCGCGGCGCCATCCGTTCAACCCGATCCGCTTGTCGCGCCTGGCCTGGGCCACGGCGCCGCTCGGCATGACGCCTGGGCGCCATGCCTGCGAGCAGGTGCTGCGGCACGTCTGGCGAGGTGGCGGCAGCGACGCCGAGGACGAAGAACGGCTCGCCGCGCTGCGGGAATCCCTGGCGCCGCCGTTCGACCCCGGGAGCGACGCCGTCAAGCAGGCGCTCCGATCGGCGACCGACGCCGCGATCGCGCGCGGCATCTTCGGCGTGCCGACGATCGGCGTTGGCCGGCACCTGTTCTGGGGCCTCGACTCGCTCGACATGGCGGCAGCCTGTATCGCCGGCGACCCGTCGTTCGACGTCGTCGCGTGGGACGCCGAGGGCGCGCCGCGCGACGGCGTGGGGCGAGCATGACCGGCGCTCGGAGCCGCTCTTGCCAGCTTGTCCGTTAACGGACATAATTCAGCTTCATGTTCATGAACGAACAACGCATCCGTCTTCCGTGAACGCCGTCCTCCAGCCCCGGCCAGCCGTGGTCGACATCACTTCCGCAGAAGCTGCGGCCGCCGCCCTGCGGACGTTCTTCCGCATCGCCGACGCGTGGGGCCTGACGGTCGCCGAGCAGGTCGCGCTTCTCGGCGTCGCCCGCACCACTCTCTACCAGTGGAAGCAAGGCAAGGTCGGCCCGCTCGACCGACACGTGCTCGAGCGGCTGTCGCACCTGTTCGGCATCTACTCCGCGCTGCACGTGCTGTTCCCCGTTGTCGAACGCGCCGACGCGTGGCTCGGAAAGCCCAATGACGCGCCGCTCTTCGCCGGCAGGACGGCCCTCGAGCGGATGCTGGGCGGACAGGTCGTCGACCTCTGGGTGGTGCGCGAATACCTCGACGCGCACCGCGGCGGCAAGGCCTGATCGGCGGCTCTGCGTGTCGGTGATCGATCCGGCCGCGGTGCCCACGGCGCGTGTGACCTGGCGCCCGTCGTACCGCCTCATCCCGTCGCGGTTCCCGGTGGTCGGCCTGTTCGACGCCGTCGCCGATCCGGCCGATCTCGACGCGGTGTTCGCGATCGAGGCGCTCGGCAATCCGCGGCTGCGCGACGAGATCGGCGAGATCGAACTCGTGCCGAAGGCGGAGCGCGTGAGCGGTCAGGGTGCGACGCTGGTCATGGCCGCGTTCACGCACCTCAACCCGGAGGGCTCTCGCTTTTCCGACGGTCGCTTCGGCGTCTACTACGCGGCGCATGCGCTGGCGACGGCGGTGGCCGAGGTGGGATTTCATCGCGGCGTGTTCCTTCGCCGCACACGCGAGCCCGCGATCGAGATCGACTTGCGCCTGATTGCCGCCAACGTCGAGGCCGAGCTCAACGACCTCGGCGGTGCGTCGTCGCCACGCCGACGCTCGCCGTTCGCGGCCGCTCTGGACGCCGACGACTACGCGCCGTCGCAGCGCCTGGGCAAGTCGCTGCGCGACTCGGGGAGCTGGGGCATCCGCTACCCGAGCGTTCGCGACCCGGGCGGCGAGTGCGTCGGCATCTTCCTGCCGCGCGCGCTGCGCCACGCAAGGTCCGCCTCGCACATCGCGATGCACTGGGACGGCGAGCGCATCAGCCACTGGTACGAGAAACAGGCGCCCAGGCCGATCGCTTTTGTCCGCTGACCCGCGCCGCTCGGCCGCCGTCCCGGTCCCAGCGACGATTGCTTACATCCGCCGCACACCCTTGCAAGAGTGGCGTTGCGCGACGCAAGGCCGGCAGCGCAGGGGCGTCTCGCGCCAAGAATGGTCGCAAATCGGCGTGAGACACGGTCCTTCGCCACGGTCGCGACCGCTCAGGCGCTGGCACGCGGCCTGCGTTCCTGTGGGCTGACGCAGACGCCCGGCGGCTGCGGCAAACCCTCATCGCATGTACACGCTCCTCGTCTTCGTACACCTGCTGTCGGCCTCGATGGCGCTCGGTGCGATCGTCGCCACCGACCTCCGATTGCTCTCGAAGCTCTCCCAGGAC
Source organism: Burkholderiales bacterium (assembly GCA_038258415.1). Lineage (GTDB taxonomy): Bacteria > Pseudomonadota > Gammaproteobacteria > Burkholderiales > Burkholderiaceae_C > Schlegelella_A. The sequence continues at coordinate 4,187 of JBBSPY010000151.1, forward strand.
AAGGTCCGGATCGCGCCGCCCAACGCGTTCGTCGCGCGGATCGTGATGCTGGCGCTGCTGATGCTGTGGCTGACCGGCGGGTTGATCGTCTGGCACGGCGTCGCAATGGACAGCGACTATCTCGCCAACCCGAAGCTGCTGGTCAAGATCGGCGTCGTCGTGCTGCTGACCGGCAACGCGTTCATGTTGCATCGGGTGACCTTTCCGCGGCTGTCCCGTGGCCGACGCGTGCCGCGGTGGACGCTGCAGGACTGGGTCGCCATCGCCGTTCCGGTGGCGGCGTCGAACTTCCTCTGGATGTTCGCGGCCTTCCTCGGCATCGCACGGGCCTGGAACCACGTGATCCCGGCGCGCGACATCATCGAGATCGGCGCCACCCTCTTCCTCTGCGTGCAGCTCGGCGTGTTCGTGATCCTCGCCGCGTCGGGTCGCCGGGTCGCTCCGGATCGCATCGGCTGGGCCGACCGCCTGGCGCGGTCGCTGGCGGCGATCGGCAGCCTCGGCGCGACCGGCACCGATCCGGAAGGTGGAGCCGGCGGCGATGAGCGCCGTGACCGTTCCACAGGGCGCTCGTCGTCGCGGCGCAAGCGCGCCGAGGCGCCCGACACGTCGATTTCCCAGACGCAAGCCCACGCGACGCTGCCGCCGGCCCTGTCGGCGCTCGGCAGCCGATCGTCCGCGACCGCGCCGCCGGCAGCCGTCGCGCGACCGGCGCTGCGCCTCGTCGACACCCACGGGCACGCCGCCGACCGGCGCACGAAGTCCGCGAAGTCGCTGCCCTGACGTTCGAGGCGGTCAGCTTCCGCGTGCCGGGTCCGACCCGCTCGCGGCCGGCGGTCGCACGGTCACCACCGAATCGAACAGTCTGGCCAGCGCCGCGGCGACATCGCTCGCGCGACCCGTGTGCACGGGGGACGTCTGGATGACGGCGCTGCGTGGCGCCACCAGCCAGTGAAATCGCTCGCGTGGCGACATCGCCGCCAGCGCGCCTGCGCTCGCGTCGCCCCGGCAGACCGCCACGAGCGCCCGCAGCGCATCGCCGATCGCGCCCAGGTCGGCGTTCGGGTCGAGGGCGAGCACCCGGGCCTCGTCGAGCTCGACCCGCGCTTCGAGCGCCCGGCTGCTGTCGCACGACACGATCACGCCGGCGTTCACGAACTCGCCGCGTTCGACCCGCGGCACGACGCGGACGATCGCGTAGTCGTAGGTGATCGTCATGATCGGCCCGCCGACGCCGACAAGGCACGCGCCGCGTCGGCAGCCTCGGCTGCAAAGCGCCTCGGCGCTCGCAGCCTTTCGGTGAGGAAATCGGCGGAAAGCGCGCGGTCGGCCCCGTGCTCGAGCCAGGCGTCCGGAACGAGCGCGACGATGCCCTCGATCGTGTCCCGGGGAAGACAAGTCGCGAGCGCGGCGTCGACAGCGTCGAGGCCGGTCGCCCTTGCGAGCAGGACGTGCTCGGCGATGCGCGGAAATGCCCGCTCCGCCGCGCGACGACCGAGGCCGGGGGAGCCGTCGAGCGCGTGGTGGAAGTACAGCGCCGCGCCGTGGTCGATCAGCCAGAGCCGGCGATGCCAGACGAGCAGGTTCGTGTTGCGCGCCGTGCGGTCGAGGTTGGTGACGAGCGCGTCGAACCAGACGATGCGCGACGCGAGATCGGCGTCGACGTCGAACGCGACCGGGTCGTAGGCGAGCGCGCCGGACAGGTAATCGAGACCGAGGTTGAGGCCGCCGCTGGCACGGATGAGATCCTGGATTTCGGGGTCGGGCTCGGTACGGGCGAGGTCGACGTCGAGTTCGATGAACACGATTTCCGGGACCGGCAGCCCCAGCGCCCGGCCCGCCTCGCCCGCCACGAGCTCGGCGACAAGCGCCTTCGCGCCCTGCCCGGCGCCGCGGAACTTGAGGACGTAGAGACCGTCGTCGTCGGCCTCGACGACTGCCGGCAGCGAGCCGCCCTCGCGCAGCGGCGTCACGTAGCGGGTCGCAGTGACGGTTCGCACTCGCAGGGATTCTAGGCAGGCCCGAAGCGCCGGCAGGTTGAAAATCACCGCCCCGTCGCCACTTGCGCCGGCATCGAAACGCCAACGAACAACCCGAAGATGGACAAGCAGACGCTCTCATTCCAGGCCGAGGTCAAGCAGATCCTGCACCTCGTCACGCACTCGCTCTACTCCAACAAGGAGATCTTCCTCCGCGAGCTCGTCTCGAACGCCTCGGACGCGTGCGACAAGCTGCGTTTCGAGGCGCTCGACAAGCCCGAGCTGTATGAGGACGACCCCACGCTCGAGGTGCGCGTGTCGTTCGACGCCGATGCGAAGACCGTGACCATCGTGGACAACGGCATCGGCCTGTCGGTCGAGGAAGCGGTGCAGAACCTCGGCACGATCGCCAAGAGCGGCACACGCGAGTTCGTCGCATCCCTCGAAGGCGACCAGAAGAAGGACGCACAGCTGATCGGTCAGTTCGGCGTCGGCTTCTACTCCGGTTTCATCGTTGCCGACCGCATCACGGTCGAGTCGCGGCGGGCCGGCCTCAAGCCCGAAGAAGGCGTGCGATGGGTGTCCGAAGGCGCCGGCGACTTCGAGGTCGAGACGATCACGAAGGACAAGCGCGGCACGAAGGTCGTCCTTCACCTGCGCGACGGCGAGGCCGAATTCCTCTCCGGATGGAAGCTGAAGTCGATTGTCTCGAAGTACTCCGACCACATCTCGCTTCCGATCCTGATGCAGACGGAGGAGTGGGACGCGGAGGCGAACAAACAGGTCACCAAGGACGAGTGGGCGCCGGTGAACAAGGCGTCGGCGCTGTGGGCGCGGCCGAAGTCCGAGGTCACGAAGGAACAGTACGACGACTTCTACAAGCAGATCTCGTACGACACCGAGCCGCCGCTGGCTTACACGCACAACCGCGTAGAAGGCCGCAGCGACTACACGCAGCTGCTCTACATTCCGGCCAAGGCGCCGTTCGACCTCTGGAACCGGGACAAGCGCGGCGGCGTCAAGCTGTACGTGCGGCGCGTCTTCATCATGGACGACGCCGAGGCGCTGATGCCGGTGTACCTGCGCTTCGTCAAGGGCGTGATCGACTCCAATGACCTGCCGCTCAACGTGAGCCGCGAGCTGCTGCAGGAGAGCCGCGACGTGAAGGCGATCCGCGAGGGCTCGACCAAGCGCGTGCTGTCGATGCTGGAAGCCCTCGCCGACAGCACCGACGCCGCCGAGAAGGCGAAGTACGCCGCGTTCTGGAAGGACTTCGGCGTGGTCCTGAAGGAAGGCATCGGCGAGGACCACGCGAACCGCGAGCGGCTGCAGAAGCTGTTCCGCTTCCACTCCACGCACGACGCCTCGATCGCCGATGCCACGGTGTCGCTCGCCGACTACGTGTCGCGCATGAAGGAGGGCCAGGATGCCGTCTGGTACGTCACCGCCGACACGCTCGCGACGGCCTCGAACAGCCCGCAGCTCGAGATCTTCCGCAAGAAGGGCATCGAAGTGCTGCTGCTGACCGACCGTGTGGACGAGTGGCTGCTCTCGCATCTCTACGAGTTCGACGGCCATCCGCTGCAGAGCGTGGCGAAGGGGTCGGTCGACCTCGGCAAGCTGGAAGACGAGGCGGAGAAGAAGCAGGCCGAGGAAACGGCCGAGGCGTTCAAGCCGACGCT
>JBBSPY010000152.1:0-7779 GCA_038258415.1 Burkholderiales bacterium
GCCCTCGAGCTTGCGAACCGCGTGGCGGCGCTGCTCCGGCGTCGTCGCGTTGTGCAGCCGAGCCGCCGCCGCGCAATTGGCCGCGACGAGGCGCTTCGAGTAGGCGCGGTATTGATCGCGCGGAGAGCGGTCGATGCGGGCGAGGTAGGCGGCGAGCTCGGCCTCGACCTGCGCACGAGGCGGCGACGGCGACGTCGCGCTCAGCCGCCGCAGCGTCGTGATCGCGTCTTCCTGCCGGCGCAGCCGCTCGGCGTAGGCCGCCTCGGCGACGAACGGCGATTCGTCGACGCCGCGGGCGATCAACGCTCGCTGCGCCGCGTCGAGCGTGCCGTAGAAGCCCTCGGCGCGGTCGACCTCGCGCTCGATCGCCGCGTCGCGGCGCTTCGCGCGGCTCGCCTGCAGGTGGTCGTCGCGCCACTCGCCGTTGCGTTCGGCGTACTTCCGCTCGACGTTGGCGACCTGCTGCGGTGTCATCGTGACAACGACATCGGCGATCGTCGGCATGGCGCGGGTCACGGCGGTGTCGATGCGGGCGCGGACGTCGGTGGCCCATTCGCACAGGCGCTCCGGCGTGGTGTCGGCCAGCGTTTCGACGCGTGCCCCGGCCAGCAGGTCGGCGTAGTCGGTCAGCTGGGTGCGCCGGTGCCACGCGAAAAAATCGTCGAGGCCGGCGCGCACGCGCAGCGACTGGGTGCCGTTGAAATCGACCCAACCGTCGAGCCAGCGAAAGGCGAGCGAGCTGCCTTGCGAGTAGCCCAGGCGCATCGCCACGCCGCAGCCGGCGAGCAGCAACGCCGCGCCCGCCAGCGCCGCGATAATCGCGACCTTGCTGCGCCGCTGCGCGCACCCGACATCACGCGAGGCGGATGCATCGATGGCTGGACTGAACGTGGTCGTCATGGCTGCCGGAAAAGGAACGCGGATGCGCTCGGCGCGCCCGAAGGTGCTGCACGCGCTCGCGGGCCGCTCGCTATTGCAGCATGTTCTCGATGCCACCGCTGCGCTGGGGGCGGACCGCATCGTCGTCGTCACCGGGCACGGCGCCGACGCGGTCGAGCGCTCGGCGGCCGCGGCCGGCGTGTCGTTCGCGCGGCAGGAGCCGCAACTCGGAACCGGCCACGCCGTGGCACAGGCGGCGCCGCTCTTGCCGGACGACGGAACGACGCTCGTCCTCAACGGCGACGTGCCGCTGATCGCCTCGGGGACGCTGCGCGCGCTCGTCGACGAGAGCGCCGCCGGGGGCTCGCTCGCCCTGCTCACCGTGGAAGTGGCCGATGCGCATGGTTACGGGCGCATCGTGCGCGACGCGGACGGCGCCGTCGCGGCCGTCGTCGAGGAAAAGGACGCCAGCGACGCCGAGCGCGAGATCCGCGAGATCTACACCGGCGTGCTCGCCGCACCGACGTCGAAGCTGAAGCGCTGGCTCGCCGCCCTGCGCAACGACAACGCGGCGGGCGAGTACTACCTGACCGACGTCGTGCGGCTCGCCGTCGCCGAAGGCGTGGTGGTACGGGGCGTGTCGACCGGCGACGAGACGGAGGTCCTCGGCATCAACAGTGCCGCGCAGCTGGCCGATCTCGAGCGGCGTTTCCAGCGCCGCGCTGCCGAGCGCCTGATGGACGACGGCGTGCGACTCGCCGATCCGGCGCGGTTCGACGTGCGAGGCGCCCTCGCCTGCGGCAGCGATGTGGAGATCGACGTCGGCTGCGTCTTCGAAGGCCGCGTCACGCTCGCCGACGGCGTCCGGGTGGGCGCGTACTGCATCCTGCGCGACGTCTCGGTGGCCGCTGGCGCCGAGATCCGGCCGTACACCCACATCGACGGCGGCGGCAGCACGGGGGCCGGGGTGAGCATCGGCGAGCGGTCCAGCGTCGGTCCGTTCGCCCGCCTGCGTGCCGGCGCCAGGCTCGGCGACGACGTGCACATCGGCAACTTCGTCGAGGTCAAGAACAGCAGCCTCGGGCGCGGTGCCAAGGCCAATCACCTCGCCTACCTCGGCGACTCGACCGTCGGCGAGCGCGTGAACTTCGGTGCCGGCAGCATCACCGCCAACTACGACGGCGCGGCCAAGCACCGCACGGTGATCGGCGACGACGCGAGCATCGGCAGCAACTGCGTGCTGGTCGCGCCGATCGAGATCGGCGCGGGTGCAACGATCGGCGGCGGCTCGACGATCTCGCGCCCGGCGCCTGCGGGCCAGCTGACGGTGGCACGGGCTCGCCAGTCGACGATCGCCGGCTGGAAACGGCCCGTCAGGACGAGCAAGCCCGACGAGCGCTGAAGCGGTCGCCGATCACGTCGACGTCGACGAGGCGGCCTCGATCGTCGAGACCGCCAGGCAGAGGTCGGCCCACGCCTTCGCCTTTTCGTCGGGCTGGCGCAGCAGGTACGACGGCGGCCAGCTGACGATCACCTCGACGCCGTTCGCCGCTCGGTGCACGGTGCCGCGCAGGCGACCGACCGGCTCGTCGCTGCCGAGCAGCACCTTCGCCGCCGACTTGCCGAGCGCGAGAACGGCGCGCGCGCCGGTGCGTTCGATGGCATCGGCGACGGCGGCGGCACCGGCCTGGCGCGGATCCAGCCGCACCGCGCGTCGCGCGGGGTCACCGCCCTCGCCGCTCTCGCCGTCTTCCGACACGCCGATCGCACGCAGCATGTTGCCGAGCAGACGACGCTCGTCGCCGTCGCCCGTTTCGTCGTCGTCGATCTCGACCACGACGAGCCAGCCGGCGCGACGGAGCACGGCCGCCAGGCGCGTCGCCTCGACGGGCACCGGCACCGACCGCGGTGCCTCCGACGGCGCGACCTCGTCCGAAGCCTCGTCCGAGGGTGCCGGTACGGCAGGCCGCACGACGACGTGCACGCCCATCTCGCGCAGCATCGCCAGCTGCCGGTCAGTCCAGCGCATCGTTCGATTCGTCCGCCACACCGTCGACGGCGCGGCTCATCACGACCGCGTCTTCGCGGGTGCCGGCCGGTGCCGGGTAGTAGCCGCGGCGCACGCCGACCGGCGCGAATCCCAGGCGCTCGTAGGCGGCACGGGCGTCGCCGTTGCCGACCCGCACCTCGAGCCCGAGCCGCCCCGCCCGTTCGATGCGGCAGACCTCGAGCAGCGCGTCGAGCAGGCGGCGTGCATGGCCGACCCGGCGAACGGCGGGCTCGACGGTGATGTTGAGCAGGTGCATCTCGTCGACGCCGCGCATCGCCACGCAGTAGGCGACGAGCTCGCCACGAGGCCCGTCGAGGGTCCACGCGACGTACCCCGCGGCCAGCGCGTCGACGAAGTTTCCGCGCGTCCATGGGAAGGGATAGACGTCGCGCTCGAGGGCGGCGACGGCGTCGAGCGAGGCCAGCGCCATCGCCCGCAGCGACGGCGGCTGCGCCTGCAGGGGCGTCGACAGTTGCGCGCTCACCGGACGGCCGTCCGGTCGACGGCACCGGCGCGCGTGGCGTCTCGCTCGACACGGGCAGCTTCGCGCTCGACGGTCGTGAGCGCGACCCGGTCGCGCACGTAAAGCGGCAACGCGAGGGCAGCGTCGACCGCGGCGCCGTCCTGCCACGCCGCCTGCGCCAGGGCGATCAGCGCCACGCCGCTCGGCCGGGCCGCCGGCGCGCAGGCCGCGTCGCCGGTGTCGAGCCTGCCGGCAAACGCCACCAGCGCGTCGCCGGCAACGGCCGCGGGCGGCGCGTCCAGCCAACGCGCGTTGAGTTCCGGCGGCGCGCACAGCATCGGCCCGACGAGCGTGCGCCAGCGCCCGTCGACCCACGCGTACTCGGCGGCATAGATCTCGTTCATGCGGGCGTCGACGACCGCCCATACGCGGTCGGCGCCGGTCGCCCTCCGGCCTTCCTCGGCGATCGCGAGCAGGCTGTCGATCGGCAGCACCGGCTTCCCGGCGCCCAACGCCAGGCCCTGCGCGACCGAGCACGCTGTCCGGATGCCGGTGAAGGCGCCGGGGCCGCGACCGAAGGCGATGGCGTCGAGGTCGTCGACGCGGAGGCCGGCATCGGCGAGCAGCCGCAGGATGGTCGGAAGCAACGTCGACGAGGCCTTGGCGCCGCCGTCGACCTGCGCCGACGCGATGTGTCCGCTGCGGCTCACGGCCACCGCCGCGCGCTCGCCGGACGTGTCGAATGCGAGCAGGGCGGGCATGTGCGGTTCGAGGCGAAAGTCCAGTGTAGCGGCCGGTTCCGCTGCCGGCGTCGGGGCTCGCTGCGGGCATCATGCACGAATGAGGCCTTCCCCGCGCCACCCGTTGCGCCCGATTCCGCGGCCCGACGCGAGGCGCATTCGCCTCTGCGCGGCCCTGCTCGGCGTCGCCCTCGCCGCCCTGCTCGCGGCACCGCCAGCCCTGGCGGCGCGCGCACTGCCGGCCGACGTCGACACGGCGCTCGCCCGCGCCCGCGTGCCGCGCGAGGCGATGGTCGTTTGGGTCGCCGAGGTCGAGGCGGCGCGGCCCCGCCTCGCCTGGCAGCCGGAGAAGCCGGCGAACCCGGCCTCGCTCTTCAAGCTCGTCACGACCTATGCCGGGCTCGACCTGCTCGGACCCGGCTACGCCTGGACGACGCCGGTCTGGCTGCGCGGCCCGATCGAGAACGGCGTGCTGCAGGGCGACGTCGTCGTCAAGGGCAGCGGCGACCCGAAGCTCGTGCTGGAGCGCATCTGGCTCCTGATGCGCCGGCTCCAGCAGGCAGGCATTCGGGAGATTCGCGGCGACATCGTCGTCGACCGCAGCGCCTTCCCCGGCGCCGACGCCAACCCCGGCGACTTCGACGGAGAGCCGCTGCGACCGTACAACGCCGGCGCCGACGCCCTGCTCCTCAACTACCGCGCCGTCGTGCTGACCTTCACGCCCGATGCCGGCCGCGGCATCGCGACGGTCGCCGCCGACCCGCCGCTGGCCGGCGTGCGCGCCGATGCGACCGTGCCGCTCGCCACCGGCGCGTGCGACGACTGGCGCGCGGCGCTGCAAGGCGAGTTCGCCGACCCGGCCCGAATCGCCTTCCGCGGCGTCTTCCCCCTTGCCTGCGGCGAAAAGACGTGGGCGATCGCCTACGCGGATCCGAAACACTACCTGGAGCGAGTGCTGCTCGGCATGTGGCTCGAGGTCGGCGGCCGGCTGAGCGGCTCGGTCCGGGACGGTGCAGCGCCGACGACCCCGCCGAGCTTCGAGCTGCGCTCGCCGCCGCTGCCGGAGGTCGTTCGCGACATCAACAAGCTGTCGAACAACGTGATGGCGCAGCAGCTGTTCCTCACCCTCGGCGCGACCCAGCGCGGCATCGGCTCGCCCGATGCGGCCCGCGACGTGATCGCGACCTTCCTGCGCACCAAGGTCGGCGCCGCCGCGACGGGGAGCGTCGTCGTCAACGGTTCGGGGCTGTCGCGAGACTCGCGGCTGTCGGCGCTCGCACTCGGGCGGCTCCTGCAATCGGCGTGGGCCAGCCCCGTCATGCCGGAGCTGATGAGCTCGCTTCCGGTCGCCGGTGTCGACGGAACGCTGCGGCGGGCCAGGGGCAGCCCCGGCCGGGCGCACCTGAAGACCGGGTCGCTGCGCGACGTGGCGGGGATCGCCGGCTACGTGCTCGGCGACTCGGGCCGCCGCTGGGTCGTCGTCGCGATCGTCAACCACACCAATGCAAACGCCGCCCGTCCGGCGTTCGACGCCCTGGTCGACTGGGTCGCCGACGACGAAGCGGTCCCGGCCGCCCGGCCCTGACGCGTCGGCCGACGGCGACGACCGCGGTCAGAACGGGTTGTTGCGCGCGCGCTGGGCCGCCAGGTTGCCGATGGTGTTCTGCGCTCCGGCAGAGAGATGTCGATCGTCGGCCCAGAGGAAAGACGTCGGGCTGCCGTTCGGAATCAGCGTGAGCTGCGTGCAGTCGAGGATCGAGGGCGGGCTCAGTTGCGACCGGGTGAGGTCGCACACCGCCGTCGTGGCGTTGTTGATCCCGTTGCTGCCGCTCAGCCTGGCGGCGGTCTGGACGTACTCGTCGGTGAACACGATGCCGATGCGCGTACCGTCGTTGCGAATGGACTTGCGCAGCGCGGTGTTGAAACGCGTCACGAGGCGTGCGATCAGTTCGGCACGGTCGGTGTCGCTGTGCGCGGCGTTCTCGGCGATCGCGTACGGCGAATACCGCAGGTCGGGGATGGTCGAGATCAGGACCCGCACGTCGAGGTCGGCGAGGCGGTTGACCTGGCGGGCCACTTCGCTCGCTGCGGCGTCAACGTCGGCCAGCAGCTGATCCTCGCCGACGCCCGGGTACTGCTGATACTCGGCGATGATGTCGTTGGCGCCGACCAGGACCGTCGCCAGGTCGTTGCTGCGAAAGTTGCTCTCCGCCGTCTGCGTGGCAATCTGCTGCGCCAGGTCGGCGGCTCGAGCGCCGAAGGTCGCGCGGATCCGGCTCTGCGGATTCGCCTGCGGCGTCGGGCCGGGGTTGCACTGCGGGAACAGCAGCCCGTAGTTGTTCGCCACGACCTGGATCCAGAGCGGACTCGATCGACAGGCGATCGTCGTATCGGTGCTCGACACCGTCTCGTTGACGCTGTACTTGCTGCCGTTTCCATCGGCCCGCACATCGACGATGAGACTCGTCTCGTCGCCGAAGGCGATCACCCGTTGGGCGTCGAACTTCGACTCCTGCTCGCCGCCGCCGCATGCCGACAGCAGCAGTGCCGCCGCCGCCACCGCCAGACTCGACCTCGACCGCAAGGTCCGCGTCACCATCATCGTCATGCCAGGTTGCTCCAGGGGAATTCAGCTTGCTGCCGCACGGGTGAGCCGGTCACGTACGCCGTCCCACTCCGCCGAGTCGGGCGGTGCCTCGACCCAGATCAGACGCACGCCGTCGGCATCGAGTTCACGCAGCACCGAGAACAATTCGTGCGCCGCCTGCTCGGGGCGCGACGGCATCCGCCGATGGCGAACGCCGATGGCGACGCCCGACGGAACGGAGCGCGAATATACGCCGAGCTCGATGGGCTCCGAGCCGATGACCTCGAGCGCGGCCCTGAGCATCGCGGTCGGCATGAGGCGCAAGGTGGCCCTCGGCGCATAGTGCGAGACGAGCGTGCCGGGCGCGGCCGGAGCCGTCGGCCCGGGTGCGGCGAGCGGCTCGCCAAGCGCCGCTTCGATCCGCTCGACGGTGAGGATGCCCGGGCGGAGCAGCGAAGGACGCCCCGACGACACGTCGACGATGGTCGACTCGATGCCGACCCGGCACTCGCCGCCGTCGAGGATCAACAGCCCGCTGTCGGGAAACTCGCTGTCGACGTGCATCGCGGTGGTCGCGCTGACGCGGCCGAAACGGTTCGCGCTCGGCGCGGCGATTCCCGGAACGCCGGCAGATGCCGCGGCGGCAAGGAGCGCGTGCGCGATCGACTCGGCCGGGCAGCGCAAGCCGATCGTCGGCAGCTCGCCCGCGGCGGCCTGAGCCACGCCCTTGCGACGGCGAACGACCACCGTCATCGGGCCGGGCCAGAACGCATCGACGAGCCGGCGCGCGGCGTCCGGCATCGTCTCGGCGAAGCGCTCGGCACCCGCCGTATCGGCGACATGAACGATAAGCGGATGACCGCGCGGCCGACCCTTGGCGGCATAGATGGCGGCGACGGCGCGGTCGTTGTCGGCGCGCGCGCCCAGGCCGTAGACGGTCTCGGTCGGGAAGGCGACGAGTTGACCGGCGACGATGCGTTCGACCGCGCCGGCGAGCACGGCGGCGTCGCGTCCGTCGGCAACGGAGTTGGGCGAGGTCACCGCGGCAGCTCGCGAGCGA
>JBBSPY010000153.1:0-7771 GCA_038258415.1 Burkholderiales bacterium
ACGACACGATCGTTCTCGACGCCAAGGACCGCGCCATCCTCGACGCGCTCCAGCGCGACTCGCGCCAGTCGCTGCAGCGGCTCGCCGAGCACGTCGGCCTGACGACGACACCGTGCTGGAAGCGCGTCAAGGCGCTGGAGGCGGCCGGCGTGATCCAGGGCTATGGCGCGGTCGTCGACCGAGAGCGCGTCGGCCTCTCGCTCGCCGTCATCGCCGAGCTCGTGCTGACGCAGCACACCGAGACGACGGTGGCCGAGTTCGAGCGCGCCGTCGTCGCCTGCCCGGAGATCGTGGCCTGCTACAGCACGACCGGCGGCGCCGACTACTCGATCAAGGTGCTCGTGCCCGACATCCGCGGCTACGAGACATTCCTGCACGAGACGGCGTTTCGCCTGCCCGGCGTCACGCACGTGCGCTCGAGCGTGGTGCTGAAGGAAGTGAAGGCCGAGCGCGGCTTGCCGCTGGTCAGCGGCGCGACGACGCCGTCAACCGCGCCCGCAGCGACGCGATCTCCTCGAGGAGGTCGAGCGCGAGCGCCACGCCCGGCGCGTTGACCGCCAGGTCGCGCTCGAGGCGCATCGCCAGCCGCATGCGGGCGAGCGCCGGGCCGGCGAAGCGCCATTCCTCGCGGTTGCGAACGTCAGGATCGCGTGGTTCGATCACCCCCTCGGCGACCCAGGTCTCGACCTGCACGACCGTCACCCCGCAGGCGCGGATGAGTTCGGCCGCGGTCAGCGTTTCGTGCTCGTCGAGCACCGTGCCCTGAAGGGCCGTCCGGGTCGTCTCGCGCGGGGTCATCGTGGGCGTGGGGTTCGACATGCGCCGGACAGACTAGCGCCGCGGCTCGAAGCGCGGGAAGACGCGCGCCATGGCCTCGTAGGCCTCGCGGGCTCCATCGTCGTCGGCCGCCGGCAGCGCGACCTGGACGACGGCGTAGAGGTCGCCCGGCGTGCCGCTCGCCTTTGCCGCTGGCAGGCCGCGCCCCTTCAGGCGCAGCTTGCGCCCGGCCTGCGAGCCTTTCGGGATCGTCAGCTCGACCGTGCCGTCGGGCGTCTCGGCATCGACCGTCGCGCCGAGCGCGGCTTCCCAGGGCGCGACGCGAAGGTCGAACGACACGTCGGCCGGGTTCGGCCCGCCGAGACGGTATCGACCGTGCGGCTCGAAGGCGATCTCGAGGTAGAGATCGCCCGGCTTGCCGCCGCCGAGGCCGGGCGAGCCCTGCCCGGACAGGCGCAGGTTCTGCCCGGCGCGGATGCCGCGCGGGATGTGGACGTCGAGCCGGCGCTCCTCGTAGGCGATGCGACCGTCGGCGCCGACCTTGGGCGCGCGCAGCGTGATCGTCCGCTCGGCGCCACGGTAGGCGTCTTCGAGCGACACCATCACCTTGGCGTGACTGTCCTCGCCGTGCGAGCGGCCGCCGCGGCGCTGTGTTCCGGCACCGCCGCGCATGCGCTGGCCGAACAGCTGCTCGAAGAAGTCGCTGGTGTCGAAGCCTTCCGCGCCGCCGAACGGCGATCCGCCGCCCGAGAAGCCCGCGCCCTCGCCGCCACGAAACTCGAAGCCTGCGTCCCACCCCGGCGGCGGCTGGAACTCCTGGCCGGCCTTCCAGTTGCTGCCCATGCGGTCGTAGGCGGCGCGTTTCTCGGGGTCCTTCAGGACCTCGTTGGCTTCGTTGATGTCCTTGAACTTCGCCTCGGCGCCCTCGGCCTTCGAAACGTCCGGGTGGTACTTCCGGGCGAGCTTGCGGAATGCCTGCTTGATGTCGTCCTGCGTGGCCGTGCGCGGCACGGCGAGCGTTTCGTAGTAGTCCTTGTATTCCATCTCAGTGCGTCGTCGCGGTGGCGGTCGTGCGCGGCGCATCGCACGCCGCCATGACCGCCTCTGTCGAGGCCTGCAGCGTCACGTGGCCGATGCCGAAGCGCGTCTGCATGCGTTCGGCGGCGCGGCGGAAGAACGCGTCGTCGGGGTGGCCGGCGGGGGTGACGACGTGCGCCGTCAGCACCACCTCCGTCGTCCCGGTCGACCAGACATGCAGGTCGTGAACGCAGTCGACTTCCGGCAGCGCCTCGAGCGCTCCGCGCACGGCGTCGAGGTCGATCGAGAGGGGCACACCGTCGAACATGAGGTGCATCGAATCGCGAAACAAGCCCCAGGTGCCGACCAGAATCACCGCGGCGATCGCCAGGCTGACGACCGGGTCGACCCACTGCCAGTCGAGCCAGAGCACGAGGCCGGCGGCGACGACGACGCCGACCGACACCGCCGCGTCGGCGACCATGTGCAGATAGGCGCCGCGGATGTTGAGGTCGCGGGCGCGGTCGCGCATGAAGAGCAGCGCCGTGGCGCCGTTGACGACGATGCCGATCGCGGCGACGACCATCACGCCAACCGGCTCGATCGGCGCCGGCGAGCGCAGCCTCCCGAACGCGGCCCAGGCGATCGAGACGACGGCGACCATCAGCAGCATGGCATTGACGAACGCGGCGAGCACGGATGCCCGTTTCCAGCCCCAGGTGTGGCGCGCGTCAGGAAGCCGCCGCGCGGCGATCGCCCCGGCCAGGGCGACGACCAGCCCGGCGACGTCGCCGAGGTTGTGTCCGGCGTCGGCGAGCAGCGCCAGCGAGTCGGTCCGAAAGCCCCACCACGCCTCGATCGCGACGAACGCGATGTTGATCGCGATGCCGATGACGAAGGCGCGGTCGCTGCGTGGCGGACCGAGGCCGTGGGAATGCCCGCGGTGCCGGTCGTCGCCCGCGCCGTCGTGATCGTGCTTGTGGTCGTCTTCGTCGTCGTGACGATGGGCATGAACCGCGGATGGTGCCATCTGCCCGCGCCCCTCAGCCCGCCAGCTCGGCGCGCATCCGATCGATGACAGCACGGTAGTCGCCGGCGCCGAAGATGGCGCTGCCGGCGACGAACGTGTCGGCGCCCGCGTCGGCGATGGCGCGGATGTTGTCGACCTTGACGCCGCCGTCGACTTCGAGGCGGATGTCGCGGCCGCTGGCCTCGATGCGTCGCCTCGCCTGCTCGATCTTGCGCAGCGTCGAGGGAATGAAGCTCTGACCGCCGAAGCCCGGGTTCACGCTCATCACGAGCACGATGTCGACCTTGTCGATCACCCAGTCGAGCACGTCGAGCGTCGCCGCGGGGTTGAAGACGAGCCCTGCCTTGCAGCCGGCGTCGCGGATCAGCTGCAGCGTGCGGTCGACATGGATCGTGGCGTCGGGGTGAAAGCTGATGGAGTCGGCTCCGGCCTCGGCGAAGGCGGTGGCCAGCGCGTCGACCGGCTCGACCATCAGGTGCACGTCGAGCGGAACGCGCTCGCCGTCGAGCGTCTTCGCGTGCCCGTGCACCGCCTTGCAGATCATCGGCCCGAAGGTGAGGTTGGGCACATAGTGCTGGTCCATCACGTCGAAATGGATCCAGTCGCAGCCGGCATCGATCACGGCGCGCACCTCCTCGCCCAGGCGGGCGAAGTCGGCGGAGAGGATGCTCGGGGCGATGCGGTGGCGGCGCGGGGTGCTCATCGTCGGTGCTCGGAAGTCGCGTCGATTCTGCCTGCGAGAATCCGTCCATGCCCAGCCCCCAGTTCACGACCACCGTCGCGGTGCGCCACCTGCCCGAGCAGTCCGAGCCGCCGTCGGGTCCGTGGGCCTTCGCATACACGATCACCATCGTCAACAGCGGCGACGTGACCGGCCAGCTGGTCGCGCGCCACTGGATCGTGCGCGATGCGAACGACCACGTCGAGGAGGTCCGCGGCCTGGCCGTCGTCGGCCACCAGCCGGTCCTCAAGCCCGGCGAGAAGTTCGAGTACACGAGCTGGACCCGCATCGCCACGCCACACGGCACGATGCGCGGCACCTTCTTCTGCATGACCGACGACGCGCACCCGTTCGACGCGCCGATCGCCGAGTTCGGGCTCACGCTGGCCTCGGCGCTGCACTAGGTCGCCCGCCCGAATGGCCGGTGAGCGCGCGGGCGCGATCTCGTCGACGGCGGTCGTGGCGCGCTGGGACCTGACGGCGCTCTTCAATGCAGCCGAACCCAGGGCATCCGATGTCGAGCGGCACCTGTGGGTGATCCGCCTCGTCGAATGGCTGCGGCGGGCGCCGCTCGGCCTGGTGCACAGCGAACGAAGCGTCGAGCCGCAGATCGAAGACGAAGCGCGCACACCCCGCCCGGTGCTGCGACTGCGCCACCTGCTCGGTGTGCTGGAACGCAACGCCGATCAGCAGCGCCGCGTCGGAACCATGTTGCGCCGCTTCATGCGCGAGGTCGACAGCGCCGCCCTGCTCGCCGATTTCGGCTTCGCGCCGCGCACCGGCCTCTGGTCGGAGTTCGCACACCGGCTGCGCCTGCACGTGCTGCCGCTGACGCCCGAGACGACCGACCTCGGCGACCTCTTCATCCTGCTGTTCCCCGACCACAGCGACCTCGCCTGGCTGCGCGCGATCGACGACGACACGCTGAAGCGCATCGTCGGGCTGCTCGCCGTCGGCGCACCCGAGCGCGTGGCCGATGGCGCACCCGACGCCAAGCCGCGCGCCGACTGGCGGGCGCCGTTCTACGACGCCATCACCTTCCTCGGCAGCAACGTCCGCTCCGCCGGCGTCTCGCCCGGGCTGCGACGCCGGATGGACGCGGCGCTGATGGCCGACTCGCCGTTCCACCAGCTCGCCCGCGCCGCCGAGCGAGTGAGCGACCTCGGCAACTCCACCGACCCCGCCGACCGAGCGGCGCTCCTGCGGGAGGTGCACTACCTGCGCGCGCTCCTCGATACCTGCCGGACCGCCGCCGATAGCGTGCACGAGCACCTCGAGTTGCATGGCGTCTCGGTCGACGTGGTGTTCGACGTCGAGCAGTTGCGCGAGCGCACGCGCCGCATCGACACGCTGCTCACCTGTGCGCTGTCGCAGGAGCCGGCGCGCGAGGTCGTCAACCTCGTTGTCGAGCTGATCCAGGCGTCGGAGGAACGGCGGTCTATCCGCGGCCTGTTCGGCCAGCACTACTCGCTGCTCGCGAAGAAGGTCGCCGAGCGTGGGGCCGCCACGGGCGAACACTACATCGCCCGCGACGCCGCCGAGTACCGGCGCATGCTGCGGGCCGCGATCGGCGGCGGTGCCTTCCTCGGCCTGACGACGCTGGTGTGGTTCCTCGTCGTCTCGCTGCCGCTCGGCGCCTTCTGGCGCGGCCTCGCGACCGGCCTGAACTACGCCGTCTCGTTCGTCGTGATCCAGCACGTCCACGGCATCGTTGCGACCAAGCAGCCGGCGATGACCGCACCGGCACTCGCCGAGCGGCTGACCGCGCTCGACACCGACGCCGGGGTCGAGCGCTTCGTCGACGAGTTCGTGCTCCTGATCCGTTCTCAGGCCGCCGGCATCTTCGGCAACCTGATCGGCGTGATCCCGGTGGTGCTGCTGGCGCAGTGGCTGGCGAGGCTGGCGATCGGAAGGCCGCTCGTTGGCACGGCCGAAGGCGAGCACATGCTGGCGACGCTGACGCTGCTCGGGCCGACGGCACTGTTCGCGGCGCTCACTGGCGTGATCCTGTTCGCCAGCTCGATGATCGCTGGCTGGACCGAGAACTGGTTCGTCTGGCACCGTCTCGACAGCGCCCTGGCCTGGAACCCGCGGCTGATCGCCCGGCTCGGCCGCGAGCGGGCACGGCGCTGGTCGCGCTACTGGCGGGCGAACGTGTCGAGCTGGGCGGCCAACGTGTCGCTCGGTCTCGGCCTCGGCCTGGTGCCCGCCTTCGCCGCGTTCTTCAGCCTTCCGATCGACGTGCGCCACGTCACGCTCGGCACCGGCGAGCTGTTCACGGCCGTCGGAGCGCTCGGCGTGCCTCTGCTGCGCGAGCCAGCGTTCTGGTGGTGCGTGGCCGGGATTGCGGTAACCGGCGCGCTCAACCTCGGCGTCAGCTTCTGGCTCGCGGCGCGGGTGGCGCTGCGGTCGCGCGACATCCGCGTCGCCGACCGCAGCCGGATCTACCGAGCCATCCGCTCGCGCCTCTGGCGCGCGCCGCTCTCGTTCGTGCTGCCGGTCGGCATCGGCCGTCGGGCGGCGCCGCCGAACTGATGGAACCCGCCCGATGAGCGAAGCCGCACGCCCTTCGATCCCGACGTGGACCTGGGCAGCGCCGCTGCTCGCCGCGGTGCTGGCGGGCGTCGCCCTCGCGGCCCCCGACCACTTGCTGATCACCGCAGCCTGCACGCTGGCGCTCGGCGCCTCGGTGGTCGCCGCGGTGCACCACGCGGAGGTCGTCGCGCACCGCGTCGGCGAGCCGTTTGGCACGCTCGTGCTCGCGGTCTCGGTGACGGTGATCGAGGTCGCGCTCATCGTCTCGCTGATGCTCGCCGGCGGGCCCGACGCCGCCGCGCTGCCCCGGGACACGATCTTCTCGGCGATCATGATCATCTGCAACGGCGCGATCGGGTTGTGCCTGGTCGTCGGCGGCCTGCGCCACTACGAACAGCGGTTCGGCCTCGAAGGCACCACCTCCGCGCTCGCCGCCCTGGTGGCACTCTCCGCGCTGACGCTGGTGCTGCCCTCGTTCACCACGTCGTCGCCCGGTCCCACCTACTCGCACGCGCAACTCGCGTTCGCTGCGGTCGGCTCGCTCGCGTTGTGGAGCGTGTTCGTGTTCGTGCAGACGGTGCGGCACCGCGACTACTTCCTGCCGCCAGACGCGAAAAACGACGACGAGCACGCGCCGCCCCCCACCAACCGAATCGCGTGGATCTCGTTCGGCCTGCTGGTCGCGTGCCTGCTGTCGGTGATCGGGTTGGCGAAGCTCCTCTCGCCGACCATCGAGGCCGCGGTGAAGAACGCGGGCCTGCCGGCGGCGGTCATCGGCATCGTCATTGCGATGCTCGTCCTGGCGCCGGAGGCATGGGCCGCCGCACGCGCGGCTCGCGCGAACCGTCTGCAGACGAGCCTGAACCTGGCCCTCGGCTCCGCGCTCGCGACGATCGGGCTCACGGTCCCGGCGGTGGCGGCGATGTCGGTGGTCCTGGACATGCCGCTGATGCTCGGCCTGGGGGCCAAGGAGCTCACGCTGCTCGTTCTTACCTTCCTCGTGAGCTCGCTGACGCTCGGTGTCGGCCGCACCAACGTGCTGCAGGGCGCCGTGCACCTGCTGCTCTTCGCGGCCTTCCTGTTCTTGGCGGTGATCCCGTGACAACCGCGCTGCTCAGTCGCCGGACGTGTCGCGCTCGCCGCGGCGGCGGCCGGAAAACATCGTCCACCAGACGATGAAGACGAGGACGGCGAGCGCGCCGAGCGCTTCGAGAAGGACAACCCACACGGTGCGGTGCATTCTAGGGAGCCCTCGGGCAGGCGCTGCAGCCTGGGCGCTCGCGACCGCCTTGGTCGCGGCGCAGGTCGCCTGCTCGACGACGCCGCTCGGCGACGACGCGGCAGCAGTCGCGCCCGCGCCAGCGGCGACGTCGCCTGCCCCGGGTCGGACACGGATCGACGACGAGGGCGCCCGGACTCCGGCAGGCGACACCATCGACCGCCCACGCGGCCGCTGGACGCCGGCGGGCTGGCCTGACCTCCCTGGCTGGCATGGCGACCGCGTCGCCGAGGCCGTGCCCGCCCTGCTGCGGGGCTGCGCGCGACCGACGCCTCCCTGGACGGCGTTTTGCGTCGACCTGCGACGCGACGCGCTGAGCTTGCTGGGCGACGCAACCGCCTCCCGCGCCTGGCTGGAGGCGCGTCTCGTGCCGTGGCGCGTGGAAGCCACCGACGGTCAGGCCACCGGCCTC
>JBBSPY010000154.1:0-7665 GCA_038258415.1 Burkholderiales bacterium
CGCAAGATCGCGCTCGCCGCCATCGCCGAGACCGACTTCTTCCCCGAGAACGGCCGTGCGCGTCTGCACGACATGATCGAGAACCGGCCCGACTGGTGCATCAGCCGGCAACGCAACTGGGGTGTGCCGCTGCCGTTCTTCCTGCACAAGCGCACCGGCGAGCTGCACCCCGACACGCTTGCGCTGATCGATCGCGCGGCGCAGATCGTCGGGGAAGGCGGCGTCGAGGCGTGGTCGCGTCTCACCGCCGCCGACGTGCTGGGCGGCCACGACGGAAGCGACGCGGCCGACTACGTGAAGTCGAACGACATCCTCGACGTCTGGTTCGACTCGGGCTCGACCTTCTTCCACGTGCTGCGCGGAAGCCACCCCGGCACGACCATCCCCGACGACGACGGCAGGAGCCCCGAGGCCGATCTCTACCTCGAAGGCCACGACCAGCACCGCGGCTGGTTCCATTCGTCGCTGCTGGTCGCGTGCGCGCTCGAAGGACACGCGCCGTACCGGGGGCTCCTCACGCACGGCTTCACGGTCGACGGCTCGGGCCGCAAGATGAGCAAGAGCCTCGGCAACGTCGTCGGCCTGCGCGAGACGGTCGACAAGATGGGCGCCGAGATCGTGCGCCTCTGGTGCGCCTCGACCGACTACTCCGGCGACCTGTCGATCGACGCGAAGATCCTGGCGCGCGTGGTCGACGCCTACCGCCGCATCCGCAACACGCTGCGCTTCTGCCTCGCCAACACGAGCGACTTCGACCCGACGCGCGATGCCGTGCCGTTCGACCGGATGGTCGAGATCGACCGCTGGGCGCTTGCGCGCACCGCCGAGCTGCAGCGCGAGATCGTCGGCGACCTCGACCCCGCACGCGGCGTGTTCTCGGGCGGCCACTTCGGCGTCTACGAGTTTCACCCCGTGGTCGCCAAGCTGCAGGTCTTCTGCTCGGAGGATCTCGGCGCGTTCTGGCTCGACGTGCTGAAGGACCGGCTCTACACCACCGCGCCTGACTCGCATGCGCGTCGCTCCGCGCAGACCGCCCTCTGGCACGTGACGAACGCGATGCTGCGGTGGATGGCGCCCTTCCTCAGCTTCACCGCCGAGGAGGCCTGGGCCGTGTTCGGCGGCAAGGCAGGCACGACCATCTTCGTCGAGACCTTCGTCGACACGCGCACCTGGACCGACGAGGCGCTGCTCGTCCGGTGGCGCCGCATCGGCGAGGTGCGCGCCGAATCGAACCGCAGGATCGAGGCGCTGCGCTCCACCGGCGCGGTCGGCTCGTCGTTGCAGGCCGAGGTCACGGTCGGCGCGTCGGGCGAGCTGCACGATCTGCTCGCCAGCCTGGCCGACGACCTGCGCTTCGTCCTCATCACGTCGAAGGCGACGCTGGTTCGCGAGGCGGGCGAGACGGCGGAGGCCTTCACCGTCACGCCTGCGCCGACCACCGCGCCGAAGTGCGCGCGCTGCTGGCACTGGCGCGACGACGTCGGCTCCGACCCCGCGCACCCGACGATCTGCGGGCGCTGCACGGCCAACCTCTACGGCGACGGCGAGCCGCGCCGCTTCGCCTGAGGGCCCTCCCGGTGGCCGCCTTCCGCTCCTCGCGCACGTCGATCTGGCCGTGGCTCGGCCTGTCGCTGGTCGTTGTCGTGTTCGACCAGATCACGAAGCAGGTGATCGCCCGCACGATGCAGCTCGGCGAGCAGCACGTCGTCACGCCGTTCTTCGACATCGTGCGCGCCCACAACACCGGTGCCGCGTTCTCCTTCCTGAGCGACGCAGGCGGCTGGCAGCGCTGGTTCTTCATCGGCCTCGGCGCCGCGGCGACGATCTTCATCGTCTGGATGCTC
The DNA here is from genome assembly GCA_038258415.1 of Burkholderiales bacterium. Classification (GTDB taxonomy): domain Bacteria; phylum Pseudomonadota; class Gammaproteobacteria; order Burkholderiales; family Burkholderiaceae_C; genus Schlegelella_A. Next base: position 1,845 of record JBBSPY010000154.1, read on the forward strand.
GCGCGCCACGGCGGCCAGCGGCTGTTCGCGCTCGCCCTGTCGCTGATCCTCGGCGGCGCGGTCGGCAACGTCGTCGACCGGGTCTTGCACGGGCACGTCATCGACTTCGTGCAGGTGCATTGGGGCCGTGCCTACTTCCCCGCGTTCAACGTCGCCGACAGCGCCATCACCGTCGGTGCGTGCCTGCTGATCCTCGACGAGATCCTGCGGGTGAGACGCGGGCGGTGACAACGACCCATATTTCTGTATGATCTCGCGGGTGAAGACGACGCTCGACATCGACGACGCGCTCGTGACCCGCGCGAAGATTGCAGCGGCCCGCAGGCGAACGACGCTGACACGCCTGGTCGAGGAAGGACTGCGACTGCGGTTGGCCGAGCCGAGGCGGGCCACGGCCGCGCGTGTCGTCCTTCCGGTCTTCAACGGCGGCGGTGGCATGCGGCCCGGAATCGACCCCTGCAGCAACCGTTCGATGCTCGACGCCGCCGACGGCGATGACGACGCCTGACGTCAACGTGCTCGTCGCCGCTGCCCGTGGCGATCATCGACACCACGGCGCTGCGCTGCGTTGGCTCCAGGACGCGATTGCCGAGGCAGCGTCGAAGCCGCTGCTGCTGTTCCCGATGGTCGCCGCGAGCTTCGTGCGGCTCGTCGTGCACCCGCGCATCTTCACCGTTCCGATGCCCGGTACCGTGGCCGTCGCCTTCGTCGACGCCATGCTCGGCGCACCCGGCGTGGTGATGCCGGCTCTGGGCGAGGAATGGCCGCGCCTGCGTGACGCGTGCGCCGTCGACCGTCTCGATCCGAACGTCGTTCCCGACCTCTGGCTCGCTGCCGCGGTGCGCGAGGCGGGCGATCACCTGGTCACATTCGATGCAGGCTTTCGGCGCTTGCTGCGGCGAAGCGAGCTGACCGTCCTGACCGGATAGCGATCAGCCCGGCCAGTGCCGCGCCCGCACCGACGCCACCGGCTCGGTCGCGTCGATCGTCTCCAGCACGCGGAAGAAGTCGGGCCGACTCTGCGCGATCGCCTTGCGCGCCCCGCTCCACGAGGAGACGATCGACGCGAGGATGTCGAGCGCGCCGAGCCGTTCGCCCGACAGCCAGGGTGCCGCCGGAAACTGATCGGCGAACAGGTCCCACAGCTCGTGCACCCTCGCCCGGCCGCGCTGCTGCATCTTCTCCTTCGCCGTGTCGTCTGGGTCGGGGTACCAGCGTTCGGGAAAGTCGAGAATGCCGATGCCGGCGTAGCAGTTGGCGGCGATGAAGACCAGACCGCGAATCTGCTGCGCCCGCTCGGCTGGATCGCTCGAGAGCAGATGGCCTTGCGGATGGCGCAGGCCGAGATCGATCAGGATCGCCGCGCTCTCCGTCATCACGCTGCCGTCGTCGTGCACCAGCGTCGGAATCTGCGCGATCGGGTTGATCTTCTTCAACGCCTCGAACCCCTCCGACGGCTTCCATGACGCCGCATCGACGAGTTCGTAGCGCAGGCCGGCGAGTTCCAGCGCCGCTTCCACGGCTGCCGACCCCGACCCCCGCGTTCCGTAGAGCTCGATCATGGGCGGCCTCAGGGCACGAGGATGCTCGATCCGGTCGTCGCCCGCGCCTCGAGGTCGCGATGCGCCTGCGCCGCCTCGGCGAGCGGGTAGCGATGGCCGATGTGGATCTTCACCTTGCCCGACGACACCATCGCGAAGAGCTCGTCGGCCATCGCCTGCGTCGACTCGCGCGTCGAGATGTGGGTGAACAGCGTCGGTCGGGTGAGGTGCAGCGAGCCCTTCGCGCCGAGCACGCCGAGTGCCACCGGCGGCACGACCCCCGACGCGTTGCCGAAGCTCACCATCAGGCCGAGCGGACGCAGGCTGTCGAGCGAGCCTTCCCAGGTGTCCTTGCCGACGGAGTCGTAGACCACCTTCACACCCTGCCCTCGCGTGATCTCCTTGACGCGCTCGGCGACGTTCTCACGCCGATAGTTGATCGCGTACGCGGCCCCGTTCTCGAGCGCCAGGTCGCACTTGTCTTCGCTCCCGGCGGTGCCGATGAGGCGCAGGCCGAGCTCGCGCGCCCACTGGCAGGCGATGAGGCCGACGCCACCGGCAGCGGCGTGGAAGAGCACGAAATCGCCTTCGGCCAGCCCGCCCTGCGGCAACGTGCGGCGGAGCAGGTACTGCGCCGTCAGGCCCTTGAGCATCATCCCGGCTGCGGTGTCGAAGCCGATCGACTCGGGCAATCGGACGACGGTCTTCGCCGGCATCACGCGCGCCAGCGTGTAGGCGCCGGGCGGCTGGCCCGTGTAGGCGGCGCGATCGCCGGCGGCGAGATGCGTGACGCCCTCGCCCACCGCCTCGACGATGCCCGCTCCTTCGAGGCCGAGCGACAGCGGCATCGGCAGCGCGTAGACCCCGGAGCGCTGGTACACGTCGATGTAGTTCACGCCGCAGGCTTCGTGGCGGATGCGGATCTCGCCCGGACCGGGATCGCCCACCGGCAGGTCGACGAGCTTCATTTCCTCGGGCCCGCCATGGCGGTCGATGCGGACGGTGGGGCTGTGCGTGGTGTGGCTGGTCATCGGTTGTGCGCGGCGAGGCGTTGGCGTGAAGGTGTGCGCTATCGTGCCACGACCCGGCCATGAAGCGCCTCACCACGGCCCCCAACCTCGCCATCGCCACGCTGTGGCGCGACCTGCTCGACCAAGCCGGGTTCGAGGCGACCGTGCAGCGTGCCTACGCGAGCAGCATCGCCGGCGAGCTGCCGCCCGACCAGTCGCTGCCCGAGATCTGGATCCAGGACGACGGTGACCTCGAGCGCGCCCGCACCACGCTCGACGCACTGCGCCACCCGGTGCATCGGCAGTGGCTGTGCCACGCCTGCGGCGAGCGCGTCGAAGGTCCGTTCGAGGAATGCTGGAACTGCGGCGCGGCGATGCCCTAGTCGTCTCCGCGCGCCGCTCGCGGCGTCAGAACGTCCCCGGATAGGCGCCACCGTCGGCCAGCACGTTCTGCCCCGTCATGTAGCCGGCGTGCACGCTGCACAGGAAAGCGCAGATCGCGCCGAACTCGTCGGCGGAGCCGAACCGGCCGGCGGGTATCGCGCTGGCGCGGCCCTGGGCGACGGTGTCGATGGCGACGCCGCGCTGCGCCGCCTGCGCGGCGAGCGTCGAGCGCAGGCGGTCGGTGTCGAACGCGCCGGGAAGCAGTCCGTTGATCGTCACGCCCTTGGCGGCGATGGCGCTGCGCGCGAGCCCGGCGACGAAGCCCGTCAGGCCGGAGCGAGCGCCGTTGGAAAGCCCCAGCACGTCGATCGGTGCCTTGACCGCGCCCGACGTGATGTTGACGACGCGCCCGTACCCGCGCCCCGCCATCGCGTCGACTGTCGACTGCATCAGTGCGATCGGCGTCAGCATGTTGGCGTCGAGCGCCTTCAGCCACGCCTCGCGGTCCCAGTCGCGGAAGTCGCCCGGTGGCGGTCCGCCAGCGTTGTTGACGAGGATGTCGACCTGCGGACACGCGGCCAGCGCGGCGGCGCGGCCTGCCTCGGTGGTGATGTCGCCGGCGACCACCCGAACCTCGCCGCCGCCGATGGCGCGCAGCTCGGTCGCGGTCGCGTCGAGCGCATCTTGCCCGCGCGCGGTGATCACGACGTTGACGCCTTCTGCGACGAGCGCCTTCGCGCAACCCCTGCCAAGCCCCTTGCTCGATGCGCAGACCAGCGCCCATTTGCCGGCAATCCCGAGTTCCATGTCGATCGTCCTTTCGTTTCGTGTTGCGCGTCGGCGCTACCGCCACCTCGCCAGCAGCCAGATGCCGGCCAGCACCAGCACCGTCCCGGCGACGATCCAGCCGGTGAACGGCTCGCCGAGGATGACGATGCCCATCGCGATCGTCGACAGCGGGCCGATCATGCCCGTCTGCGCCGTCACGGCGGCGCCGACCCGCTCGATCGCCATCATCACCAGCAGCACCGGGACGAAGGTGCACAGCGTCGCGTTGAGGACCGACAGCCAGATCACCTCGGGCGCGACGTGAAGTGCGGACAGTGGCCGCAGCACCAGGAACTGGGCGATGCAGAAGAAGCAGGCGACGGTCGTCGCCAGCCCGGTCAACCGCAGCGCGCCGAGCCGTCGCACCTCCTCGCCGCTGAAGACCAGGTAGACCGCATAGCTGATGGCGCTGGCGAAGACGAGTGCCGTGCCGAGGGCGACCTCGCTGCCCTGGAACGAGACCTCGTGACCGAAGACGAGCAGCACGCCGGCGTAGCTCACCGCGAGCGCGATCAGTTGCCGCGGCGTGACGCGGCGATGGAACGCGACCGCTCCGATGGCCAGCACGAGCGTCGGGTTGAGGTAGAGGACGAGTCGCTCGAGACCGGCCGTGACGTAGGCGAGCCCGGCGAAATCGAGGAAGCTCGCGAGGTAGTAGCCCGAGAAGCCGAGGCCGGTGACGATCACCCAGTCGCGGCGCGTCAGCGACGGCTTGCCGCGACCGGCCCACCAGGCGAGGGCCGCGAACAGCGGCAACGCGAACAGCATCCGGTAGGCGATCAGCGTGACGGCATCGACGCCGTAGCGGTAGGCGACCTTGACGATGATCGCCTTGCCCGAGAACGCGGTGGCGCCGACAGCCGCCAGGGCGATGCCCTTCCAGGCCTCGGACGGCCGGGATGCGTCTGCGCTCACGTGGCGGGCTCAGCAGCCCGCCGCCAGCCCGTCGCGACGCGGGTCGCTCGCCGCGACGTAGCCGTCGACGGACGGGTCGCCGAGGCGCCAGATGAACTGGCCGGCGCCGAAGTCCTGGTAGCTGTCGTCGAGGACGCCGACGGCATGCCCCCGCTCGACGAGCCCCTCGACCGTCTTCGCGGGCATCGACGCCTCGACGTTGATCGACAGCCCCTCGTTGAAGCGCCAGCGCGGCGCGTCGCACGCCGCTTGCGGGTTCTGGCCGAACACCAGCATGCGCGCGAGCGTCTGCAGGTGGCCCTGCGGCTGCATGTTGCCGCCCATCACGCCAAAGCTCATCTGCGGCCGGCCGTCCCTGGTGAGAAACGCCGGGATGATGGTCTGGAACGGACGGCGTCCGGGAGCGACGCAGTTCGCCTTCGCCGGATCGAGCGAGAAGCCGTGACCGCGGTTCTGCATCGACACGCCCCAGCCCGGCACGACCACGCCCGAGCCGAAGCCCATGTAGTTGCTCTGGATGAAGCTCACCATCATGCCGCGCTCATCGGCGGCGGTGAGGTAGATGGTGCCGCCGCGCTCGCCGTGCCCTTGCCCGAAGACCTGCGCGCGGTCCGGGTCGACGAGCTTCGCGCGCCTGGCCAGATAGGCATCGTCGAGCATCTCGGCCGTCGAGAGGCGCATGGAGCGCGAGTCGGCGACGTGCTCGTAGACATCGGCGAAGGCGAGCTTCATCGCCTCGATCTGCAGGTGCTGGCCACGTGCGCTGTCGACCGCATGCGAGCCGATGTCGAGGTGGCGGGCGATGCCGAGTGCGATCAGCGCGGCGATGCCCTGGCCGTTGGGCGGGATCTCGTGCAGCCGATGGCCCCATGCATCCATGCCGATCGGCTCGACCCACTCCGGCTCGTAGCCGGCGAGGTCGGCGACGGTCATCGAGCCACCGCTGCTCGCCGCGTGCGCGGCTACGGCCTCGGCGATCTCGCCGCCGTAGAGCGCGGTGCCGCGCGTTCGCGCGATGGCGCGCAGCGCGCGCGCCGCTTCCGGAAACTCGAAACGCTCGCCGACCTCGGGGGCACGACCCCGGGGCATGAAGGCGTCGGCCCAGCCCGGCTGGCCGGCCATGATCGGCACGGCCGCCACCCA
>JBBSPY010000155.1:0-7602 GCA_038258415.1 Burkholderiales bacterium
CACCGGCACACGCAGTCGGCGCTGCGCCTGGTGCTCGACGGCAACGGCGCCTACACCGCGGTCGACGGCGAGCGCACGACGATGCGCTACGGCGACTTCATCATCACGCCGTCGTGGACCTTCCACGACCACGGCAACGATGGCGGCGAGCCGGTCGTCTGGCTCGACGGCCTCGACATCCCGCTCGTGCGCTTCCTCGATGCCGGCTTCGCGGAGAAGTCGGAAGCCAGGTCGCAGGCCGAGTCGCGCCCGGAAGGCGACGCCCTCGCGCGCTACGGCTCGGGCCTGCTGCCGATGGACCACGCGCCGCAGCCGCACGAGCCGTCGCGCGTGTTCGTCTACCCCTATGCGCGAACGCGCGAGGCGCTGGCCACCATCGCGCGCTGCGCGCCCGACCCGCACCACGGCCATCGCCTGCGCTTCGTCAACCCGGCCACCGGACGCTCGCCGATGCCGACGATCGGCACCTACATCCAGCGCCTGCCGAAGCGCTTCGAGACCCGACCGAGCCGCAGCAGCGACTCGACCGTGCACGTGTGCCTCGACGGCGGCGGCGACGTCTCGATCACGGCGCCCGACGGCAGCGAGGTGCACCACGCCTTCGGCCCGCGCGATGTCTTCGTCGTGCCGTCGTGGCACGCCGTGACGCTGCGCACCGCCGACGAGACGACGCTCTTCGGCTTCTCCGACCGGCCGGTGCAGCAGGTGCTCGGGATGTGGCGCGAGGCGCTGCTCTGAGCCTTCAGACGAACCCGAGGTTGCGCTGCGAGGCGTTCCAGTTCACCAGGCTGGGCAGCACCGTCAGCAGGTCGGCGTCGGAGATGCCGAACCAGGTGCCGAGCGTGGCCGCGAGCTGATCGACGGAGGTGGTCGGCAGGAGCCGACCCTGGCCGACATCGTCCGGGCCGTCGTTGGCGACCACCGGCGCGGCGCCGTAGTAGCGACCGCCGTTGACCGCGCCTCCGAGCACGAAGTGCATGCTGCCCCAGCCGTGGTCCGAGCCGTCGTTGGCGGTGAGGGTGCGGCCGAAGTCGGAGGCGGTGAAGGTGGCCACCTTGTCGGCGACCCCGAGCTCGACCGTCGCCTGGTGGAACGACGACAGCGCACCCGACACCATCGACAGCAGCCCGGGGTGGACGGCGCCGAGGCCGTCGTGGTTGTCGAAGCCGCCGGCCGAAACGAAGAACACCTGGCGTTTCGTGTTCGTGGCGCCCGCCGTCGAGATCATGCGGGCGACGAACTTCAACTGGTCGGCCAGGGCGTTGCCGGCCGGGAACACGGTCGCTAGGCTCGGCGCACCGGCGAGCGCGGCGGTGAGCACGCCGCCGGCGTCGATCGAGCGCGACGTGACCTTCGCGTATTCGTTCTCGAACAGATGCGTGCTCGGTGCCGTGACGAGCGAGCGCAGCGCCGCCGAGCATGCAGCAGATCCGAAGAGCGGCGACTGGAGCCCCGCGAACTGCACGGGTCCCGACGTCGACACCTGGTACTGCACCGCGCTCTTGCCGGACAAATAGACCGCGTTGCCGGACACGTTGACGCAGGTGAAGGTCGCATTGCCGTTGCCTGCGACGAACAGGTCGCCCATGCGTCCGCCCCAGCCCGATGTGGCGCCCTCGGGCGACGACGACTGCCACACCGACTGCTGGTCGTTGTGCGAGAACAGCTTCGGGGGCAGCGGCACCGACCTCGCGGCGTACTGCGCCTTCGACGTCGGCTGCACCAGCGTGCCGACGTTGAGCACCACGCCCAGGTTTCCGGCCGAGAAGATCGGCAGCAGCGGCGCGAGTTCGGGCGCAAGTGCGTACTGGCGACCGCCCGGCAGTGCCGTGGTCGGCGCGAGCGTGGTCGCCACGAGGTCGCTCGCGGCGTAGGCGAGCGTCGGCCGCATGCCCTGGTAAGCCGTGTAGCTCGACGCGTCGACCGGTATCAGCGTGTTGCCGTAGTCGTTGCCGCCGTACAGGAAGACGCAGACCATCGCCTTGTAGTCGGTGGCACTCTGCGCCGCGGCCTCGCCGAGCATCGCCAGGTTGAGCGCCCACGGCGCGGCGCTGCCCGCGAGCGACAGCGCCGAGGCGCGTTGCAGAAAGGCGCGGCGGGATGCGTTCCGGGTGCTCATCGCAGTCGCTCCTTCACTTGAGGACGATGGTCTCGGGCGACGCCAGCACCAGCAGCACCGCGGCCTTCGTACGCAACAGACGTGCGGCGTCGGTGCCGGATGTCATCGTCTGCACGGCCGAGGCGATGGTGGCGACGGTCGACTCGCCGAGCTGCCCGGCGGCGAGCACGACGTTGACCTCGGCGACCAGCGCGACTGCGTCATCGGCGATCGCGGTCAGGCTCGAGTAGTCGGCCGTGAGGCCGGCCAGCGTGCCGGCGACGGCGCGCTGCAGGTAGTTCACCGTCCCGACCACCGACGACTCGTTGGTGATCTGGAATTCGGGGGCGACCAGCGAGGCGCTCGCGATCGAGGTGTTCGGCGGCACGTAGCCCGGGCGGAAGAAATTGAAGACCGACGGCGAGCGCAGCGGGCTCTGGCCGAGTTGCGTCGCCGGGTCGGACGTGTTGCCCAGGTACGCGCCGCTCGACGAGATGACGGTGTACGCACGCGCCCATCCGGTGAGGCGCAGGATCGGCTCGCGCAGCTTGCCCGACGTGCCGATGGCCGGCGCGACGCGCGCCTCGGCGTCGAGCAGGATCGCCTTGACGACCGCCCCGAGATTGCCCCGCGCGCCGGTGGCGTCGGCACTGAACACCGCCGCGACGCGGCCGACGTAGGCCGCGCTCGGGTTGCTCGTGACGAGCCGCTGGATGAGCTGACGCGACAGGAACGATGCGACGTTCGGGTGCGAGCAGATCGCGTCGAGGGCGCTCGTGAGCGCGGCCGACGCGGCGATGCCGGCGGTGATCGTCGTGCCGAGAAACACCTTCTCGCCGGTCTCGTAGCGCGATGCGATGTTCACCATCGGCCGGCGCACCGACTCGGGCGTCGCCGCCGCGGCGCTGCCGGTGAGGCCGGCGTAGTCGAACTCCCAGCCGGTGAAGACGCGGGCGAGACCGGTGATGTCGCTCTGCATGTAGGTCGGCGTCGTCGTCGGCGTGCCGTCGGCGCCGAGCTGCACGAGACCGATCGTGAACAGCTGCATCAGCTCGCGCGCGTAGTTCTCGTCGGGCAGCGCGCCGGTGGCGGGGTTGGTCTTGCGGCTGCCGCGGTAGGTGAGGTACATGCCCATCGCCGGGCTGAGCGACACCTGCTGCATCAGCGCGCGGTGGCTGCCGAAGACGCCGGCCTCGAGCAGGTCGAGCCAGGCTGCGGCCGCGAACTGCTTCCAGCCGCCGCCGACGAGCCCATCGATCGACGTGACCACGATCTCCGAGAACGCGAGCGTGACACGCTGGCGCAGCGTGTCGGCCGACGTCAGCAGCTTCTTCCACGCGACGCTGTCGAAGCCGGCCTCGCTGTTCCGGTAGGCGACATCCGAGAAGCCGGCGGCGACGAGCGCGTCCCAGCGCGACTGCGATGGCGGCATCGCCATCTGCTCGTCGATCCACGCCGCATAGCCGATTGCCTGGACGCGTGCGATCTGCGTGCGGCTCGCACCCATCGACGCCTGGCCGAGGAAGCGCGACGCCTCGGCGACGGTCGGGGTCGCGCCGCCAGTGCCCGTGCCGGTGCCGCCGGAGCCCGAGCTGTCGCCATCGCTCGAACCGCCGCCGCCTCCGCAAGCGGCCAGCGCCACCGTCGCCATCGTCGCGGCCGACATCGTCGCCGCGGCATCCGGCAACGCTCTCTGCCGCACCTCCACCGGCGCGTCGACCGTGTCGTTCATCGCTGTCCTTCTCATCGGCAGACGGGCAGTGTCGATGCCGGCGCGCCTGCTTCGGATGTGCGAATGCAAGGCGCACGTAAAGGCGCGTAAACCGCGCGTCAGCCTGTGACGGGCTCCGCTTCAGGCCGTCGTGTAGCGGCGCGGCAGGGTGACCCGGAACGTCGTTCCCGACGGTGCGGACACGACGACGTCGACGCGCGCTTCGAGCAGTTCCGCGAGGCGGCGAACAATCGCCAGGCCGAGGCCCTCGCCCTGCGACGGCACGGCACCCTCGCCGGAAAGCCCGGGCCCGGTGTCGGCGACGGTAAACCACCAGGTGCCGGGCGGCGAGTCGGGCGAGACGTCGGCCGTTGCACCCCAGGCGAGCGTGACGCCGCCCCGCGCGGTGTAGCGGATCGCGTTGAAGATCAGGTTCTGGGCGATGCGCCGCACCTTCACCGGGTCTCCCTCGACCTCGAGGACATCTGGCCCCGCAGCGCCGACGGCCAGGCCCTTGTCGACGGCGGCCGGGCGCACGTCGTCGGCGAGCGCACGCAGCAGCGCGGCAGCGTCGAAGGTGCCGATCCGGCGCTGCTCCTGCGCCGCCTGAAGCCGCGCCAGCTCGGTCACCTCGTCAAGGATCGCGTTCAGCGTGCTCACGTTGCGGCTCAGCATCTCGAGGAAGCCGTCGCGTCGTTCGGGCGGCAGCGTGCCGGCGCCGAGCGTGCGGGTCACGTTGGCGACGACACCGAGGTTGCCGCGCAGGTCGTGCGCCGCCTGCCGCCAGAGCTCTCCCTGCTGCTGCTCGACTTCGCGGACCGCCGCCCGCGCGCGCTCGAGATCGTGCACGCTGCCGCTGGCCTGGCGACGCTGCAGCTCGAGGAACTCCTTGGTGCTGTCGCTCGTCGCTTCGCTGACGAAGAAGGCGAGCGTCTGGCGGGCTTCGCGGATCGCCTGTGCCGACGTCGGCGGCAGGCCGGCGACGCAGCGCTCGATCTCGTCGACGACGCAGCAGTGCAACGCTCCCCATTCACGCGTCAGCTCATGCAGGTCGTAGCCCTGTCGCCAGCGCTCCTCGCCGTGCTTTTCCGATACCCGCTGCTGCTCGCGGATCGAACGCGCGTCCTCGGGCGGCGCCGCGAACGCGCTTGCCAGCGTCTGCAGCCACAGCGGGAGGTGATCCTCGAGCTGGGTGCGCGGCAGCAGCCGGTGCGTTCTCAGCTGCGGGTCTGCGGCGATCGCCGCGGTCCAGGCCTCGATGACGGCGCGCACGCGACCGCCGAACGCGGCAGCGATCGACTGGCGTGCGGCATTCAGCTCTGTGTCACCCGCGTCGGCCATGTCGTCCTGTTCTCCGGAGCGCGATTGTGCGCGTCCCGGCAGGGACGGTTTCAGGTGATCGGCGCCGGGTTGAAGAGCACGAGCGCGTTCGCCAGGCCGTGCCGCTCGGCGCAGGACGGCTCGCCGCTCGCCGTCCGCAGGACGAGCCGGAACAGCGCCCAGCCAGCCTCTTCGACCGTCATGGCGCCGGAGGCGATGGCGCCGGCGTCGAGGTCCATCAGGTCATGCCAGCGGCGCGCCAGCTCGCTGTTCGTCGCAACCTTGATCACCGGTACCGCCGCCAGCCCGTACGGGGTGCCGCGGCCGGTGGTGAAGACGTGCACGTTCATGCCGGCGGCGAGCTGCAGCGTTCCGCAGACGAAGTCGCTGGCCGGTGTCGCGGCGTAGACCAGGCCGCGGGCGATGCCGCGGTCGGCCAGGCGCTCGCCCGGCGAGAGCACGCCATCGATCGGGCCGCTCCCGGACTTGACGATCGAGCCCATCGCCTTCTCGACGATGTTCGAGAGGCCGCCGGCCTTGTTGCCCGGCGTGGTGTTGGCGCTGCGATCGGCGCCGCCGCGGGCAAGATAGGCGTCGGTCCAGGCCATCTCGCGCACGAGCGCCGCCGCGACCTCGTCGCTCGCGGCGCGGCCGACGAGCTGGTCGATGCCGTCGCGGACTTCGGTGTTTTCCGAGAAGAGCACGGTGGCGCCCGCGCGCACCAGCAAGTCGGTGCACCAGCCGACCGCCGGGTTGGCGGTGGCGCCGGAGAAGGCGTCGCTGCCGCCGCACTGCACGCCGACGACGAGCGCCGATGCCGGCACCGGCTCGCGGCGGCGCGCGTTCAGCCGCTCGAGGTGGACGGCGGCGCGGACGACGATCGCGTCCTGCATCGCCTGGTAGCCGACGTGGGCGCTGTCCTGGAGTCGGACGACGTCGACGCCCGTGCTTCCGTCGCGCTCGTCGCGGATCGCGAAGGTGCCAGGCGGCATCAACCGCTCCGGCTGCAGCTTCTCGCAGCCCAGGCTCACCAGCAGCGGCTCGCCGCCGAAGTTCGGGTTCAGGGCGATGTTGCGCAGGGTGCGGATCGGAATCACCGCGTCGGGCGCATCGATGGCGACGCCGCAGCCGTAGCCGTGCTCGATGGCGACCACGTCGTCGACGTTCGGGAAGCGCGGCAGCAACTCGGCCTTGACTCGCGCCACCGCCAAGGCGACGACGCCGGCGACGCACTGCACCGTTTCGCTGACGGCGAGGATGTTGCGCGTGCCGACGCTGCCGTCGGCATTGCGGTAACCGAGGAAGGTGTGCCCTTCGAGCGGCGGCAGCGCCGGCGGCGGGCGACGCGGCAGCCCGTCGAGCGACGGCGCCTCCGGCATGGCCAGACGCCGCTCGTGCACCCACGACCCGGCCGGGAACGCCTCGACGGCGCGGCCGATGACGACACCGTAGCGGCGAACCGCGTCGCCGGCGGCGAGGTCGACGAGCGCGAACTTGTGGCCGGCCGGAACCGCCTCGCACAGCACCACGCCGTCGGCCGGGCCGTCGTCGAAACGCGTTCCTGGAGGAAGACCGCCCGCGTTGCCGACGATGGCGACGTTGTCGCGCGGATCCATCACGAGGCAGCGCGGACGCCCCGGCCGGGCGGCGCCCGTGTTCGCGTTTGCGGCAATGGCCGAGGGATCGCGCATCGCCCACAGTCTAGGCTTCGCCCAAGCCGAAACGGCCGCCGCCGAAGCCACCATGACGATCGCCCGCCGAACCTTCGCCGCCGCCCTCGCGAGTCTCGCCGCCGCCTCGGCCGCGCCGGCCTTCGCGCAGGCGAAGTGGCCGGCCAGGCCCATCACCTGGATCGTGCCCTTCCCGCCCGGCGGCACCACCGACGTCCTTGCCCGCCTGATCGGATCCAGGCTCGGCCCGGCGCTCGGCACGACCGTCGTGATCGACAACAAGGGCGGTGCCGGTGGCAGCGTCGGCTCCGAGCTCGCGGCGCGCGCCGCGCCCGACGGCTACACGGTGCTCGGCGGCACCATCAGTTCGCACGCCATCAACGTCAGCCTCTACGCGAAGCTCGGCTACGACCCGACCAAGTCGTTCGACCCGGTGGCGCTGATCGGCACCAACCCGACGGTGCTCGTCGTCAACCAGGCAAGCCCGTACAAGACGCTGGCCGACGTCATCGCCGCCGGCAAGGCGAAGAAGCCGCTGACCTCGGCGTCGGCCGGCAACGGCACCTCGCAGCACCTCTCGCTCGAGCTGCTGAAGAACAAGGCCGGGATCGACATCACGCACATCCCCTACAAGGGCTCGGGCCCGGCGATCCAGGACGTGATGGGCGGACAGGTCGACATGATGTTCGACACCACCGTCGTCCCCGGGCCGCACATCGAGAGCGGCAAGCTGCGGGCGCTGGCCGTGACCTCCGCCAAGCGGCTGCCGTCGCTGCCGAACGTCCCGACGGTCGCCGAGACGG
>JBBSPY010000156.1:0-7586 GCA_038258415.1 Burkholderiales bacterium
TCGGCGCCCTGAACGTGCGCCCGGCGAGCGCGCGCAGCTTCAGTTGCGAGGTGACGTCGAAGGCGTAGCCGAGCCGACCCGTCGTCACGCCGCCGTATGCGGAGTTGTCGTCCCGGCGCAGGTCAGCCTGAAGGCTGCTTGACCCGATCCGACCCGAATAGCCGGCGAGCAGCGCCTGGTTGCGCCGCGACGGGCCGTCGATGTAGACGTCGCCGCCGACGCGCTCGCGGAGGTATTCGTAGGCGACGACGACCTGCTGCTCGCTGCCGACGCGCAGCGCCTGCTGCCACGTCGCCTGGTCGCGTCGGGTGACGAACCGGCTCGTGACGTTGCCGCCGCTGGTCGAGTCGTTGCGATGGTTCGCCGCCTGCACGCTGGTCGTCCACCACGGCGCGAGGGTGCCTCGGTAGTCGGCCGAGACGATGCGCTGCGACAGCCGGTTGACGAAGTCGGGCGTGGCGTCGGGCGCGAAGTCGGGAGGCGCGTACTCGGCAGAGTCGTAGCGGGCGCGCAGCCGGCTCTCCGACACGCTCGCGCCGATCCGGTGGCCGGCGGCCGGCGTCCAGCCGAGCCGTGCACTGCCGGCGGTGCGCGAGTAGCCGTCGTCGTCCGGGTTGTGGTTGCCGTAGAAGTCGCCTGGGCGGATCGCCGAGACACCGCGGCTCGACTCGCGGCCGATCGACCCGGCGTAGTCGAAGGCGCCGGTCGTGCCGCTCACCGAAAGGTCGCCCTGACGCGACCGGTAGCCGCTGATCGCGCCGCCAGCGGTGACGCGCGGCGGCCCTTCGCCGCGGCGCGTGAAGATCTGCACCACCCCGCCGACGCCGTCGGCGCCGTACAGGCTCGAGCCGGGCCCGCGCAGCACCTCGATGCGGTCGATCTGCGACAGCGCGAGCCCCTCGAGCTCGGCCTGGCCGAGCGAAGCCGATCCGATGCGCACGCCGTCGACCAGCACGACGGTGCTGTTGGTACTCGCCCCACGGATGAAATAGCCGGTCGAGTGACCCGGAGCGCCGCTGCGAACGAGCTGCAGGCCGGCCTCGCGGCGCAGCAGGTCCTCGACCGAATCGGCGGTCGAGCGCCGGATCGTGTCGGCGTCGATGACGACGAGGTCGGCCGTGCTTCGGCCTTCCGGCTCGGCCTCGCGGGTGCCGACGACGACGACCGGCGCGAGCCGGTCCTGGGCGATCGCCGCGACGTGCGACGAACAAAGGACGAGCAGCGCGCACGCTGCCGCGAACGGGTTGGGGACACGCGCAGCGGTGCGCCCCGATGTGGACCTCTGGATCATGGTGATGGGAGCCTGGACAGATGCACGCGCCCCGCTTCCCCGCGGTCGCATGCGGCACGGGCACGGCCGAAGCCGTACCCACTCGTTGGCCGGTATCCGGGCTGACGGAGCGACCCCGGCGACCTTCCCGGAGACGATGTCTCCAGTGGCATGTGCGCCGGGGCTGACGCGCCCGTGACCGAGCGCGTCGTCCGCCGTACCGTTGCGGGGGCAGCGCGGTTTGCGATCGGCTCGCGGTGAGGGCCACCGCGGCTTCACGTCTCGCTTCCCGTTTAACCGTGAAGGCATGAACACCTTCACGAGCACCAACGGCGCGCATTCTAGGGAGCGGCCGTGCGGTGCCACAATTCCGCTCGCTTCCCTCCAGCCGAAGGCGCCATGTCGCGGATCGAAGAGCTCGCCGACCGGGTCGAACGCCTCCTGCTGCGGCATGACGAGGTGCAGCGCACCAACGCCCTCCTCCACGGGGAGCTCGCCGCGGTGACGACGGAGCGCGACAACCTCCGCTCCCGCCTGTCGGCAGCGCGCAGCCGCATCGATGTCCTGCTGGACCGCTTGCCGAAGGAGGGCACCGCCGCCCTGCCGGACGGCGCGGCGCAGGAGCGTGTCGAATGAAGCAGGTCGAGGTGACGATCCTCGGCCAGAGCTACCTCCTCGGCTGCCCCGACGGCGGCGAGTCGGCGCTGCTCGAGGCCGTTGCCGCCGTCGACCGCGAGATGAGCACGATCCGCGACAGCGGCAAGGTCAAGGCCCGCGAGCGCATCGCCGTTCTCGCCGCGCTCAACCTGGCGTTCGCACTCGCCGAGCGTGGCAACAGACCGGGCCCCGTGGAACCGGGCCGCGACGGCGCGAACCGCTCCGGCGATGCGCCGAACCCGGTCGACATCGATGGCCTGATCCACCGTCTGGATGCGGCATTGGGCGCAGACGGGCGGCTTCTCTAGTCCGTAGAATGGTGTCGTCCGTCGCGTTCGCGTGAACTCTATATTTCCTTGAACCGATGCTCGCAAGAGCAGGGCTTGGAACATCGCCCGGCTGGCGTGATCGTCTCGCGTCAGATGAACCCGATGCCGGGCTGACCTCGCCCACCTGAACTGCCTGGGTTCAGGAATGCGGTTCACGGTTCGTGGCGGACACCTTTCCCTCGCCGGGCCGATCCGATGCGCTACTGGTTGATGAAGAGCGAGCCCAGCGACGTGTCGGTCGACGACGTCGCAGCCATGCCGAACAAGACCGTGCCCTGGTACGGCGTTCGCAATTTCCAGGCGCGCAACTTCATGGCCGACGACATGACCGTCGGCGACGGTGTCCTCTTCTACCACTCGTCTTGTCCAGAGCCCGGCGTCGTCGGCATTGCAGAAGTGGCGTCCGAGGCCTACCCCGACGCCACGCAGTTCGACGCGAAGAGCCCGTATCACGACGAGAAGTCGCGGCCCGAGAAACCGAAGTGGAAGAACGTCGACGTCAAGCTCGTGAAGAAGACGGCGCTGTTTTCGCTGGCCGACATGCGAACCGACCCCAAGCTCGCCAACATGATCGTCCTGAAGAGGGGCAACCGCCTGTCCATCACGCCGGTGACGGCCGTGGAGTGGAAGCACATCATCGCCCGCCTCGACAAGGCCGCATGACATGAAGCAGCAATTCGACAAGCTCAATCGCCTTGCGGAATCGCACGGGCGGCTCCAGCCCGGCAAGGGCATGATCTCCGGCGTCGCGGCGCTGTGCCTGTCGATGCTGTGCCTGCTGGGCGTGATCGCGTTTCACTTCCCGCAGTACCTGACCACGCCGCAGCTGCGCGCGTCCTACAGCGTCGACGCGATGCGCCTGCTGCTGTTCTGGACGCTCGTGCTGTCGGGCGCGATCGCGCTCTTCAACATCGTGATGGGTCGCGCCCGCTGGCTCGCGTTCGCCGCGTTCGTGATGATCGCCATCTCGCTGGCGCTGGGCGGCGACGAGGTGCCCGTCAACGACTTCGCCGACAACACCCCCTACATCGGCCTCGACTGGTTCATCCTCGATCTGCTGGGCTCGACGCTGATCTTCGTCTTCATCGAGAAGCTGTTCGCCCTGCGGAAAGACCAGCCGGTCTTTCGCGCCGAGTGGCAGACCGACTTCCACCACTTCATCGTCAACCACATGATCGTCGGCTTCGTGCTGCTGGCAACCAACCTGCTGGTGCACAAGCTGTTCGGCTGGGCCGCGAAGGACGGCATCCGCGCCTGGGTACAGGACCTGCCCTACCCGATCGCGCTGTTCGGCATCGTGCTCGTGGCCGACCTCGTGCAGTACTGGACGCACCGCGCCTATCACGAGGTGCCCCTGCTGTGGCGGCTGCATGCGGTGCACCACAGCGTGAAGAGCATGGACTGGCTGGCAGGCTCTCGCCAGCACGTGCTCGAACTGCTGATCACGCGGACACTGGTGCTCGCGCCGATCTTCGTGCTGGGCTTCTCGAAGGAAGTGATCGACACCTACATCGTCATCGTCGGCTTCCAGGCGGTGTTCAACCATGCCAACGTGAGCGTGCGGCTCGGGCCGCTGCGCTACGTGATCGTCACGCCGAACTTCCACCACTGGCACCACTCGGCCGATACCGAAGGCATCGATCGCAACTACGCGGCCCACTTCGCCTTCATCGACTACGCATTCGGCACCGCGCACAAGGCCGACCGGGCGTGGCCGGACGGCTACGGCGTGGTCGGCGACTACGTGCCGAACGGCTTCTTCAAGCAGCTCGCGTTCCCGTTTCGCTGGAAGCCCGACTGACCCGGGTCGACGTCGCGATCGTCGGCGCCGGCGCTGCCGGGCTGCATGCGGCCGCCGCCATCGGTCGCGCCGGCCGCAGCGTCCTCGTGGTCGATCACGCGTCTGCCGTCGCCGAGAAGATCCGCATCTCCGGCGGCGGGCGCTGCAATTTCACCAACCTCGGCACGGGCCCGCAGCACTTCGTCTCCGAGAACCCGGACTACTGCCGGTCCGCACTGGCCCGCTACACGCCGCGAGACTTTCTCGATCTCGTCGAGTCGCACGGCATCGCCTGGCACGAGAAGCACAAGGGTCAACTGTTCTGCGACGGTTCGTCGCGGCAGGTCGTCGACATGCTGCTCGCCGAGTGCGCCGACGCGAACGTCGTGCGCTGGCAACCGTGTGCGGTCGGCGAAGTCGGGCATCGCGATGGACAGTTCTGGCTGGAAACCGATCGCGGCGAGGTGGTCGCGGCGCGGCTTGTGCTCGCCACCGGCGGCCTGTCGATCCCGAAGATCGGCGCCAGCGATTTCGCCTACCGCATCGCCCGGCAGTTCGGCCATCGAGTGGTCGAGCCCCGGCCGGCGCTCGTGCCTTTCGAGGTCACGTCGCCGGCGTGGAGCCGCTTCACGGCGCTGGCCGGCGTGTCGCTTCCGGTCCGGATCGAAGCCGGCCACGGCATCAAGCGCTGCGCCTTCGACGAGGACCTGCTCTTCACTCACCGTGGCCTGAGCGGGCCGGCGGCCCTCCAGGCCTCGACCTACTGGCGTCCAGGCGAGACCTTGCACATCGACCTCACGCCTGCCGTCGACCCGGTCGCGGCGCTGCAAGCTGCCAAGCGGGACGGCCGTCAGCGCGTCTCGGGCGTGCTGTACGAGTTCCTGCCGCGCCGCCTCGCCGACGCGTGGATCGGCGCGGACACGGCCGCGAGGCCGGTGGGCGAGTGTCGCGACCGCGACCTCGTCGAGCTCGCGCGGACGCTGCGCCGGTGGCGCGTCGAGCCGACCGGCACCGAAGGATTCCGCAAGGCCGAGGTCACAGTCGGCGGCGTCTGCACGCGTGGGCTCGACTCGAAGGGCGGCGAGAGCCGGCGGGTGCCGGGGTTGCATGTCATTGGCGAGGCGGTCGACGTGACGGGATGGCTGGGCGGCTACAACTTCCAGTGGGCATGGGCCAGCGCGGTGGCCTGCGCGACGGCCTGCATCGCCCATCCGGCCTGAACGCTCCCCCGAAGGCGCGTTTGCGCTCGAGCCGGCATTCGCCGAACATCGCGCTTCCCGCAGACAAGGAGATCGAACCATGCCGGCACAACCCTGGGCGAGCGATTTCGACAAGCTCAAGCGCGACCTGACGCAGCGAGTCGACCGGCTCGAAACCGCGGCGCAGCAGGCCGCCAGAAGCAACAGCGGCGGCGGTGGCGACAGCGCCCGCAAGATCCAGGACCTCGAACGCAAGGTAACCGATCTCGAGCGCAAGATCACCGATCTCGATCGCCGGCTGGTGAGCGACATCCAGGCGATCAACCGCACATTCACCAGTGCACATACGTCTGACCAACGCATCACAGGCAGGCTCGACGCGGTGGAGCGGCGCGTGCAGACGACCATCGACGAGACCAACCGCACCTTCACCAGCGCCCACACCGCCGATCAACGGTTCACGACCCGCCTCGACGCCATCGAGCGACGCCTGACGACAGCGGAGCGTGCCGCGGCCCGCAGCTGACGCGCCGAAGGCCGTGTTGCCGGCCGGGCGAGGCGCGGTCTATAATTCTCGTTTGCCTGAACTTCAGCCAGCTACATGACCACGATCCGCGTCAAGGAAAACGAACCGTTCGACGTCGCGCTTCGCCGCTTCAAGCGCACCATCGAGAAGCTCGGCCTCCTGACCGACCTGCGCGCCCGCGAGTTCTACGAGAAGCCCACCGCCGAGCGCAAGCGAAAGAAGGCTGCGGCCGTGAAGCGCCACTTCAAGCGCGTTCGCAGCATGCAGTTGCCAAAGAAGCTTTTCTGAAAGCAAACCCGGTCGGCGCCACGCCGATCCGACCAAGCCCGCTCCTGGCGGGCTTTTTGTTGCACAGTCCCGCCATGACGCTCAAGGAACGCATCACCGATGACATGAAAGCCGCGATGCGCGCCAAGGAAGCGCTGCGGTTGCTGACGATCAGGGGCCTGCTCGCAGCCGTGAAGCAGCGCGAGGTCGACGAGCGCATCGAGCTCGACGATGCCGCAGTGGTGGCGATCGTCGACAAGCTCGTCAAGCAGCGCAAGGACTCGATCGCGCAGTTCACGGCCGGCGCCAGACCCGACCTGGTGGAAAAGGAGCAGGCGGAGCTCGCGCTGCTGGAGGCCTACCTGCCCGCGCGGCTCGGCGAGGCCGAGATCGGCGACGAAGTCGAACGCATCGTTGCGAGCGTCGGCGCGACTGGCCCTTCGGACATGGGCAAGGTGATGGCCGCGGCACGTGCCGCATTCGCCGGCAAGGCCGACATGGCGCTCGTGTCCGCTGCCGTGAAAGCGGCGCTCGCCCGCTGAACAGGAGTCCGCCCGTGAGCTTTCCGCACCAACGCCTCGACGACGATGTGGCCGTCGCACCGCAGTTGTCGCCCGACGCGATGGCCGAAGTCGCGGCCGCCGGCTTTCGCAGCGTCATCAACAACCGCCCCGATTTCGAAGCCGGCCCGGACCAGCCGACGAGCGCGAGCATCGAGGCGGCGGCCACGGCGGCAGGCCTCGCCTATGTGCACCAGCCGGTGCTCTCGAGCGTGCAGACGGCCGATGACTACGCCCGCTTCGGGGCCGTGCTCCAGTCGCTCCCCAAACCGGTGCTCGCCTTTTGCCGCAGCGGGACGCGTTGCGGCAACCTCTGGCGCGGCAGCCGCGAACTTTAGGGTAGCGCCCTAGCGCAAACACGCAGGTCGCAGCGCCGACCGCGTCCCTAGAATCGCCCCGCCTTGAACGGGCCACGCCTTCTGGTGTGCACTCACCGATTCTTCCCGGAGTTTGCGCTTGTCCGCACTGCTGTCCCTGTCACGGTTCATCGACCGGCTCAACGAGTGGGTTGGGCGCTGGGTCGCCTGGCTGGTCCTGGTCGCCGTTCTCATCAGCGCCGGCAACGCGATCGTGCGCAAGGCCTTCGACGAAAGCTCAAACGGCCTGCTCGAGATCCAGTGGTACCTGTTCGCCGCGGTGTTCCTGCTGGCCGCCGGCTACACGCTGCAGCGCCAGGAACACGTGAAGATCGACGTCATCGCCGGCCGCTTCAGCAAGCGCACGCAGATCTGGATCGACATCTTCGGGCTTTGCGTGTTCCTGCTGCCGTTCGTCGTGGTCGTGATCGACCTGTCGATGCCGCTCGTCCTTCGCGCCTATCGGATGCACGAGATGTCGAACAACGCCGGCGGCCTGGTCCGCTGGCCGGTTTTCGCCATGCTGCCGGCCGGCTTCCTGCTGCTCGGCATCCAGGGCATCTCCGAGCTGATCAAGCGCATCGCCTTCCTGCGCGGGCTGATTCCCGATCCGACCGGCCGCCACGTCGCCAAGAGCGCCGA
>JBBSPY010000157.1:0-7582 GCA_038258415.1 Burkholderiales bacterium
AGGCCGCAACGCGCTCGGGCCGCGTCAGCGCCGCGGCCACGCCGTCGGCCGCGGCCAGGCCGGCCGTCACGCCATCCTCGTGGAAGCCATGACCTGCCCACGCACCGGCGTACCAGACGCCGCCACGGCCCTGCAGCGACGTGAGGTCGCTCTGCGCGGCGACGGCACCGGCGTCGAGCACGGGATGCGCATACGCGAAGCTCGCGAAGACGCGCGCCGGGTCGGGCTCGCGCAGTGGATTGAGCGAGACGATCACCGGCGTCGAGAACGGCAGCGGCTGCAGCCGGTTCAACAGGTAGTGCAGGCACACCGGGTCGGCGCGGCCGCCTCGCCTGCCGCGCTCGTAGTTCCACGCCGCCCAGGCGCGCCGACGCTTCGGCAGCATCGAGGTATCGGTGTGCAGCACCGCCAGGTTGTCGTGGTACCCGATCGCGCCGAGCGCCTGGCGTTCCGCATCGCCGGGTTCGGCGATCAGGGCAAGCGACTGGTCGCTGTGGCAGGCGAGGACGACCGCGTCGTGATGCTGGGTGCCGTGGTCGGTGGAGACGTCGACGCCACCGCCGCTTCGCCTGGCGACGCGGCGCACCGGGGTCGACAAGCGGGCATCGCCGATCGCGGCGAGCATCTTCTCGATGTAGCGGCGCGACCCGCCGCGCACGGTGAACCACGGCGGGCGGTCGGTGATCTGGAGGAGGCCGTGGTTGTCGCAGAAGCGAAGAAGCGTGGCGACCGGAAATTCGAGCATCCGCCCGGTCGGGCACGACCAGATGCAGGCGACCATCGGCAGGAAGTACCAGTCCCGAAATGACTTGCCGAGGCCGTGCAGGTCGAGGAAGGCGCCGACAGACAGCGTCGAGTGCTTTTCACTCCGGGCTTCCCGGGTGGCGACCCGGTTGAAGCGGGCGATGTCGGCCAGCATCGACCAGAAGCGCGGCCGCACGAGGTTGGCGCGCTGCGCGAACACCGAGCGGAGATCGCTGCCGCTCCATTCGATGTCGTCGATGCGGTTCTGCACCGAGAACGACATCTCCGAAAGGGCGGTCTCGACGCCAAGTTCCTCGAACAGCGCGACGAGCCTCGGGTAGGTCTTGCGGTTGAAGACCAGAAATCCCGTGTCGACGCCGTGCGTCCGGCCTTCGAGCGTGATGTCGACCGTATGGGCGTGGCCACCGTACCAGGACGCCGCCTCGTACAGCGTGACGGGCACGCCGCGCATCTCCAGCGACCTCGCTGCAACCAGCCCGGCGATCCCGGAGCCGACCACCGCGACACGCGCCGGGCGATTCACCGCCGGCGCGCCGGCTCGCGCTTTGGGCGCGGCGGCGGGTAGACAAGCGTCGAGGAGCGCCCCCGGGAGAACGAGGGAGGGAGGAGGGAGGAGGAGAACCTCCCGAGGATTTCTGCCGGCTGGGCCGGCAGGCTCCACGACGAAAAACCGTTCGCTTCGGCTGGCCGGGCCCTTGTGGGACCGTGTGCGGCGACAGTGCAGCGAGCGGGTATGACGCGGGGCGTGGGCGAGAGTTCCGTCGTGGTCACGAATTCGTTGATTCTGGATCGGCCGCCGTCTGGCGTTGAATGCGACCATACGCGTGAACCGGGTGTGGCGGATGCCCCGCGATCGGCACGGACACGCCGCATGGCGTTGAATCCGTGGTCATTCCCATCACGTATCGGCGGAGGCCGACATGCCGTCGCCATACCGCCGTCTACACTCGGCCGCACCTGCGAAAGCCCGCGATGCTCTATCCCGAACTCTTCAAGCAGCTCGAAGCCGTCCGCTGGAACATGGACAGGGACATCCCCTGGCACCAGTTCGATGCGACGCGTCTGACCGAGGAGCAGGCGCAGACGGTGAAGATGAACGCCATCACCGAGTGGGCCGCGTTGCCTGCGACCGAGATGTTCCTGCGCGACAACCGCGACGATTCCGATTTCTCCGCGTTCATGAGCGTCTGGTTCTTCGAGGAGCAGAAGCACTCGTTGGTGCTCATGGAATACCTGCGGCGTTTCCGCCCCGAGTTGGTGCCGACCGAAGCCGAGCTGCACGACGTGCGATTCGAGTTCGATCCGGCGCCGGCGCTCGAGACGCTGATGCTGCACTTCTGCGGCGAGATCCGCCTCAACCACTGGTACCGGCGCGCTGCCGAATGGCACAGCGAGCCGGTCATCAAGTCGATCTATGAGACCCTCGCCCGCGACGAGGCCCGCCACGGCGGCGCCTACCTGCGCTACATGAAGAAGGCGATGCAGAAATTCGGTGACGAGGCGAGAGCCGCATTCGCCAAGGTCGGCGTGCTGATGGCGAGCGCACGGCGAACCGCGCAGGCGTTGCACCCGACCAACCTCCACGTCAACACCCAGCTGTTCCCACGCGACACGATCCAGAGCCGGCTGCCCGACCCCGAGTGGCTCGAGCAATGGCTCGACACGCAGATCCAGTTCGATTCGGTGTGGGAGGGCAAGGTCGTCGAGCGCATCCTCTACAACCTCGGCCTGCTGCTCGGCCGCAGCTTCGCCAGCGTCCAGGAGCTCAACCGCTACCGCAAGGAAATGGTCGCCACCCTGGCCGCCAACGTCGCCGCCGCGGCGCCGGTGCTCCGCGGCACCTGAACGCGCGCACGGGGCGCGCGGCGATGCTGCCCGCATTCATCGGCAAGCTCGTTCCCCATGCCGAGCTGCAGCCGCGGCTGGCCGAGCTGCCGCGGCCGGTGGTCTTCACCAACGGGGTGTTCGACATCCTGCACCGTGGCCACGTGACGTACCTCGCGCAGGCCCGCGCGCAAGGCGCGAGCCTCGTCGTCGGGCTCAACAGCGACGCGTCGGCGCGCGGCCTCGGCAAGGGGGATGGCCGGCCGCTCAACAGCGAGAGCGACCGCGCCTGCGTGCTCGCCGCGCTCGAGAGCACGAGCCTGGTGACGCTGTTCGATGAGTCGACGCCGCTCGATCTGCTCCGGCTTGTTCGCCCCGACCTGTACGTCAAGGGCGGCGACTACGACGTCGAGGCGCTCGCAGAAACCACGCTCGTGCGCTCGTTCGGCGGCGAAGCGCTGGCGCTCGCGTTCGTCGACGGCTACTCGACCACGGCGCTGGTCGATCGCATCCGGCGCTGAAGCGCCTGTCGGCCCTTGCGGTTGACGAGCCAGATGCCGACGGCGACGGTTGCCACCGCAGCGAGCAGCCCGGCGGTGACGGGCTCGGCGAGCAGGACGGCGCCGAGCACCAGGCCGAACATGGGCGTCAGCATCGTGAACGACGACAGCCGAGTCGCCGGATAGTGGCGAACGAGCCAGAACCAGAGCAGGTAGCTGGCGAACGTGACGATGACGACCTGGAAGCCGATCGACGCGAGGGCAAGCGGCGACGGTGACGACGGCAGCGGCGCGCCGCCGAGCAGCGCCGCGGGAACGAGCAGCACCGCCGACACGGCGAGTTGGTAGAAGAGCGTCTTCTCGGCTGGCGCGACCGACAGCCGCGTGCCGCGGATCGCCAGCGTCGTCGCGCCCCAGAACACGCCGGCGGCGACGCCGAGGGCATCGCCGATCCATTGCCGCGGGCCCACGGCAGGCCGCGCGAAACCTTCCCAGAACGCCGCCGCGACGCCGGCAAAGGCGAACAGCAGGCCGGCGAGCTGCCATGGGCCCAAACGCTCGTCGCGCGAGACGAAAGGCATGCCGAGCGCGACGACGAACGGCGACAGGTAGATGAAGACCACCATCCGCGACGCCGACGTGTATTGCAGTCCGACAAAGATGCAGAAGAACTCGATGCCGAACAGCACTCCGGCAAGCAGGCCTCCGGCCAGCGTGCCGTCGCGGCGAAACAGCGCCACGCCGCGCCACGCCGACCACAGCCACACCAGCGCCGCGCCGCCGACCGAGCGCGCCGCCGCCTGCCACAGCGGTGCGATCTCCGGCAGCGCCGCCTTCGCCGCGACCTGGTTGAGGCCCCACAGGAAACAGCAGAGGATCAGCGTGCCGACAGCGAGGCCGTCGAGCCCGGACTTGCGCTGAGCAGCTGCGGCGCCACCCGACGCCGTGCTCGGCGGCAGCTCAGCCGAAGACCGCACGACGCAGCGCGAGCACGGCGTCGCGCGATGCCGCGATCGACTCGGGCTCGACCTGCGTCGGCTGTTCGTCGAGCCTGGCCTTGTGCTGGATGCGTCGCAGTTCGCGGTAGGCGTCCGCTGCGGCCGACGCGACACCGTCGGGCAGCAGGCCGGCGTCGCCGGCGCGGCGGAGCAGGGCGATGTTGCCGACGTCGTCGAGCAGCTCCGGGTGCCGGCCGCCCTCACCCAGGACGAGCGCCTGCACCGCGAACTCGACGTCGATCATCCCGCCGGCGCTGTGCTTGACGTCGAAGCGGCCGGCCTTGACGGGATGCGCCGCCGACACCCGCACGCGCATCGCTGCGATCTCCAGGCGCAGCCCGGTGCCGTCGCGCGGTGTCGCGAGCACCTGGCGGCGCACCGCCTCGATGCGTGGTGCGACGCGTTCCAGCCCGGCGCACCAGCGCGCCCGCGTCAGCGCCTGGTGCTCCCAGGTCCATGCGGTGTTGCTGCCGCGCCCGAGCTGGTACTGCTCGTACGACCCGAGCGACGTCACCAAAAGCCCCGAATTGCCATTCGGACGCAGCGCTGTGTCGATGTCGAACAGTTCGCCGGCCGCGGTGCGAGCCGTCAGCCAGGAGATGAGCTTTCTCCCGAACGCGCCGTAGACCTCGGCGGCGATGTCGGGGTCGGTCTCGGGGTCGTCGTGAACGAAGACGACATCGAGATCGCTGCCGTAGCCGAGTTCCTTGCCGCCGAGCTTGCCGTACGCGATCACCGCGAGCTGCGGCTCGGCGCGGTGCGCCACCTTGAGGTGCCGCCAGGCCCAGCGGATCGCGATCCCGACGGTTGCATCGGCCAGCGCGGACAGGTCGTCGGCAACCTGCTCGACGCCGAGGTGTCCCTCGACATCGCGCACCAGGGTGCGGAACACCTCGGCGTGGTGGGCGCGGCGCAGCGTGTCGAGCAGCAGCTCTTCCTCGGCCTGGCTCGAGCGCTCCCAGCCGGCGTGGCGCTCGTCGAGCTCGCGGATGTAGGCGTCGGCATCGAAGCGGCCGTGCAGCAGTTCCTCGTCGGCGAGCTCGTCGATCACCCCGGGGTGCTGCATCAGGTACCGCATCGGCCAGCGGGCCAGGCCGAGCAGGCGCAGCAGCCGGCTCTGCACCTCGGGCCGCTCGGCGAGCAATGCGAGGTAGCTCTCGCGGCGCAGCAGCGGCTCGAGCCAGTCGACGAACTTGGTCGCCGCCACCAGTGTGCAGCGGTCTTCGCCGACCGCCCGTGCCGCGTCGTTGACGAGCCGCCCGAGCCGGCCCTTGCTGTCCTCGCTCAGGAGCGCGACCTTGGGATTCGCGGCCAGCGAACGGACTCGCGCCGCCAACTCGTCCGGCAAGCCTTCCAGGAAGGATGCGTGGTCGATCGAAGGCGGCGGCGCGCCGCAGGTCTTGCAACCCGCGGAACCCGTCGCACCGGTGGAGCGCCCGTCATGCAGCAGCTGGTCGAACTCGACCGCCGTGCCTTCACGGGCGACGCAGAGCACGTCGAGGAATGCTGCCGTCGGATCGTCGCCGCCGTGGCCGAGGCTGCGGGCGATCCAGGCCAGGTCGTCGTCGTCGGTCGGCAGGAGGTGCGTCTGCTGGTCGTCGAGGTACTGGATCCGGTGCTCGATGCGTCGCAGCAGCACGTAGGCATCGGCCAGACGGTCAGCAGCGCCACGCTTCATGAGTCCTCCGGCGACGAGCTTGTCGAGCGCCTTGAGCGTGGAGCGTGTGCGGATCTCCGGGAACTGCCCGCCGCGAACCACGAGCAGCAACTGGACGATGAACTCGATCTCGCGTATGCCGCCCCGAGACAGCTTCACGTCGTTGGCGCGCTGCGGCCGGCCGGCGGCGCGCCGCTGTGCCTCGTCGCGCACCTTGGCGTGCAGCTGGCGCAGCCCCTCGAACACGCCGTAGTCGAGCCAGCGTCGGTAGACGAATGCGGTGACCAGTGTCTTCAGCGGATGCGCCCGACCGCTGGCGACGCTCGCGCGCGGCGCGACGACGCGGCTCTTCAGCCAGGCGAAGCGCTCCCATTCGCGTCCGTGTCGCGACAGGTACTCCTCGAGCATCGCCAGGCTGACCGCCGCCGGGCCGCTGTTGCCATTCGGCCTGAGCGCCAGGTCGACGCGAAACACGAAGCCGTCTTCGGTCACGTCGCCGATCAGTGCGTATAGCCCCTTGGCGGCACGCGCGAAGTATTCATGGGCGGTGACGGGTTCGCCGCCGGCGCTCGCGTCGGCGAGGCCGTCTTCCTCGTAGACGTAGACGAGGTCGACGTCGGAGGACACGTTGAGCTCGCGCGCGCCGAGCTTGCCCATGCCGACGACCCAGAAGTCGATGCGCTCGCCAGCGGCGTTGCGCGGCACGCCGAGCTTCGCGTCGAGCTCGGAGAAGACATCGGCGAGGGCGAGGTCGAGTGTCGTCTCGGCGAGCGCCGTCATCGCCGCGACGACGTGCTCGAGCGGCGCCGCCTCCTCGACGTCGAGCACGGCGAGCCGTTCGAGCACCAGCTGGCGGGCCACGCGCAGCGCCGAGCCGAGGCTGCGACCGTCGCGCTGCAGGCGCTGCACCAGCGAGGAAATCACGCCGTGGTCGGGAAGGCCGGGGGGGAGCAGAAGCAGAAGCTCGCCGTAGCGGCGGCGAATGCGTTGCACGAAGCGGCTGTGGGCAGCGCCTTCGTCTCCGGCGACGGCGGCCCGGACGACGGTCAACGGATTCGGGGCGCGGCGCCCGCCCTGCGACGACCCGATCGCAGGCGTTTGCCAAGTGGTTCGCATCGTGGCCGGGGGCGGCGAATCCAAGTCGAGGGCCTGTGCTAGATTGATCCGGCCGTCAGGCTGCCCGCGTCGACGAGGCTGCACCGTTGCAGCATCTCGCCCGTCCGGCGTCGCGCCGCCGCCATGTCGCCATCCCCGCCCGCCGCCGCCAGTTCCGACGACACGCCAGCCGATGTGCTCGCCGCCGTGCCGGCAACGCGCCGCGGCTCGCCGATGCGATCGGCTACGCGTTGGGTGCTGGGCATCGCGACGGCGGCATGGCTTGTGTTGCTGGTGGGTTGGCTCTCACTTCACTGGCTGATTTTGCCGCACATCGAGGCCTGGCGCAGCCCGATTGAGGCGCGTGCGAGCCGCCTGCTCGGCGCGCCGGTGCGGCTCGGGACCATCATCGTCACGTCGGGTGGTTGGGTGCCGCACATCGAGCTGCGCGACGTCCAGGTGCTCGACCCGCAGCAGCGCACGGCGCTCGTCCTGCCTCGGGTTGTCGCGGCGCTGTCGGCGCGCTCGCTCCTCGCCTTCGATCTTCGGTTCACGCAGCTCTACATCGAGTCGCCGCGACTCGAGATCCGGCGTGACGCCACCGGCCGGATCCGCGTCGCGGGCCTCGACTTCGGCGGCGGTACCTCGGCCACGGCCGACGACGGCCGGGTCGCCGACTGGTGCTTCGAGCAGGACGAGCTGGCGATTCGCGCCGGCACCGTGCGCTGGATCGACGAGGCCCG
>JBBSPY010000158.1:0-7577 GCA_038258415.1 Burkholderiales bacterium
GCCGCTGTCGATGCCTCGCCGTGCAGGACAAAGAGGGCTGTTAGGTGCCTGTTGCAAGGTTTTGATGGCAATTAGTCATTTCGGTTCGTGGCATAACTGTTGCATCGATCTCCGTTTGAACCGAGCAAAGACACACCGATGGGCGCTCCCGCACTGAGAACCACCCTTCGCCAGAATCAGGCGGTGACGCCGCGTTTGCAGCACGCGGTTCGCTTGCTGCAGCTGTCCTCGCTCGACTTCGCGCAGGAAGTGCACGACGCCATGGGACGCAATCCCTTCCTCGAAGTCGAAGAAGGTGGCCCCGAGGCGCCCCCGCTCGATGCAGTCTCGTCGCCGACCGTCGCCGGTCCTGATGACGGCATCGCCGCCGACATCGACGTTTCCTATGCGCCGCCGATCGACGAAACGCACGAGCGCGACAGCTGGCACGCTCCGGGGGGGACCTCCAGCGTTGGGTCCGCCGAAGGCGACGTGTCCGCGCTGGACCTCGTCGCCGCCGACGTCGGCCTTCGCCCCAACCTGCGCCTGCAGCTCGGCGCCCTGCCGCTGCCGCGTCGCGACCATGCCCTTGCATGCGCGATCGTCGAGTCGCTCGACGACGATGGCTATCTGCGCACCTCGCTCGACGAGATCGCGTCGATCAGCGGGATGTCACCGGCGGTCGACGAAGCGGAGATGCAGATCGCGCTGCGCCGTGTCCAGTCGCTCGATCCGATCGGTGTCGCGGCTCGCGATCTCGCCGAGTGCCTCCGCTTGCAACTCGTCGGGATCGAAGACGCCGGGGAACGCGAGCTCGCCGAGACCATTGTCGACGGTCACTTGCAGCGACTCGCCGATCACGATGTCGCGGCGATCGCTCGCATCGTAGGTCGCAGCGCTTCGGAGGTCGAGGCCGCCTGCGAACGGATCCGTCGACTCAACCCGCGACCGGGCTGGCAAATGGACGACGAGTCGATCGAGTACCTCACCCCCGACGTCATCGTGCGCAAGGTGCGCGGCCGCTGGACGGCGACGCTCAACCGCTCGATCATGCCGCGCGTCCGTGTCAACCAGACGTACGCGGCGCTCTTCAAGGAGCACAGGGAGCGCGGCAACGGCGAACTCGCCCAGCAGCTGCAGGACGCGCGCTGGACCGTGAAGAACGTCGAGCAGCGCTTCTCGACGATCCTCATGGTCGCCGAGGCGATCCTCGAGCGGCAGCAGCACTTCCTCGAGTTCGGGCCGATGGCGATGAAGCCGCTCGGGCTGCGCGAGATCGCGCAGCAACTCGGGCTCCACGAATCGACGGTCTCTCGCGTCACCAACAACAAGTACATGGCGACGCCGGTCGGTGTGTTCGAACTGAAGTTCTTCTTCTCGCGCGAGATGGCCACGGCCAACGGCGGCTCCTGCTCGGCCACGGCGATTCGCGGCGTCATCCAGGGCATGCTCGATGCCGAGAATCCGAAGGAGCCGCTGTCGGACGCGCAGATTGCCCGCCTGCTGGTTCGTCAGGGCCTCAAGGTCGCCCGCCGGACGGTGACCAAATATCGGCAACTGCTCAAGGTGCCCTCCGTCGAGCGACGCCGGCGGATGGCGGCGCAGGCGACCGCCTGATGGCCGGCGTGCCCGCTCCGACTGCGCGCACACGAGATTCGGCGCGCCCGGACGGAGCCGACGGATCACGAGCCGCTGACATCGCAGCGGCGGTTCCAGCGCTGATATGGAGCGCAACGCTCGACGGCGAGCTCGACTGGGTCAACCCGGCCTGGACGACCTTCACCGGCGAGCCGACCCGCTCCCTGCGAGGCGCGCGCTGGCTCGACGTGGTCCACCCGGAAGACCTCGAGCGCTGCGTCGGCATCCGCGCCACGAGCTTCGAGGCCGGCACCGCGTACGAGATGGACGTCCGCCTGCGCCGGCACGACGGCCAGTACCGGTGGATGTTCGATCAGGGCGTGCCCCATCTCGACGCTTCAGGCACCGCTGTCGGCTATGTCGGCAGTCTGGTCGACATCGAGGATCGCAAGCAGCTGGAGGAGGCTCTGGCCGAGCGCACGCGGGCGTTGCGCCTGGCCGAGCGCCGCCAGGGTCAGTTTCTCGCCACGTTGTCGCACGAGATGCGCAACCCCCTGGCGCCGATCGCCAACGCAGCCAGCGTGCTGCGAACCCTGGAGCACAGCAACCCGATCCTGGTGCGGCTGCGCGAGATCATCGACCGCCAGGTCGGCAAGCTCGGGCGGCTGATCGAGGAACTGGTCGACGCGACACGAGCCGCCCAGGGTCAGATCTCGCTGGTGCGCGAACCGGTGTCGATCGAGAGCGTGCTGCAGGCAGCGGTGGCGCGCTGCCACGACCGCATCACCGCCGGAGGCCACAAGCTCGATGTCAGGATCGTCGACGAAGGCCTGTTTGTTCGTGGCGACCTGGAGCGGCTCGCGCAGGCGCTGGGCACTGTGGTGGACAACGCCGCCAAGTTCAGCCCAGAGCCGGGCCCGATCACGATCACCCTGCAGCGGGTGGCCAAGACCGTGCACGTGACGGTCGCCGACCGCGGCCTCGGCATCGACGCGGCCTTCCTTCCGCACGCCTTCGAGTTGTTCGCGCAGGGTGACCGGGCCATCGGGCGCACGGTAGGCGGGCTCGGCGTCGGCCTCAGCCTGGCGCGCCGCATCGCGCAGTCGCACGGCGGCGATGTCGAGGCGCACAGCAAGGGCGCAGGACTGGGCACGGAGGTGATCTTCTGGCTGCCCCTGCTCGACGACGATCCCCGGGACGCCGGCGCCGAGCCTGCCGCCGGACGGGCGATGCGCGACCACCACCGCATCCTCATCGTCGAGGACGACGCCGATGCGCTCGAAAGCCTGCGTCTGCAGATGGCGCTGTGGGGCAACGACGTCGCGACCGCGCGCAACGCCGCCGACGCGCTCACCGCAGTCGAACATGCGCGACCCCAGATCGTGCTTTGCGACCTCGGCCTTCCGGGAACGGACGGTCTGACCCTGGCTCGGGCGCTGCGCCAGAAGCTCGGGCACGAGGTCGTGCTGGCGGCGGTCACCGGTCATGCGACGGAAGACGATCACCGGCGGGCGATTGCCGCAGGGTTCGACGCCTTCCTGGTCAAGCCTGTGCAACCGGACAAGCTGACGCGACTGCTGCGCCTGGCGTCGTGAGGCCGAGCGGGATCAGGAGGTCTCGTCGAGTGCACCCGACAGACTGACCGGGACGTCGCCGTCGGCGGCGTAATCCTTCAGGCGGTTGTAGAGCGTCTTCAGGCTGATGCCGAGGATCGCCGCCGTCTTTTCCTTGTGCCGACCGTGGTACTCGAATGTGGCCAGGGTGACCAGGCGGTCGGCGTCGGCGAGCGAGGTGCCGATCCGGATCCGCATCGAATCGGACGGCGCGTCCTCGGCGTCGACGCCGCCCGGCTGCGCGAGCGCGGCTGCGTCGATCGTCGAGCCGGGCGCCATCACCCAAGCGCGGTAGATCGCGTTGCGCAGCTCGCGCACGTTGCCGGGCCAGCGCTCCGCGGCGAGCAGGTCGACCAGGCCAGGGGCAAAACGCTTTTCGGACCCCTCGCGCTCGCCGATCTGCGCCAGGAAGTGCTCGGCGACGAGCGGAACGTCGCCGGGGCGGTCGCGCAGAGGCGGCAGGTGGATCGGGAAGACGTTGAGGCGGTAAAGCAAATCTTCGCGAAGCTTGCCGATGGCGACGGCCTGGGTCGGAACGCGGTTGGTGGCGGCGATGATGCGCACATCGGTTTCCTGCGTCTGGGTCGAGCCGACGCGCATGAACGTCCCGGTCTCGAGCACGCGAAGCAGCTTGACCTGCAGCTCGAGCGGCATCTCGGTGATCTCGTCGAGGAACAGCGTGCCGCCACTCGTGCGCTCGAAAAAGCCCAGGTGCTGACGGTCGGCGCCCGTGAAGCTTCCCTTCTCGTGGCCGAAGATCTCGCTCTCCATCAGCTGCGGCGAGATGGCACCGCAGTTGACGGCGAGAAAGGGGTGCTTGCGCCGCCGGCTGAGCTCGTGGACGGTCTTGGCGACGAGTTCCTTGCCGGTGCCGCTCTCGCCCGTGATGAAGACCGAGATCGCCGTCCTGGCGACACGTTCGATCTGGTCGTAGACGCGCAGCATCGACGGCGAGCGACCCCACAGCGACCCGAAGTGCCCTTGTGCCTCGAGCTGCGCCCGCAAACCTCCAGCTACCGCCTTCAGCGCGTCGGGCCGCATCGTCCGCTTGAGCACGCCCTGCAGCTGCTTCAGGTTCACCGGCTTGACGAGGTAGTCGGCAGCGCCCATGCGCAGCGCCTGTATCGACGTCTCGAGGCTGGCGTGGCCAGTGATCAGCACGAGCTCGGTGTTCGGCAGGGCCTTGGCGTCGGCGAACAGGTCCATGCCGTTGCCGTCGGGCAGCATGAGGTCGAGCATGACGAGGTCGGGCTCCTGCAGCACGATCTGCCGCCGCGCGTCGCGCAGGCTGCCCGCGGTGGCGACGGTGAAGCCCTCGCTCGAAATGAGCATGGCCATCGTTTCTGCGGCGTCGGCGTCGTCGTCGACCAGCAAGGCATGGGGCACTCGGTCGACCTCCCTTTGGTTTCTCAGCAGTATCTCACCGGCTGTCGGACGTTGCCTACCTGCATACACTTGCGGGCGAGCCACCCACCGCCATCAGACGTGTTTCACTCGGTCAGCCTGTTCGGCTTCCTCTACCTGTTCTGGCTGCTGCTGTCAGGCTTGTTCACGCCGTTTCTGCTATCGGCGGGAGCAGGATGCGCGCTCGCGGTCGTGTGGCTGGCCCGGCGCATGGACGTGCTCGACCATGAAGGGCACCCGATCCACCTGAGCCACCGAGCCCTCCTCTACTGGCCGTGGCTGGCCAGAGAGATCGTCAAGTCGGCTTGGGACGTGAGCAGAATCATCCTCGATCCGAAGCTGCCGGTCAGCCCGACCCTGGTGCGGTTCGCGCCCAGCCAGAAGAGCGACGTGGGGCTGGTGATCCACGCGCAGTCGATCACCCTGACGCCAGGAACCATCACCATCGAGGCAGGCCCCGACGAGTTCCTGGTGCATGGGCTGACCCGGGGCAGCGCCGCGGCAGTGGTCGGCAGCGAGATGGACGCCCGAGTCTTGGCCTGCGAAGGCGCATCCTGATGTTCGCCGCCGCCGGACTGGCCCTGCTTGCGACCCTGGCCCTGACCCTGGCCCGCGCGGCGCTGGGCCCGACGCTGTTCGATCGGGCCCTCGCCGCCAATGCCGTCGGCAGCGCCGCGATGCTGCTGCTGGCGGTGCTGGGCTTTCTGAACGGCCGCCCCGAATTCCTGGACCTGGCCATCGTCTACGGGCTGCTCAATGTCATCGGCACGATCGCGGTGCTGAAATACTTTCGACACGGCAATCTCGGCGATCCGGGTCACGACGAGGAAGCGGCGAAGTGAGTGCAGCGCTCGATGCCCTCAGCTGGCTCTGCCTGGTTGGCGGCGGGTTCTTCTGCATGGTCGGCGCGCTGGGCATGCTGCGCATGCCTGACTTCTATACCCGCATGCATGCGGCAAGCGTGATCGACACCCTGGGCGCCGGCCTGATCCTGCTCGGCCTCGTGCTGCAGGCTGGCTTCAGCCTGGTCGCGGTGAAGCTGCTGATGGTCGGCCTGCTCATCTTCTTCGCCAGCCCGACGGCCGCCCACGCGCTCGCCCGCGCCGCGAGGGCGCGCGGCCTGAGACCGCTGCTGGCCGACGACGGGAGCATCGCATCGAAGCGCTGATCATCAACGTGCTGCTGGGGCTGATGGCGGTCACGGTGCTCGTGATCGCGCGCAGCCACAGCATCTTCGGCGTGGTCGTGCTCAGCAGCCTGTACAGCTTCCTGATGGCGACGGTGCTGGTGGCGATGGACGCCGTCGATGTGGCGATGACAGAAGCCTCGGTCGGCGCCGGACTCTCGACCGTGCTCTTCCTCGCCGCGTTGTACCTGTGCAGGAGCGAAGAATCGCGGCCGGTGCGCAAGCCCTGGCTGCCCCTGGCCGTGTCGGTGGCGGTCGGCGCCGTCCTCGTCTACGGCACGCTGGGCCTGCCGGAGTTCTCCGATCCCCAGGCGCCGATTCATACCCATGTCGTTCCGCGCTACCTGAACGAGAGCAAGAAGGAAGTGGACGTGCCCAACGTCGTCACCGCGGTGCTGGCCAGCTACCGCGGCTACGACACCCTCGGCGAGACCACGGTCGTGTTCACGGCCGGAGCCGGCGTCATCGCGCTGCTGAGACGCCGACGCAAGGACCGCCCGGCATGAGGCACGACCTGATCCTGCGGGTCGTCGCCAAGCTGCTGATCCCCTTCATCGTGCTGTTCGCCCTCTACGTGCAGTTCCATGGCGACTACGGTCCGGGCGGCGGCTTCCAGGCCGGCGTGATCCTCGCTGCGGCGGTGATCTTCTACGGCCTGATC
This sequence comes from Burkholderiales bacterium, assembly GCA_038258415.1. Lineage (GTDB taxonomy): Bacteria > Pseudomonadota > Gammaproteobacteria > Burkholderiales > Burkholderiaceae_C > Schlegelella_A. The sequence continues at coordinate 6,422 of JBBSPY010000158.1, forward strand.
TTCGGCCTGGCCGAGACGCGCAAGCTGGTTCCCGAGCCGGTCGTCGAATCGATGATGGCGGTCGGCGTTCTCATCTACGGCGGCGTCGGAGTTGCCGGGCTGCTGCTCGGCGGCAATTTTCTCGACTACTCCGTGCTCGACCCGAAACCCGTGCTGGGCCAGCACCGCGGCATCTTCTGGGTCGAGGTCGGCGTGGCCGTGACGGTGTCGGGCGTGATGCTGAAGGTCTTCTACATGTTCACCGCTCGCGGCAGGGTGGACGACGAATGAGCGGCGGCACGGCGGCCACGACCTTGGCCGGCCACTTCGCCTATTTCATGACCGTGTTCCTGATGATCTCGGGCCTCTTCATCGTCATCGCCCGCGCCAACCTGATCAAGAAGCTCGTCGGTCTCGGCATCTTCCAGAGTTCCGTCTACCTGCTGTACGTTGCGCCGGGCAAGCTGGTCGGCGGCACGGCGCCGATCCTCAGCGACGCGTTCACGGTCTACTCCAATCCCCTGCCCCACGTGCTGATCCTCACCGCCATCGTCGTCGGCGTGGCGACGCTGGCGCTCGGCCTGGCGCTGGTCGTGCGCATTCGCGAGGCTTACGGCTGCATCGACGAAGACGACATCCTCGGCATGGATGTGGCGTCCGGCCAGCAACCAGAAGCATTGCAGGACCGATGAGTCTGGTCGCGCATCTGCCTGCCCTGCAGGTTGTCGTGCCCTTGCTCGCCGCCCCGCTGACGGTGCTGCTGCGCCGGAGGAGCCTGGCGTTCGGCGTGGCGCTGGCGGCCAGCTGGGCGGCGTTCGCCATCGCCCTGGCGTTGGGGTCGCGAGTGGCCGACGGCGGCACGATCTCTTACGCCATCGGCAACTGGCCGCCGCCGTGGGGCATCGAGTACCGGGTCGACCCGCTCAGCGCCTTCGTGCTGGTGCTCGTCAGCGGCATCGCCGCCGTGGTCCTGCCCTACAGCCGTGCCAGCATCGAGCGCGAGGTGCCGGCGCAGTCGCACTACCTTTTCTACACCATGTTCTTGCTGTGCGTGGCGGGGCTGCTGGGCATCACGATCACCGGCGACGCCTTCAACATCTTCGTCTTTCTCGAGATCTCGTCGCTCTCGAGCTATGTGCTGATCGCGCTCGGCCGCGACCGCCGCGCGCTGGTCGCC
>JBBSPY010000159.1:0-7577 GCA_038258415.1 Burkholderiales bacterium
CTGCACGCCGACCCGGGCTACGACCTCGCCATCGGAGCAGGCGTCACCGTCGGCCACCAGGCGATGCTGCATGGCTGCACGATCGGCGACGGGTCGCTCATCGGCATCCAGGCCGTCGTTCTCAACGGCGCCGTGATCGGCCGGCAGTGCCTGGTCGGCGCTGGCGCGGTCGTCACCGAGGGCAAGTCCTTCCCCGATCGCAGCCTCATCCTCGGCACGCCAGGCAAGGCCGTGCGCGTTCTGAGCGATGCCGACGTCGCCGGCCTCGAAGCGGCGGCTTCGAGTTACGTCGAGCGGGTGGCGCGTTTTCGCGCCGATCTCGAGCCCGTGGAGTAAGGTTCGGGGACATGGAAGACCTCTTCGACAACCCCATGGGCCTGTGCGGATTCGAGTTCGTCGAGTTCGCTTCTCCCGAGCCCGACGACCTCGAACGCGTGTTCGAGCAGCTCGGCTTTGGTCATGTCGCCAATCACCGCTCGAAGGACGTGCGGCTCTACCGACAAGGCGAGATCAACTTCATCGTCGACCGTGAGCCGAAGAGCCGGGCCGGCTACTTCGCCGCGGAGCACGGGCCGTCGGCGTGCGGCCTCGCGTTTCGCGTTCGCGATTCGCACAAGGCCTATGCCCGCGCGCTCGAGCTCGGGGCGCAGCCGCTCGAGATGGCGGTGGGGCCGATGGAGCTGCGCCTGCCGGCGATCAAGGGCATCGGCGGCGCGCCGCTCTACCTGATCGACCGCTTCGACGAAGGCCGCTCGATCTACGACATCGACTTCGAGTTCATCGAAGGCGTCGACCGGCGCCCGCGCGGCCACGGCCTGCGGTTCGTCGACCACCTCACCCACAACGTCTACCGCGGGCGCATGACGTTCTGGGCCGACTTCTACGCGAGGCTCTTCGACTTCCGGGAGATCCGCTACTTCGACATCCAGGGCGAGCACACGGGGCTGACGTCGAAGGCGATGACGGCGCCCGACGGGCTGATCCGGATTCCACTGAACGAGGAATCGGCCAAGGGCTCCGGGCAGATCGAGGAGTTCCTGATGAAGTTCAATGGCGAGGGCATCCAGCACATCGCCCTCCTCTGCGACGACATTCTCGAGACGATCGACAGCCTGTCGCTGGCCGGCGTCCCGCTGCTCGCCGCGCCGAACGACGTCTACTACGAGATGCTGGAGCAGCGCCTGGCTGGCCACGGCGAGAACGTGAGTGCGTTGCAGACCCGCGGCATCCTTCTCGACGGCTCGACCGAGGGCGGCAAGCCTCGCCTGCTGCTGCAGATCTTCTCCGAGGCGCTGCTCGGCCCGGTCTTCTTCGAGTTCATCCAGAGGAAGGGCGACGACGGCTTCGGGGAAGGCAACTTCAAGGCGTTGTTCGAGTCGATCGAGCGCGACCAGGTGCGCCGGGGCGTGCTGAACACCGCCTGAGGCCGCGGCGATGAGCGCCAGACCCACCGATCACGACGCCTCACCGGGCTACCAGTCCGGCTTCGGCAACCACTTCTCGACCGAGGCGCTCGAAGGCGCCCTCCCCGTCGGCCGCAACTCCCCGCAGCGCGCGCCCTACGGCCTCTACGCCGAGCAGCTCACCGGCACGGCGTTCACCGCACCGCGCGCCGACAACCGCCGCTCCTGGCTCTACCGCATCCGACCGGCGGCGATGCACGAGCCGTTCGAGCCGATCGACGCCGGCCGCATCGCCAGCGATTTCTCGGCCCGGCCGACGCCACCCGACCAGCTGCGCTGGAATCCGTTGCCGATTCCCGCCGAGCCGTGCGACTTCGTGCAGGGTCTGGTGACGATGGCCGGCTTCGGCGACCCGCATGCACAGAGCGGAGCGGCGGCCCATGTGTACACCGCCAACCGGTCGATGCAGCGGCGGATCTTCTACGACGCAGACGGCGAACTGCTCATCGTGCCGCAGCAAGGCCGGCACCGCTTCGTCACCGAGCTTGGCGTGCTCGACGTCGAACCGCAGGAGATCTGCGTCATCCCGCGTGGCGTGCGCTTCCGGGTCGAGCTGCCCGACGGAGCCGGCCGTGGCTACGTCTGCGAGAACTACGGTGCCAACCTGCGGCTGCCCGACCTCGGCCCGATCGGCTCCAACGGACTGGCGAATTCGCGCGACTTCCTGACACCCGTGGCCTCCTACGAGGACATCGACGCCGAGCACGAGCTGATCGCCAAGTTCATGGGTCGGCTGTGGTCGGCGAGGATGGACCACTCGCCGATCGACGTGGTCGCGTGGCATGGCAACTACGCGCCCTACAAGTACGACCTGCGGCGATTCAGCCCGATCGGCTCGATCGGCTTCGACCATCCCGACCCGTCCATCTTCCTCGTTCTGCACAGCGCGTCCGACACGCCCGGCGTGAGCAACCTCGACTTCGCGATTTTCCCGCCGCGCATCCTGGCGATGCAGGACACCTTCCGCCCGCCCTGGTTCCACCGCAACATCGCCAGCGAGTTCATGGGCCTCGTGCACGGCGCCTACGACGCCAAGGCCGAGGGCTTCACGCCGGGCGGCTGCAGCCTGCACAACTGCATGAGCGGCCACGGCCCCGACGCCGACACCTTCGACAAGGCCAGCCGCGCCGACCTCTCGAAGCCCGACGTGATCCGCGACACCATGGCCTTCATGTTCGAGTCGCGCTGCGTCTGGCGGCCGACGGCACTCGCCCTCGACTCGGCCGAACGCCAGCGCGAGTACCACCGCTGCTGGCAGGGGCTGCAGAAGCACTTCGATCCAGCGCGGCGCTGACGGTCCTCCACCCGATTGGTGCGGCCTCAGGCTTCGCGTGACGCCCGCTTGCGCTCGTGCTCCTTCAGGTAGCGCTTGCGAACGCGGATCGACTTCGGCGTGATCTCGACGAGCTCGTCGTCGGCGATGAACTCCACCGCGTACTCGAGTGTCAGCTGGATCGGCGGCGTGATCTTGATCGCGTCTTCCTTGCCCGAGACGCGGAAGTTCGTGAGCTGCTTGCCGCGAACCGCGTTGACGACCAGGTCGTTGTCGCGCGAATGGATGCCGATGATCATGCCTTCGTAGAGCGGGTCGCCTGCCTTGACGAACATGCGGCCGCGGTCGTCAAGCTTGCCGAGCGAGTAGGTCACGGCCTCGCCGTCGTCCTGGCTGATCAGCACGCCGTTCTTGCGCCCTTCGATCTCGCCCTTGTAGGGCTCGTAGCTGTCGAAGATGTTGCTGATGAGTCCGGTGCCGCGGGTCAGGTTCAGGAATTCGTTGGAGAAGCCGATCAGGCCGCGCGCCGGGATCTTGTATTCCAGGCGCACGCGGCCCCTGCCGTCGGGCTCCATGTTCACGAGCTCGGCCTTGCGCTCGCCGAGCGCCTGCATGACAGCACCCTGGTGCTGGTCTTCCACGTCGGCCGTCAGCTGCTCGATCGGCTCCTGGCGCTCGCCGTCCACCTCGTGGAAGACGACGCGCGGCTTCGACACCGCGAGTTCGTAGCCCTCGCGCCGCATGTTCTCGAGCAGGATGGTGAGGTGCAGCTCGCCGCGGCCCGACACCTCGAAGATGCCGTCCTCGTCGGTGTCGATCACCTTGAGTGCGACGTTGCTCTGCAACTCGCGGTCGAGCCGGTCGCGGATTTGGCGGCTGGTCACGAACTTGCCTTCGCGTCCGGCGAGCGGCGAGTTGTTGACGCAGAAATTCATCGTCAGCGTCGGTTCGTCGACCTGCAGCATCGGCAGCGGCAGCGGGTCTTCGATGTCGGTCAGCGTCACGCCGATGCCGATTCCCTCGATGCCGTTGATGAGCACGATGTCGCCCGGGCCGGCCTCGGTTGCCTGCTGACGGTCGAGGCCCTCGAACTTCAGCACCTGGTTCACTCGTGCCTTAAGCGGTGCCGAGCCGGGGCCGGCGTAGACGGCCACGTCCTGCATGGGCTTCAACGTACCCTGGTTGATGCGCCCGATGCCGATGCGGCCGACGTAGGTGGAGTAGTCGAGCGAGCAGATCTGCAGCTGCAGCGGGTCGGTGGGTGATCCTTCGTGCGCCGGCACGTGCTTCAGGATCGCGTCGAACAGCGGCGAGAGGTCGCTGCCGATCTCGCCCTGCGTCAGGGTCGCCCAGCCGTTGAGCCCGGACGCGAAGACGACGGGGAAGTCGAGCTGCTCCTCGGTCGCGTGCAGCTTGTCGAACAGGTCGAAGGTGGCGTTGATGACGTAGTCGGGCCGCGCCCCGGGTCGGTCGACCTTGTTGACGACGACGATGGGCTTGAGGCCCAGCGCCAGCGCCTTCTTGGTCACGAAGCGCGTCTGCGGCATCGGACCCTCGACCGCGTCGACGAGCAGCAGCACCGAGTCGACCATCGAAAGCACGCGCTCGACCTCGCCGCCGAAGTCGGCGTGCCCGGGGGTGTCGACGATGTTGACGTGCGTGCCCTTCCACTCGACGGCGCAGTTCTTGGCGAGGATCGTGATCCCGCGCTCGCGCTCGAGGTCGTTCGAATCCATCACGCGTTCGGCGACCTTCTCGTTGGCGCGGAAGGTGCCGCTTTGCCGCAGCAGCTGGTCGACGAGCGTCGTCTTGCCGTGGTCGACGTGGGCGATGATGGCGATGTTGCGGATCTGGCGGGTCATGGTGTCTGGCTCGGGGTCCGCGCGATGCGGCCGACTTCGTCGGGGCTGAGGAGGCGGGTGGCGATCAGCTCGCCTGCGGCGATGCGGGCGATGCCGAGGAATGCGGGTGGCGTGCGGGTGTCGCTGTCGGGAGGGGGACCGTATACACGGACCTGCGCTGCGTCGTCGCGGGGCGTGCGTCGCCGCAGGCCGGTCAGGAAGCGCGCCGCCTCATCGGCCTCGAGAACGATGTCGGGCCAACCGGCCACGAGCGCGTCGGCAGGGCACAGGCAGCCGTCGCGCGCTGCGGCGTCCATCGTCTCGAGCGAGTCCAGCGTGACCGCTTCGGCCAGCGAGAAGCCGGCGCTTTCCGTGCGGCGCAGCGCGGCCAGATGCGCACCGCATTCGAGCGCCTCGCCGATGCTCTCGGCCAGGCTGCGGATGTAGGTTCCCTTGCCGCAGCGAACGTCGATCGTCCAGGCGTGTGCTTCGCCTTCCACCGTGCCGACCACGTCGATCGCGTGCACGACGATCTGGCGAGCCTCGCGCTCGACCTCGACGCCGGCGCGCGCGTAGTCGTAGAGGGGTCGGCCCTCGTGCTTGAGCGCCGAATGCATCGGCGGCACCTGGGCGATGCGGCCGACGTGAGAGCGGCAGGCGCGTTCGAGATCGTCGCGGGTGACGCGAACCGGTCGGGTCGTGACGACGGCGCCTTCACGGTCGCCCGTCGTCGTGCTGCTGCCGAGAGAGAGCGTCGCCAGGTAGCGCTTGTCGCCGTCGAGGCCGACTTGCGAGAGCTTGGTCGCAGCACCGAAGACGAGCGGCAGCACGCCGCTGGCGAGCGGATCGAGCGTGCCCGTGTGGCCGGCCTTCTCGGCGCCGAGCAGGCGCCGCGCGCGCTGCAGCGCTGCCGTGCTCGTGAGGCCGAGCGGCTTGTCGAGCACGAGCACGCCGTCGACGTCACGGCGAGGGGCGCGAACGCGCGGCGCGGTCTGCATCAGTCCTTCGCCTGCATCGCGTTCGCCCGGGCGATCAGGTCCGAGAGTTCGGCCGCGCGCTCGGTCGTGCGGTCGAACTTGAAGTGCAGCGTCGGCACGGTGTGCAGCTTGAGTCGCTTGAACAGGCCGTTGCGCACGTAGCCGGCGGCCTCGTTGAGCGCCGTCTCGGTCTCGCCGGCGTCGCCGACGAGCACGGAGAAGTAGATGTTCGCGTGCGCATAGTCGGCCGAGACCTCGACGGCGTGCAGGGTCACCATGCCGATGCGCGGGTCCTTCAGCTCGCGGATGAGCTCCGCGACGTCGCGCTGGATTTGGTCGGCGATGCGGTAGCTGCGATTGGGGATCGAAGGCTTGTGGCGCATGGTGGTGGGCTCCAAAGGAGAACCCCGCCAGCCGTGAGGCGGGCGGGGTTCGAAGGATGATTTCGACGACCGCCTAGAGCGTTCGCGCGATTTCCTTCACCTCGTAGAACTCGAGCTGGTCGCCTTCCTTGATGTCGATCACGTTCTTCAGCTTGATGCCGCATTCGAAGCCGGTCGCGACTTCGCGGACATCGTCCTTGAGGCGGCGCACCGACTCGACCTCGCCGGTGTGCACGACGATGTTCTCGCGCAGCAGGCGGAAGCGCGCGCCGCGGCGGACCACGCCGGCCGTGACCATCGAGCCGGCCACGACGCCGATCTTCGACGCGTTGAACACCGTCCGGATCTCGGCCGTGCCGATCGTCTCCTCTCGCTGCTCGGGCGCGAGCATGCCGGTCATCGCCGCCTTGATCTCGTCGACCGCGTCGTAGATGATGTTGTAGTAGCGGATGTCGACGCCGTTGTTCTCGGCGAGCTTGCGCGAGCCGGCGTCGGCGCGGACGTTGAAGCCGACGATGACGGCCTTCGATGCGATCGCCAGGTTGATGTCGCTCTCGCTGATGCCACCGACCGCAGCGTGCACGATCTGCACCTTGACCTCGTCGGTCGAGAGCTTGAGGAGCGACTGCGACAGCGCCTCCTGCGAGCCCTGCACGTCGGCCTTGACGATGAGCGGGAGCACCTGCTTGGCGCTCTGCCCCATCTGGTCCATCATGCTTTCGAGGTTCGCAGCCTGACGGCGCGCGAGCTTCACGTCGCGGTACTTGCCCTGGCGGAAGGTCGCGATCTCGCGCGCACGGCGTTCATCGCCGAGCACCATGAATTCGTCGCCGGCCTGAGGCACTTCCGTGAGGCCCTGGATCTCGACCGGGATCGACGGTCCGGCCTTGTCGATCGGCTTGCCGTCCTCGTCGAGCATTGCGCGCACCCGACCGAAGCTCGAACCCGCGAGCACGACGTCGCCGCGCTTGAGTGTGCCGCTCTGCACCAGCACCGTCGCGACCGGGCCGCGGCCCTTGTCGAGTTGCGCCTCGATGACGATGCCCTTGGCCATCGCGTCGATCGGCGCTTTCAGCTCCAGCACCTCGGCCTGCAGCAGCACCTGTTCGAGCAGCGCGTCGACACCGGCTCCGGTCTTGGCCGACACCGCAACGAACGGCGAATCGCCGCCGAAGTCCTCCGGCACGACCTCCTCCGCCACCAATTCGCTCTTCACGCGCTCGAGGTTGGCCTCGGGCTTGTCGACCTTGTTCATCGCCACCACGATCGGCACCTTCGCCGCCTTGGCGTGCGAGATGGCTTCCTTGGTCTGCGGCATGACGCCGTCGTCTGCCGCCACCACGAGGATGACGATGTCGGTCGCCTTCGCGCCGCGCGCCCGCATCGCGGTGAATGCGGCGTGGCCTGGCGTGTCGAGGAAGGTGATCATTCCGCGAGGCGTCTGGACGTGATAGGCGCCGATGTGCTGCGTGATTCCGCCCGCCTCGCCCTGCGCCACTCGACTGGCGCGGATGCGGTCGAGCAGCGAGGTCTTGCCGTGGTCGACGTGGCCCATGACGGTGACGACCGGCGCGCGGGTCACCGCTTCGTGGTCGCCTTCGACCTCGCTCTCCTCGAGGAAGGCTTCCGGATCGTCGAGC
>JBBSPY010000160.1:0-7556 GCA_038258415.1 Burkholderiales bacterium
CCCGTCAGCGCCGAGGTCGGGTTCTTCAGCGCGGTCGGCGCGTAGACCGAGCCGCAGACCTCGCAGCTGTCGCCGTACTGATCCTTCGCGCCGCACACCGGGCACTCGCCCAGGATGTACCGGTCGGGCAGGAACATGCCCTTTACCGGGTCGTAGAACTGCTCGACCGACTTCACGTCGATCAGCTCCTGCTCGCGCAGGGCGCGATAGATCGACTGCGCGAGCTCGGTGTTCTCGGTGCTCTCGGTCGAATGCCAGTGGTCGAAGGCGATGTGGAAGCCGTCGAGGTAGCGCTGGCGACCTGCGGCGATGGCGGCGACGAAGTCCTGCGGCGTCTCGCCTGCCTTCTCGGCGGCAATCATGATCGGAGCGCCGTGCGCGTCGTCGGCGCAGACGAACTGCACCGAAGACCCCACCGACCGCTGGAAGCGCACCCAGATGTCCGCCTGGATGTACTCCATCATATGGCCGATATGGAACGGCGCATTGGCGTAGGGCAGGGCGGTGGTGACGAAGAGCTGGCGCGGCATGGGGAGGCGCTCGCGCCTCGCGGCGCCGGCGTCGGAATCGGACATCGATTCTATGAAGCACGGTCGTTCGGCCGGCGCTCGCGGTGGATCTCGCCGTGGACGCTTCCCCGGCCGGTCGTCGTCTGGCTCGATCTGCCGTGGCGCGACCGCTGGCGTTGGCTGCGTCGCAAGCTCCGCGACGCGCTGCCCGGCATGCGCCGCATCGCCAGCGCCGATCGCACGCTGCTCGAGAGCCGCTGGCTCGCCGGCTACGCCGCCGACCCCGCGCTCCGCTCCCTGCTGTTCGTCGGCTGCGAGTGGTACACGCGTGACTACGCGCGCCTGTTCGAGCCGCACCGCGAGCGCTTCCGCACGATCGACGTCGACGCACGCAAGGCCCGCCACGGTTCGCCCGACCATCTCGTCGCACCGTTGCAGGACGTGCACCGCCACCTCGAGGCCGGCAGCGTCGACGCCATCGTCTGCAACGGCGTCTACGGCTTCGGCATCGACGACCGTGGCGAGCTGCTGCGCGCGCTGCGCGCGTCGCACGCGGTGCTGCGCCCGGGCGGCGCACTCCTGCTCGGCTGGAACGACGTGCGATCGCTTGCGCCGTTCGATCCGTCCGGGTGCGCGTTCGACGCCGGCTTCGCGCCCGACGCGTCGCGGCCCGACGGCTGGCGCCTGCGCACCGACACGCCGACCCGGCACACCTTCGACTTCTACCTGAAGCCCGCGGTCGGGCACGCCGGCTAGACTGGCCTGCACCCCATGAGCATCCAAGAATCCGATCTCCTGAAAGCGCTGCAGTCGGTCATCGACCCCGAAACGGGTCACGACCTGGTGGCGACCAGGCAGGTGAAGAACCTGCGCATCGACGGCGGCGACGTTGCCTTCGATGTCGAACTCGGCTACCCGGCGAAGTCGACCGCGCCGAAGCTGCGCGGCCTGCTCGTCGAGGCGGCGCGAACGGTCGAGGGCGTGCGCAACGTCAGCGTCTCCGTCGCCTCGAAGATCGTCGCGCACGCCGTGCAGCGCGGCGTCCAGTTGCTGCCGGGAGTGAAGAACATCGTCGCCGTCGCGTCGGGCAAGGGCGGCGTCGGCAAGAGCACGACCGCGGTCAACCTGGCGCTCGCGCTGGCCGCCGAGGGCGCGTCGGTCGGCATCCTCGACGCCGACATCTACGGTCCAAGCCAGCCGATGATGATGGGCATCTCGGGCCGGCCCGAGTCGGCCGACGGCAAGACGATGGAGCCGATGGAGAACCACGGCGTCCAGGTGATGTCGATCGGCTTCCTCATCGAGCCCGACAGCCCCATGGTCTGGCGCGGGCCGATGGTCACGCAGGCGCTCGAGCAACTGCTGCGGCAGACGGCGTGGCGCGAGCTCGACGACCTGATCGTCGACCTGCCGCCGGGCACCGGCGACATCCAGCTCACGCTGTCGCAGCGGGTGCCGCTCACCGGCGCGGTGATCGTCACGACGCCGCAGGACATCGCCCTGCTCGACGCGCGCAAGGGCATCCGCATGTTCGAGAAGGTGAGCGTGCCCATCCTCGGCGTGGTCGAGAACATGGCGGTCCACGTGTGCGAAGGATGTGGCCGGGTCGAGCACATCTTCGGCGCGGAAGGCGGGAAGCGGCTGGCGGATGAATACAAGGTCGACTATCTCGGCGCCTTGCCGCTGAACCTGTCGATCCGTGTCCAGGCCGACAGCGGGCGACCGAGCGTCGTGGCCGATCCCGACGGCGAGATCGCCGGGATCTACAAGGCGGTGGCGCGCAAGGTCGCCGTGAAGATCGCCGAGCGCGCCAAGGACTACTCGTCGAAGCTGCCAGGCATCACGATCTCGCGCGACACGTGATGGCCGTCGACCGTCCGTCGATCCGCGTCGCCGTCGTCATGGAACGGGAGGCGGCGCCGAACCGGTGGGAGGACTGGCGGCACCGCGTCGTCGAGGTCGTGGCGCAGGAAGAGGCGTTCGGCAGCGAGGCGCGGGTGCTGCGCGACGACGGCCGCATCTGCCGCACGCTGCACCCCGGCTACACGCTCGAGTTGTTCCGCGACGAGGGCGAGGGATACCACCTCAACCTCACCTCGCCGGCGCCGGTGTGGTTCGTCGTCTGGCGCAGCGACGACGCCGATCCGTCGCTCGCGTGGCCGGAGACGGTGAGCGTGTCGTACCACGAGGCCGGCCGCTGGCTCGACGCACAGGAGAAAGTCGACAACGTGCCATTGCAGCCCGACCTCGTCGCCTGGCTGCAGGCGTTCAACGACGCGAACTGGCGGCCCGAGAAGAAGGAACGACGCCGGCCTCGCTCGTTCGTCGCGCCGGAGCACCGGTCGTGAGCGGAGCCGACGAGCCCTTCCTGGCGCGCTGGTCGAAGCGCAAGGCCCAGGTGCGCGAAGCCGCCGTCACGGTCGATCCGGTGCCGCTCGACGCCGAGGTCGCCGAGGTTGCGCCGCCGACGGTGGTCGATGCCCCATCGCGGCCGGACGTCGGCGAGACGGCTTCCCCGCCAGCAGAGGGCGACCGCATCGCGCTGCCGACGATGCACGACGTCGAATTCCTCGACGCGACCTCCGACTTCTCGCGCTTTGTCGGCAGCGGCGTCGACAGCGGCGTCAGCAACGCGGCGATGAAGAAGCTGTTCGCCGACCCGCGCTTCAACGTCATGGACGGTCTCGATACGTACATCGACGACTACGGCAAGCCCGATCCGATTCCGCCTTCGATGTTGCGCCGGATGGTCCAGTCGCACGCGCTCGGCCTTTTCGCCGACGATCCCGAAGCCGAAGCCGAAACCGAACCCGAAGCCGAAGCCGCGGCATCCGTTCCCCTGCCCGAATCCCCCACGCCGCCGCTGCCCGCAGCGCTGGCCTCCAACAATGACGACGCTGATCTGCGACTGCAACCGGACGATGCCGCTGGACGGCCCGGCGCTCGCGCTGGCGCTCGGCCCTGAAGCCGGGGCCGGCACCGAGACCGTCCACTCGACGCTGTGCCGGCGCGAAGCCGGCGCGTTCCAGCGCGCCAGCCGCCTGGGCGCCGACCTGCTCGTCGCGTGCACCCAGGAAAGCCGCCTGTTCCTCGAACTGGCCGAAGCGACCGAAGGCGCGCGGCCGCTGGCCGAGCGGCCGATCCGCTTCGTCAACATCCGCGAGACCGGCGGCTGGTCGAGGGATGCCGCTTCGACGCTGCCGAAGGTCGCCGCCCTCATCGCCGCCGCACGAGGGCCGGAGCCGACACCGCTTCCCGCGGTGTCGTACGCGTCGGCGGGGCGGGTGCTGGTCATCGGCAGTGCCGATCGGGCCACGCGTGCCGCGGCGCTGCTGTCCGACCAACTCGACGTCACGCTGCTGTTGACACGCCCCGGCGGCACCGTGCCGCAGGCGCGGACGATGGCGGTGCACGCGGGCCGGCCGACGCGGATCGACGGCTGGCTCGGCGCCTTCGAGGTCACGTGGACGAGCGACAACCCGATCGACCTCGACCTGTGCACGCGATGCAATGCCTGCATCGAGGCTTGCCCCGAAGCGGCGATCGACTTCAGCTACCAGGTCGACCTCGAGCGCTGCACGGCCCACCGCGATTGCGTTCGCGTCTGCGCCGCCGCCGGTGCGATCGATTTCGGCCGCCCCGCGACCGAGACGACGGAGCCTTACGACCTCGTGCTCGACCTCCAGCCCGATGCGTTCATCGGCCTGCATCAGCCGCCGCAGGGCTACTTCCACGTGCGCGACGATGCCGGGTTGGTCGACGCGGCGCTGCGCCTGCGCGAGAGCGTCGGCGAGTTCGAGAAGCCGAAGTTCTTCCGCTATGAGCAGAAGATCTGCGCCCACACCCGCAACGGCCAGATCGGCTGCACGGCCTGCATCGACGTCTGCTCGGCGGCGGCGATCCGCAGCGACGCCGACCCGAAAGGCCGCGTGCAAGGCAGCGGCGGCATCGTGGTGGAGCCGCATCTGTGCGTCGGCTGCGGTGCATGCACGACCGTATGCCCCAGTGGCGCGATCAGCTTCGCTGCGCCACGCCCCGACGAGCTGGGCGCGCGCATCCGCACCCTGCTCGGCACGTACCGCCGCGCCGGCGGCCGCGACGCGGTCTTGCTCATCCACAGCCGCGCCGCCGGCAGCGGCGTGATCGACGCGCTCGGCCGCGCCGCCCGCATCGATCCCGGCATCCAGGGCGTTCCGGCCCGCGTCATTCCGCTCGACGTGTGGCACACCGCATCGGTCGGCATCGAGCTCTGGCTGTCGGCCATCGCCTTCGGCGCAGCGCAGGTCTGGGTGCTCGTCACGCACGAGGAGGCACCCGACTACCGCGAGGCGATCGCCGCGCAGATGGCCGTTGCCGAGGCGATCCTCGACGGACTCGGCTTTGCCGGTGAGCACCTGCGCATCATCGGCGGCGGCGAAGTGTCGCGGCTGGCGCTGCGGCCGGCGGAGTCCGGACCGGCGCGGCCGGTCGACGCCGACCCGGCAGCGCCGCGCAGCGAGCCGGCGCTGCTGCGTCTGGACCAGGCGCTGCGGCGGCCCTCCGCCGTGACGGTCGAGCGTGCCGCGACGTTCGCCGTGCCGGCCGACAAGCGCGGCACGCTCGACTTCGCGATCGATCACCTGCTCCAGCAATCGCGCGCGGTTCCCGAGCAGATCGCGCTGCCGGCGCCGGCCAGCCCGTTCGGCGCGATCGTCGTCGACCGCAACGCCTGCACGCTGTGCCTGGCGTGCGTCGGCGCCTGCCCCGAGGGCGCGCTCGTCGACAACCCCGAGCGGCCGCAACTCGGCTTCATCGAGGATCGATGCGTGCAGTGCGGCCTGTGCGCCACGACCTGTCCGGAAGACGCGATCACGCTGCAGCCGCGCCTGCTGCTGGCCGACGCGGGCCAGGCGCGGCGACGCTCGCGCGTGCTCAATGAGGCCGAGCCGTTCTGCTGCGTGCGCTGCGGCAAGCCGTTCGGCACCTTGCGCGCGGTCGAGGCGATGATCGGCAAGCTCGCCGGACACGCGATGTTCCAGGGTGCGGCGGCCGAACGCCTGCGGATGTGCGGCGACTGCCGGGTCGTCGCGATCCACACCGACCCCGACGAAGTCCGCATCGGTGATCTCTGAGATGCCCGGCGAGCCCCGATCGGAGCCGCTGCGCTTCGCCGCACCCGACGATGGCGACGAGCTGGCACGGGCCGAGGTCTACGGCCTGCTCGCGCGGTTGTTCGCCGCTCCGCCCGACGCCGAACTGCAGGCGCAGCTCGGTGTCGCCGTCACCGCCGCGCCGGTGAGCGGCGCCTTCCTCGAGCACAGCTGGGGCGAGCTCGTCGGCGCGGCGCGTCGGCTCGGCGAGTCGGCGATCTCCCGCGAGTTCGAGGCGCTGTTCACCGGTGTCGGCAAGGCCGAGCTGCTGCCCTATGCGTCGTTCTTCGTCGTCGGCCGGCTCCACGAACAGCCGCTCGTCGATGTGCGCGCCGCGATGCGCGAGCTCGGCCTGGAAGGCGCCGGCGAAGGCGCCATGACCGAAGACCACATCGCCGGCATCTGCGAGGTGATGCGCTGGCTGATCGCCGGGGACGACGTCGCGACGAGCAACCTCGCGGCGCAGCGCCGTTTCTTCGATGCCCATCTCGCACCCTGGGGCACGCAGCTGTGCGACGCGATCGAGCAGCACCACGGTGCCGACTTCTACGCCGCGCTGGCTCGATTCGCGCGCGACTTCTTCGCCGTCGAAGCGCAGGCCTTCGACCTGCTCGACACCTGAAACCCCGGGGCCAACCCTCTCACCTTCGCTTCGCCTCGGTGCTAATGTGGTTGGTGCCGCCGCACACAGGGAAGCGACCATGACCTTGTTTCGTTCGTCTCGCCCTTCATCTCCGCCACCCGACGCGTCTTCGCAGCCTGTCGGCAGGCGCGGGCTGGTCGCCGGTGCGGGCGTCGCAGGGGCAGCGGCTCTGGCTGCCGTGGCCCTGCACCGCGGCATCGCAACGCCGGAGCCGACGCTCGCCAAGGCACCGACCGACCGTGCCGGCGAGGGCTACCGCGAAACGGCGCACGTCCTGCGCTACTACGAAACGACGCGGTCCTGACCCGCCGCATCGCCGAAGGTGCCCCCATGCTGCTGACGCGCAAGTCCACCGGTGTTGCCTCCTCAGGCGACGCCGCCATCCGCTCCTCGCTCGTCGCGAGCCTGGCCCGCGGCGTTCGCGCTGCGGCGCCGACGCTCGACCGGCGCACCTTCCTGCGCCGCTCGGGCCTCGGCGTCGGTGTCGGCCTGGCAGGGTCGCAGCTCACGCTGGTTCGCAAGGCGAGCGCCGCCGACGCGCCGGCGGCGGGCGCGAAGCCGGTCGTGCGGCGCACCGTCTGCTCGCACTGCTCGGTCGGCTGCGCCGTCGACGCGGTGGTCGAGAACGGCGTGTGGGTGCGCCAGGAACCGGTCTTCGACTCGCCTCTCAACCTGGGCGCGCACTGCGCCAAGGGCGCCGCACTTCGCGAACACGGCCGCGGTGACCACCGCCTGAAGACGCCGATGAAGCTCGTCGGCAACAAGTACGAGCGCATTTCCTGGGACCAGGCGCTGAACGAGATCAGCCAGAAGATGCTCGAGTTGAGGAAGCAGAGCGGCCCCGATTCGATCTTCGTCGTCGGTTCGTCGAAGCACAACAACGAGCAGTCCTACCTGCTGCGCAAGTGGGTGAGCCTGTGGGGCACCAACAACTGCGACCACCAGGCGCGCATCTGCCACTCCACCACCGTCGCGGGCGTCGCGAATACGTGGGGCTACGGCGCGATGACGAACTCGTACAACGACATGCGCAACTCGAAGTGCGCGCTGTACATCGGTTCGAACGCCGCCGAGGCGCACCCGGTGTCGATGCTGCACATGCTGCATGCCAAGGAAACCGGCTGCAAGATGATCGTCGTCGACCCGCGGTTCACGCGCACGGCGGCCAAGGCCGACGAGTTCGTCCGCATCCGCTCCGGCTCCGACATCCCGTTCCTGTTCGGCGTGCTGTACCACATCTTCCAGAACGGCTGGGAGTCGAAGGCGTACATCCAG
>JBBSPY010000161.1:0-7523 GCA_038258415.1 Burkholderiales bacterium
AAGGTAGTGGTCCGTGAAGACGTCCAGGTACGCCTCCAGCGTCTGGCCCGCGACAGGGTCGCCTGCGAGATCCAGGCACATCGCAGCCACCTCGCTCGTGCAGAAATGGTCGCCGCAACGTGACCGGCGCAGCTTGTATCGAGAGGCCCGCGGCGGCCCCAGGCTGAGCACCGGAAAGTGGTTCAGGTAGGGGCTGCGCCTGAACATTTTTCGTGCTTCCGACCAAGTGCCGTCCAGCAGGATGAACAGTGGCCGTTTGGTCGCGCCGGCATCGCCTGGGGCACGCGTCGGAACGGTGTGCACGACTCGTTCCGGCGCCGCGTACTGGCTTGGGAACACGACATGGAAGTCCCAGTCCGGCTCGCTCAACAGCGAGAGGAGCGCAGGATCGGGTTCGGTTCGAGACCAGCCGAACGCGAAGGTGTCGGGGACCAGATCTGCGATCAGCCATCCGGTGTTGGTCGGCTTCAGCGGTTCGATGTCGGCCATCAGCAGGCACACCGCCGCGCGCGTGAAAACCGGGGTGCGCAAGGCGCACATGCAGTGTGTCGGGACCAGCCGGCAGCCCGTGCAGCGCTCGCGCCTGAAGCCGCCTCGCGCCAGAAAGGGCCTGGTGGACTTCGCCAGACGCGTGGCGCGCAGACGAGAGACAGCGTGAGGCTCCACGAGGTTGTCGAGCAATCAGGTGGGGCTTCGGACCGCGCGTGCGATGGCGAACAGCAGCTTCCGTCTCACCGCTCCCCTTTCCGATACGGTTTCATCAGCGCCTGCGGGTATGCCGCCCTTCGCGCCACGAGCACCAGCGCCAGGATCGACAGCACGTACGGCAGCATCAGGTACACCTGATACGGCAATGCCGCGCCGCCGGCCTGCTGCAGGCGCAGCTGCAGCGCGTCGAAGAAGGCAAAGAGCAGCGCGCCCAGGAGCGCCTTGCCGGGTCGCCACGACGCGAAGACTACGAGCGCGATGCAGATCCAGCCGCGGCCGTTGACCATGTTGAAGAAGAAGGCGTTGAAGGCCGAGAGCGTGAGGAACGAGCCCGCCACGCCCATCAGCGCCGAGCCGGCGACGATCGCCGCCGTGCGGGTGGCCAGCACCGACAGGCCCTGGCCTTCGGCGGCTTGCGGGTTCTCGCCGACCATGCGCACGGCGAGGCCGGCGGGCGTGCGGTAGAGGATCCATGCGGAGAGCGGCACGAGGAGGAGCGCGAAGAGCGTCAGCGCCGTCTGCTGCGAGAGCACGGGCAGCGGCAGCCAGTCCATCGGTGCGAACGGCGTGATCGTCGGCGGCGTGCTGACCTTGGGAAAGGCGACGCGGTAGCCGTAGTAGCTCGTCGCCGTGGCGAGCAGCGTGATGCCGAGGCCGGTGACGTGCTGCGAGAGCGCGAGGCCGACGGTGAGCAGCGCGTGCAGCAGGCCGAACGCGGCACCGGTCGCCGCGGCCACGGCCACGCCGGCCCACAACGGCGCGCCGTGGAACACCGCGAGCCAGCCAGCGAACGCGCCCGCGACCATGATCCCCTCGATGCCGAGGTTGAGAACCCCGGCGCGCTCGCACCACAGCACGCCGAGCGTGCCGAGGACGAGCGGCGTCGAGATGCGCAGCACGGCGACCCAGAAGTCGGCGTTGGCGAGGATGGCGAGGAGGTCGGTCACTTCGGTCGTGCGGATCGATGCATCGTCAGCGCCAGCGCAGCCGGTACTGCGTCGCCAGCGACGCGACCAGCACCGACAGCAGCGACACGGCGACGATCACGTCGGCCAGATAAGTGGGCACGCCCACCGCGCGGCTCATGCTGTCGGCACCCACCAGCACGCCGGCGACGAACACCGCCGCGGCGACGACACCGAGCGGGTTCAGTCCGGCAAGCAGGGCGATGACGATGCCGGTGTAGCCGTAGCCCGGTGACATGTCGAGGGTGACGTAGCCCGTTCGGCCGGCGACCTCGATCGCGCCGCCGAGCCCGGCGAGGCCACCGGAGAGGAGTGCGACGAGCACCAGCGTGCGCGTGACCGGCACGCCGGCGAAGGCGGCGGCGCGGGCATTGGCGCCGACGGCCCGGATGTCGAAGCCGAGCGCCGTCGTGCGCAGCAGCGCCCACAGCAGCACCGCGAGTGCGGCCGCGCCGACGAGGCCGCTGTGCACGCGCGTGCCCTCGACCAGGCGCGCCGTTTCGAGTTCGGGCTTGAGCGCCACGCTCTGTGGCCAGCCCATCGCCGCCGGGTCCTTCATCGGCCCGTCGAGCATCGCCGAGACGAAGAGGAGGACGATGAAGTTGAGGAGCAGCGTCGTCACCACCTCGTCGACTCCGAGCTTCGCTTTCAGCAGCGTCGGGCCGAGCAGCAGCAGTGCGCCGACGAGTGCCGCCGCCGCCAGCATCGCGGGAAAGAGGAGCCACGTCGCCCAGTCGAGGCCGGTGCCACCGTGCAGGCCGCCGACGGCGACCGCAGCGAGCGCGCCGGCGTAGAGCTGGCCCTCGGCGCCGATGTTGAAGAGCCGCGCCTTGAAGGCGATGGCGACCGAGAGGCCGGTGAAGATGAGCGGGATCGCCCGCGTGAGCGTCTCGCTCCACGCGAAGACCGATCCGAACGCGCCTTGCAGGAGCAGGCCGTAGGTACGGCCGACCGGCGCGCCTGCCGCGAGCACGAGCGCGCTGCTGACGACGAGCGTGAACGCGATGGCGGCGAGCGAGGCGAGGGCGAGCGCCGTCGGCGATGGCGCGAGTCGCTTCTCGATCCTCACGCGCTCAGCTCCTCCGGTTCGTGGCGCGCGCCGGCCATCGCGAGGCCGATCCGCTCTCGCGTCCACTCGGAGGCGGGCAGCGCCGGGGTGAGTGCGCCGTCGTGCATGACGGCGATGCGGTCGCCGAGCGTCATCACCTCGTCGAGGTCGTCGGAGACGAGCAGCACCGCAGCGCCCGCGTCGCGTGCGGCGATGAGCTGCCGCTGCACGTAGGCGACGGCGCCGACGTCGAGGCCCCACGTCGGCTGGTGGGCGACGATGAGGCGCGTCGTCGTCGCGCTGCCTTCGGGTGGCAGCAGCGCGCGACCGAGGATGAGCTTCTGCATGTTGCCGCCCGAGAGCGAGCGGGCTGGCGCCATCGGTCCTGCGCCGCGAACGTCGAACGCCTCGATCACGCGCTGTGCGTGGCGCCGGGCGGCGCCCCGGCGCACGAACCAGCCGCGCGAGAAGTCACGCGAGCGCAGCCGCTCGGAGACGGCGTTCTCCCACACCGGCAGGTCGCCGATGGCGCCGACGCCGTGCCGGTCTTCCGGCACCCGGGCAACGCCGCGCGCGACGAGCCGCGCCGGCTCGGCGCGCAGCGGCGCGCCCAGCAAGGTGACGCGGCCGGCGCTCGCACGGCGCACGCCCGAGAGCCGCTCGGCAAGCGCGACCTGGCCGTTGCCCGAGACGCCGGCCACGGCGACGATTTCGCCGGCGCGCAGATCGAGCGAGACACGGTCGAGCCGGTCGCGGCTGCCGGCGGGCGTGCTCACGCTCTCGAGCGCGCAGACGACCTCGCCCGCTTCCCGGGTGGCCGGGCGGCGAACGGGCGCAGCGATGGCCTCGCCGACCATCCACTGCGCGAGCTGCGCTTCGCTGGTGTCGCTCGCGGTTGCCTCGGCCACGAGCCGGCCGCCGCGCAGCACGGCGACACGGCTGGATACGCGCAGCACCTCGCCGAGCTTGTGGCTGATGAAGACGATCGACAGGCCTTCGCGAACCATCTGCGCGAGCGTGGCGAACAGGCCCTCGCTCTCCTGCGGCGTGAGCACGGCGGTCGGTTCGTCGAGGATGAGGATGCGGGCGCCGCGGTAGAGCGCTTTCACGATCTCGACGCGCTGCCGCTCGCCGACCGAAAGCGTGCCGACCCTCGCGTCGGCATCGACCGGCAGGCCGAAGCGGCGCGCGACGTCGGCCAGCTTCGCACGCGCCGCGGCGCGGCGCGAGAACGGCAGCCAGGCCGGCTCGGTGCCGAGCATCACGTTGTCGAGCACGGTGAGGTTGTCGGCGAGCGTGAAGTGCTGGTGGACCATGCCGATGCCGGCGGCCAGTGCCGCGCTCGGTTGTCCGGGCGGGAGCGGCCGACCCGAGACCTCGATCGAGCCAGCATCGGCGACGTAGTGGCCGAACAGGATCGACACCAGTGTCGACTTGCCGGCACCGTTCTCGCCGAGCAGCGCGAGCACCTCGCCAGTGCGGAGCGTGAGCGAGATGTCGTTGTTGGCGACGAGCGCGCCGAAGCGCTTGGTGATGCCCGACAGGCGCAGCGCCGGCGCGGCGACCGGCGCTGCCGCGCCCGTCACTTCGCCGTCGACTTCGGCTGGCTGTCGTCGACCTTCACGGTGAAGGTGCCGCCGCGGATCGCCGCTTCCTTCGCCTTCACCTTGGCCATCAGCGGCGCCGGCACCTTGCCCGCGAACGTGCCCATCGGCGCCAGCTCGGAGCCCTTGAACTTCATCGTCGAGTAGACGCCGTAGTCCTCGGCGGTGAACTTGCCTTCCTTCACCAATCTGATGGCGCGGTCGATCGACGGCTCCATGTTCCACAGCGCCGACGCGACCACCGTGTCCGGGTACTGCGCCTGCGTGTCGATCACGTTGCCGATCGCGAGCACCTTGCGCTCCTTGGCCGCGTCCGACACGCCGAAGCGCTCGGCATACATCACGTCGGCGCCCTTGTCGATCATGGCGAAGGCCGCTTCCTTGGCCTTCGGCGGGTCGAACCAGCTGTTGATGAACGACACCGTGAACTCGGTCTTCGGGTTGACCTCGAGCGCGCCGGCCATGAAGGCGTGCATCAGCCGGTTGACCTCGGGGATCGGGAAGCCGCCGACCATGCCGATCTTGTTGCTCTTGGTCATGCCGCCGGCGACCATGCCGGTCAGGTAGGCCGGCTCCTGGATGTAGTTGTCGAAGACGCTGAAGTTCGGCGCCACCGGCTTGCCCGACGAGCCGAGCAGGAACATCGTCTTCGGGAAGTCCTTCGCCACCTTGCGCGCCGCCGCCTCGACTGCGAACGCCTCGCCGACGATGAGCTGATTGCCGGCCGTCGCGTACTCGCGCATCACGCGCTCGTAGTCGGCGTTCGACACGTTCTCGGTCGCCTTGTATTCGATCTCGCCGCGCGCCTCGGCCGCCTTCAGCGCCTTGTGCAGGCGGCCGACCCACTGCTGCTCGAACGGCACGGTGTAGACGGCGGCGACCTTCATCTTGGCCTGCGCGAGCGCGAGGCCGGGAGCGGCGAGCGCCAGCGCGGCGGCGGCGAGGGCGAGGCGGCGCGTGGTGGAACGGATCGTCATGAGGGAACCTCCTGTTTTCGTGGGTGGAGAAATCTACTTGGTGCCGAAGATGCGGTCGCCGGCATCGCCGAGGCCGGGCAGGATGTAGGCGTGCTCGTTCAGCTGGCGGTCGATCGCGGCGGTGTAGATCGGCACGTCGGGGTGCGCGTCGTTCATCGCCTTGACGCCTTCAGGGCACGTCAGCAGGCAGACGAACTTGATCGACTTCGGCCGCACTTCCTTCAGCCGGTCGACCGCGGCGACGGCGGAGTTGCCGGTGGCGAGCATCGGGTCGACGACGATCACGTCGCGCTCGTGCATGTCGTGCGGCATCTTGAAGTAGTACTCGACGGCGGTGAGCGTCTTCGGGTCGCGGTACAGGCCGATGTGGCCGACGCGAGCGCCGGGGATGACCGAGAGCATGCCGTCGAGGATGCCGGTGCCGGCCCGCAGGATCGATACGAAGACGAGCTTCTTGCCGTCGATCACGAGGCCGGTCGTCTTCTCCAGCGGTGTCTCGACCTCCATCGGCTGCATCGGCATGTCGCGCGTGACCTCGTAGGTCATCAGCATCGCCAGCTCGTTCAGCAGCCGCCGGAAGCTCGAGGTCGACGCGTCCTTGCGGCGCATCAGCGTGAGCTTGTGCTGGACGAGCGGGTGGTCGATGACGTGGACGTTGGCCATGGCGGTGGGTCGCGGTGGGGTGGGGTGGGGTGATCAGAAGACGGTGCCGTCGCTCGCGACGTTGACAGGCGGAAGGCCTCCGCGCAAGCGCCGTGCCAGCTCGCGCCCCGTGGCCCAGGTGCCGCCTTCGAGCGCGCAGGCCAGCGGCATCTGCTCGGCGGTGCGCCCGAGCCGGTCGCGGACGAGCGGCGCGAGCTCGTCGAGCAGCGCCACGGTGAGCGCGCGCCACTCGACGACGAAGGCGTCGCCGACGGCGTAGGCGCGGTCGGCCCAGGCCGCGTCGCGCGGCACGATCACACCGGTGTCGAGCAGAAGGCCGCCGTTGCGGTATTCGGGCAGGCCCGTGAGGTCGTCGAGGCCGTTCACGCGAATGCCGGCCCATTCGAAGGGCTCGATCAGCGAGTACGTCAGCCACTGGGTGAGCTTGTGGAACGGCATCCAGCCGACCGTCTCATGGTGCCAGCAGTCGCCGAGCGGCACGCCGTCGAGTGTCGGGCTCGCCGGCCAGATCGGCGAGAGCGTGTCGAGCAGCGTGACGAAGAGTTCGTGGACTGCGAGCTCGCCGTGCACCGTGTCGAACAGGCCGCCGGGTCGGGCGGCGGTGCCGAACACGGCTGGCTGCGCGGCGAGGGCGTCGCCGAGTCGGCGCAGCAGCGCGACGCGGCCGTCGAGGCCGACGAGCGGGTTGGCGTCGCCGGCCTGGAAGGCGCGTGCGAGTGCGGCGGCGTCGAGCCGGCGCAGGCCACCCGCGTCGACCTGGAGCGGGCGGCTCGGGTCGGACGAGAACAGGCCGGCCATGAACGCCTCGAGGCTCGCGACGCCGAGGCCTTCGCTGCGCGTGAGCACGGTGCCGGTCGCCGCGTCGGCGTAGCCCCAGTCCGGGCCGGCGCCGGCGTCGAGCAGCACCGCGACGAGCGCGAGGTCGATGTGCGTGCGTGCGCGCTCGGCGGGAGACGCGTCGCCGAGGCGCGCGTCGAGCATCGCGCGACGGTCGACGCCGCCGGCCTCGCACTGGCGCCAGCGAGAGTGGTCCGGAATGTCGAGCGACGGATCGCGCGCGCGCGTGACCGAGTCGGTTTCGGCGGCGGCGACGTCGAGCCTGGCGACGTCGACGGTGAAGTGCGGCGAGCCGCCGTCGCGCGCTCGTGCCAGCAGGGTGGCGGCGCGTTCGCGCACCGCGCGCGTGCTGCGCAGCTGTTTGACCGCGTCCAGGTCATTCAATTGTGGGAGGAGGTCATGGCCGACTCGTCACGTCGGCCGCAGCAGCGGGATCACCTTCCGACCATGCCGACGGTAGACGTGGAAGTCGCTGTCCAGCGTCAGGATCCGATCAGCGCCAAAGCCTTGGCAGGATCGAAGACGACCGCCTCGCACGTCACGAATGGCGCTGGGTGTGCCGCGAACTGCTCGACCGCCGAGGCGTGATGCCGTTCGTTCCGGCAAATGGAGCGCGACCCACGGGCCAGTGTAGAGGACGATCGACAGCGGTGCGGCCACGTCAGCGCTGCCCGAAGTCCTTCATGAAGCGTGGGTCGGTGGCCAAATCTTTCGGACCGCC